>JABMOG010000184.1 GCA_013204265.1 Rhodospirillales bacterium
CGATAGCTGTTTTCCATGATCTTGGTTATCTCGGATGCCGTGGTCGACGCCAATCGGGTCAGGGGGAAATCCTTGACGTTGATGATCCGGGATAAAAATTCACCACAGGCATCGCCGGCAGCAGGCGTGTGCCCCGCATACACCCGCCAGAAATTTATGATGGAATCCAGATATTGATCCCCCGGCATCACCCGTTCCATGGAATGGGCGAGAAGGAAATCATCCTCGCCGAGGCCGCGGGCTTTGAGCCGGTCGGAGAGAATAGGCGCCACCACCTTCTCACATGTCCCCGGCGGAATGGTCGTCTCGACGATGATCAGGGCGCCCGCCTGCATATGATCACCAATGGCTTCAATGGCGGCGGTAAAATTTTCAAACCGCACCCCTGGCCCCGTCTCAGTGTCGGTAATGTCCAAATGGACGTTCACAAGAATGACGGAAGCCAACGCAATGGCTCCGGCATCGCTGGTTGCAGCTAGATTGTCGGCTTTGTGAGCCTGTTCGGCCGCCGCAACCAACGCCGCATCCGTTGTGGGGGCGGGGAATATTCCGGCGTTGAGGCTGCCAATGGCATGCTTCCCCTGTTCCGTCGGCAGGTCTATGCCGATAACGTTGAATTGCGGATCACCGTCCGGCCTTCTCGCTGAGGCGATGGTCAATGCCATGGCCGCGCCAACGAAGCCCAAGCCTTGGACACAAACCACCTGGCGGGTGGAGTCCGTTTGCCCGACTTGATCGGAGAAAAAATTGGAAAAGGTTAATGTTGTCATTGGTGTTTGACGAAGGTAATGACGGGAAAATCCCATGCTACCGCAGTCCGGGTGAAACTCTTCACCCGAGGAAATAAAATTTGAAGCCCGAAAACGGTCGCTGTTGCGCCGAAACCTTAGGCGCAGGCGTAAACCGCCTCCAGGGGTACGCGCACCTTTACTTCCCTGCCCATCAAGTTAAGCAGGACGGTAACGCGGTCTTCGTCGGTGGGGCATTCGAACAGCCCCTCAATGTCGTTCAGCGGGCCATCGATAATTTTCACCCGGTCGCCCGGCTTGAAGGCGCAGCCGGAATGTAACTTGACCAAGCCTTTTTCATCCTGGCGCGCCTGGATCTCGGTAATAATGTTTGTCGGTACAACGGCCGGGGTGTCGCCGAAACAGATAAGAGAGCCGACCCCGACGGTGGAGCGGATTGCCCACCAGGGGGTAGTGTCGGGATTGATGGCAACGAACAGGTAGCGCGGAAACAGCGGAGTCAAAACCCAGTCGATGCGCCGGGCATGCTTGCGGCGCTTCAGGTGTTTGGGCAGGAAAACGTCATATCCCTGGCGTTTCAGGTGAAAGGCGGCCTTGTCTTCGGACCGGACGTGGGTTTGTACGGCACACCAGTATGTCATTTCACTCCCCTCTCTTTGGGCTTTGCAGCCTTCGAGATACTAAGAAATCCGAACACCAGCACCTTTTCCGGCGGGAAATTGGCGCAGGCATTGTCGTATGCGGTTTGCGAGCCATTGATAGCGCAAATGACGATGGCGTCGATATCATTGGGGTTGGGCGTTTGCGTTACGACTGGAATGCCTGCGAATTCGGATACTCCGGGGTCGCGGCTGATCACGCACGCCACTTCAATCGGAAAGTCTTTGGCCGAAAGCGCCATAATCTCAGTCAGGTCGCCGGTCCCGTAGAGCGCAATTCGTTTCCAGTTGTGGTTTTGGCATTGATTAAATAATTCGGCGCTCTCAGACCGGGCGCGCCGGAAAAGATTGAAGGATTCAGACAGAAATTCGGCTGTCAGCCGGCTTTTCTCCGCGAAACCATTCGGTGTCAGATAATAGGCATAACGATTGGCCGGCGCCTGGCTGACCTTGATCAGGCCCTTTTTGACGCATCGCTTTAAGTAGGCGTTGGCCAGGCCGAGGGCGATTCCCAGATCCCCTGCCATGGATCGCTGCGACGTCGCCGAATTGTCATGGACCATGTTCAACAGGCCCAGCGTGATTTTGGCCTCGTTGTCCAGATCGGGTGAAGTGGTATCGGTTTTTTCCAAAAATCACCTGTATTTTCGGCCGCAATAGCCTTGAAATCCCTGTAACCACTTCCGCCGGACCATCTAGATTTTCGGCTTGTCTTCGGTCTTTCGTCCGACTTTTAATGCAAGCCAGATGCAAACCAGCGTTCAGAAACCGAACACTACATCGTTCACTACGTGAACGTCAAGAAATTATGCAGAATCAAACGCTTTTGGTGTCATTAAGATGGACCGCGAAGCCCTAGAATGCCAATTGAAAACGGCAAAGTCAGGGCTTGGCAATACGCTATGGGTTTATCCTAGTGGTTCGTTATTCGTACGTATGTGCTTGCAGTTGACAATTGCCTAGAGTGGCCGTAGACGGAACCCTCTTTTAATTCGAGGAAATGATTTGTCTTCTCCTCACGTCGCAGTAATTGGATTGGGGTACGTCGGTTTGCCGCTAGCGTTGGCGTTGGCGCGGCACTATCCGGTCACCGCCTTTGATATCTCCGTTACCCGTGTCGCTGAGCTTAACGGCGGCGTCGATGTCACGGGTGAAATTTCGGCCAGTGCATTAGCTGCCTCAAGCCTTGTTTGCTCCAATGACGCGGCCGTTATAGACGGCGCAGATTATTTTATCATCACCGTGCCGACACCGGTTGACGCCGAAAACCGTCCTGATTTGACCTACGTCGTGTCGGCCTGCCGAACCATCGGCAAGGTGATAAAAAAAGGCGCCATTGTGGTACTGGAAAGCACCGTCTATCCGGGCGTCACCGAAGACGTTTGCGGGCCGGAACTGGAGGCTGCATCGGGCTTGGTGTCCGGCAAGGATTTTTTCCTTGGCTATTCGCCGGAACGTATCAACCCCGGCGACAAGGAACACACGATCGACAAGATTACCAAGGTGGTGGCCGGTCAGACCCCGGAGGTGACGAAGGCCTTGTCGGACTTGTACGGGGCCATTACTGCGGGCGGCGTCTTCGTTGCCAAGACTATCAAAACGGCGGAAGCCGCGAAGGTCATCGAAAATGCCCAGCGCGACATCAACATCGCCTTCATCAACGAAGTCGGGATGATTTTCAACCGCTTGGGTCTGTCCACTCATGATGTGCTCGCCGCTGCCGGAACAAAATGGAATTTTCTCAGCTTCGAGCCGGGCCTCGTTGGCGGTCACTGCATCGGCGTCGATCCGTTCTATCTGGCCCACCTGGCCAGCGAGATGGGCCACCACCCGGAGGTCATCCTGGCGGGCAGGAAAATCAATGACGGTATGGCCGGGTTTATTGCCGGACGGATTGGCGAGCGGCTGGCGGAGGCCTCCGGTTCCGGTCCTCCTGCCCGGATTTTGGTTCTGGGCCTGACCTTCAAAGAGAATGTCCCCGATCTGCGCAACACCAAGGTCGTCGATTTGATCAACGCCCTGAAAGCGCAAGGCCATGACGTCGATGTTCACGACGCCATCGCTGACGCAGGCGAGGCCAAACGCTTGTTCGGGCTAACACTGCTGGGCCAGTTGGACGGGGCGCAGACTTATGACTGTGTCGTCGGCGCCGTTTGCCACGACGAATACGCCGCTTTTATCGACGATGCTCTGGCTGCGATGGTCAAGCCCGGTGGCCTGATTGTCGATTTGAAAGGTATGTGGCGGACCTTGGAACTTGGTCCGGACATGCAGCGGATGGAAATCTAGAGCAAATCCCGAGTGGATGGAATCATCCGCGACGACGAATTTGCGTCCAAAACAAATGCTCTAGCCGCGCCCGTAGCTGTCTTCAAAACGGACGATATCGTCTTCCCCCAGATAACTTCCTGACTGCACCTCGATCACGCTCAACGCCTCCTTGCCCGGATTCTCCAGCCGGTGTTTGGTGCCGAGTGGGATATAGGTGGACTGGTCAATATCGAGGGTAATAGTCTCGTCGCCGCGGGTCACCCGGGCCGTGCCGGCGACCACGGTCCAGTGTTCGGCGCGGTGTGCGTGCGATTGCAGGGAAATTTTCTGGCCGGGTTTGACCATCAGGTGTTTGACCTGATAGCGATCGCCATGATCGAGTGTTTGAAACCAGCCCCAGGGCCGGTAGACCCTGGGATGGGAGGAATATTCTGTCCGCCCTTTTTGCTTCAGGGTTTCGACCAGGGAGCGAATTTCTTCGCTCGCCCCACGGTCGCCGACCAAGACCGCGTCGCCGGTGGCGACGATAACCATGTTTTCGACGCCGACGGCGGTAAGCAGCGGGCCGTCACTTCTGAGGTATGATCCTTTGGCGTCATGGGCGATGACGTCGCCGATCAAAACGTTTCCGTCGTCGTCTTTTTCACTGATGCTCCACAGAGCCGACCACGATCCGACATCATGCCAGTCCATATCGACCGGCACCACGGCGCCGTCGGGTGTGCGTTCCATCACCGCGACATCAATGGATTCAGACGGGCAGGCCTCAAACGCGGCCTCATTGGGGCGGAAAAAATCGAGGTCGGCACTGGCGCCCTCAACGGCCTTGCGGCACGCGGCCACCATATCGGGGCGGAGCGCTTCGAGGGTTCGGATGAAGGTTGCTGCGGAAAACAGGAAAATGCCGCCGTTCCAGAAAAAGTCACCTTGTGAGATGTATTGTTCCGCCGTTGCGGCGTCAGGTTTTTCGGTGAAGCTGTTGATAGCAAAACAGCCCTCAGCCCCGTCGATGGCGTCACCCTTTTGGATATATCCGTAACCCGTTGCCGGATGGTCCGGGACTACGCCGAAGGTCACCAGCTTGCCTTGTGCCGCTGCACCCAAGCCCGTGGCTACGGCGGCGGCGAAGGCTTCTGCGTTGCCAATCGCATGATCCGACGGCGCCAACAGCATGACGGCATCAGGGTCCTGATTGAGCAATATTAACGCCGCCAGGGCGGCCGCCGGGGCGGTGTTGCGGCGGCAGGGCTCAAGCACGATGGGGCCGGGTTGAACCCCGGCCTCGCGCAATTGCTCGGCCACAATGAAACGGTGGCTGTCATTGCAGACGATCATCGGCGGGGCAAACCCCGGCCCACTCAGGCGCACGGCGGTTTCCTGAAGCAGACTGCGGTCGGACAGAATGTTGATTAACTGCTTAGGGTACATCTCGCGCGATAGCGGCCAAAGTCTTTGGCCGGAACCGCCGGAAAGAATAACAGGAACGATGGGCTTGCTCATCAAAGCTCAATCCTTCTCGAAGGCGTCTTTGTAATCAAGTTTTAGGGCCGGGTCCTGATCTTCTTTTAACAGAAAACAATTGCCGACAACCAGAACCTCGATGCCGGTGCCCATGAAACAATGAAAGGCGTCTTCGGGGGTACACACGATGGGCTCACCCCGGACGTTAAACGACGTGTTGACGATGACAGGGCATCCGGTGGTGTCTTTGAATTTTTTAATCAGCGCGTGATAGCGCGGGTTGGTGTCGGCGTGCACAGTCTGGATGCGGGCGGAATAGTCGACATGGGTGACGGCGGGAATGTCGGACCGGGGCACGTTCAGCTTATCGATCCCGAACAGCGCCTGCTCGTCTTCGGTCATGGCGCGCCTTCGTTCCTCTGTAACATCGGCGACCATCAGCATGTAAGGGCTGTCTGCGTCTATGTCGAACCAGTCCGCTACGTCCTCGCACAGCACCGACGGCGCGAAGGGGCGGAAGGATTCTCGGTACTTGACCCGGAGGTTGAGTGTTTTCTGCATATCAGGCGAGCGCGCGTCGCCCAGAATGGACCGGCCACCCAGGGCGCGTGGCCCGAATTCCATACGGCCCTGGAACCAGCCGACCGCCTTGCCCCTCGCCAGAGCCTGGGCGGTCTCGGTTATCAGAGCGTCGTCGTCCAGAACCGTAAACCGTGCCCCGGCCTCGGTCAGCCGTTCCTGAATATCGGGTTGCTCGAATGCGGGGCCGAGGTATGAGCCCTGCATGGCGTCGCGGCCCTTGCCCGTATCCACGCGGGGCTGGTCTTGATACAGGTGATAGGCCGCCAGCGCCGCGCCGAGCGCGCCGCCGGCGTCCCCGGCGGCAGGCTGGACCCAGATATTGTCGAATGCACCGTCGCGTAATACCTTGCCGTTGGCGACACAGTTCAAGGCGACGCCGCCGGCCAGGCAGAGGTTCTTGGCCCCGGTCTCTTTGGCCAGCGCACGAGTGATCCTGAGGATGACCTCTTCGGTCACTGCCTGGACCGAGGCGGCAAGATTCATGTGACGCTGATCCAGCAACTCGCCTTCCCCCCGTGGCGGCCCGCCGAACAGGTTGTCGAACTTGGCGTTGGTCATACGCAGGCCGGTGCAATAATCGAAATAGGATTGATCGAGCCGGAAACTGCCATCGTCCTTCAGGTCGATCAGGTTGTCGAAAATCAGATCGGCATATTCTGGCTCGCCGTATGGCGCCAACCCCATGACCTTGTATTCGCCCGAGTTGACCCGGAAACCGGTGTAATAAGTAAACGCCGAATAGAGCAGGCCCAGGGAGTGGGGAAAATGAATTTCCTTGGTCACTTTCAGGCTGTTGCCGTGGCCCTGGGCAACCGAGGTCGTCGCCCATTCGCCGACTCCGTCCATGGTCAACACCACCGCATCCTCGAACGGCGACGGGAAGAAAGCCGACGCCGCGTGGCTCAAATGATGCTCGGAAAACAGTAGTTTGTTTTTCCAATCAAAAGCAGGATCAAACTCCCGAAATTTTTTACGCAGCAGGTCTTTCTGGAAAAGTTTTTCGCGCAGCCACACCGGGATCGCCATGTTGAATGACCGGAACCCCCGGGGCGCGAAGGCCAGATAGGTTTCCAGCAAGCGCTCGAATTTTAGGAACGGTTTGTCGTAAAAGGCGACGAAGTCGACATCTTCCAAACCTGTCCCGGCATGGGACAGACAGAATTCAATGGCCCGGTCCGGGAACCCGGCGTCGTGCTTCTTGCGGGTGAAACGTTCTTCCTGGGCGCAAGCCGTTATGCGTCCGTCTTCGATCAGGGCCGCCGCGCTGTCATGGTAAAAGGCGGATACACCAAGAATACGCAAGGCCTGGTTCCGATCAGAAAATGGTGTAAATAAACGGCGCCACGGCGGACCCCTGGCTGAGGACGACGAGGCCTCCGAACACGGCCATCATGACGATCACCGGCAACAGCCAGAATTTCTTTCGCACCTTCATGAAGGCCCAGAGCTCACTGATAAAATCCATAATGCCTTTCCAAAAAGTCGTTTGTTAGAATTGTTGACGCATGGTTTCCGCCTCGGGGCCGGGCGGAGTGCGTTCGATCCAATAGCTTGTGGCGTCCGGCTCAAATCGTCGGCGCAACGGATCCTTGCCTTGAATCCGCAGGATCAGGGCAATCGGTGTCACAGTCAGAAAAAATAACAACCCCATGACCATCGGGTTGACCACCTTGTGCAGCCCCAACCCGAACAGAAACCATGCCCGGTTAAAGGGCTTGAGCAACGCGGGTGCGACGAGCCCCGCCGCGAGAAAGCCCCCCGCCGCGATCAGCGCCCATAAATGGGGCGCCCCTCCGTCCAGCAACGGCCACAAACCGATTGCGGCAAAGACCACGGTAAAGACGATGCCGAAGCTGCGTTCGCTGCCGATTTTGGACGCATCAATGCGCGTCAAATCTTCGTGCAGGCCTTTGGTCTCAGCCATATTGCGACATCCTTTCCTGCAAGGTGTTTACCCTTGGCAGGCCTGGTAAGTAAAGGTCTCGTCGAGGTTTATCCCGCCTTAACATCAATGCCGCTTGAAGCGGGCAGCGTAAAAGCCGTCCATGCCGCCCCGGTCGCCCAGATGGCTCGGCAGGGTGCGCAGATCGCCGAATTCTGTGATCATCTCGCCAAGCTCTTCCGCATCCCCTCCAAGGTCTTTTGGCGTGATTGGCACCAGTGATACCGGGGCACCGGCATCGAGCAGGGCGCGTGTTTGTTCCGGGCCTTCTTGCGGTTGCAGGGAACACGAACAGTAAACGATCACACCGCCCGGGCGGACCATTTCGATGGCGGCGGCTAACAAACGTTGCTGTAGGCCAGCCAATTTTATGACGTCTTGGGGTGTTTTCAGGCGTGCGACATCGGGGTGGCGGCGGATGGTGCCAGTCGATGAGCACGGCGCATCCACCAACACCGCGTCGGCGGCCTCAACGGGTCGCCAGTCGATGGCGTCGGCGCAGATGATTTCGGCGTCAAAGCCGAGGCGGTCTAGGTTTTCGCGCACCCGGACTAAACGTTTTTCGGACCGATCGATGGCGCTAACCTTGGCGCCTGCCGCGGCCAGTTGCGCGGTTTTTCCGCCGGGTGCGGCGCACAGGTCGATGACGTGTTTGTGTCTGATGTCGCCAAAAAGTTTAACCGGCAGGGCGGCTGCGGCATCCTGAACCCACCATGCACCGTCCTTGAATCCTGGCAATTCCGGAACCAACCCCCCGGCGGCGCGGCGCAGCGTTCCGGTGGCCAGGATTTCGGCCTCCAGTGTTTCGGCCCACTGGGCGGCATCGGCCGGGACGGTAATGTCGAGCGGCGCTTCGCTCAAGTGGGCCTCGGCAATGTTTCGGCACGCAGTTTCGCCGTAGGCCGCCGTCCACGATTGCCACAACCAGTCAGGCGTGTTCAGCCGTGCTGCGTCTTGTTTTTCGATCAGCGTCCGGCCCTCGCGTCCAAAACGGCGCAGCACGGCGTTAATGAGTTTTTTGTGCGGCCCGTGTCCACGCGCCTGGGCCAGGTCTACGGCGGTGCCGACAGCGGCATGCGGCGCCGTGTCCATGAACAGCAACTGACTGGCGCCGAGGCGTATAATATCCTGTACGCCCTTTGCATTACGCGGTAGCGGGCGCTCAAGGGCGGCGTCGATCTGGGCATCAAGCTGACCCAACCTGCGCAAGGTGGTTGCCACCATGGCGCGGGCGAAGCCCCGGTCGCGACTGTCGAGGGTGGCCATGGCGGGGTGATCGGCGAGGGCCATATCCAAAGGTGTTTTTCCGTGCAGAACCGCTTGCAGCAGATCAAGCGCCACGGCGCGGGCGGACTTGGCTTTATGGGGTGTGGTGATCTTGTTGGCATTCATGGGGCAGTCATGCCTGAGGAGCGTCCCGGCGGCAACCATTTTAAGCCCTTTCGCCAAGCGGCCCTGTCTTGGCTTCGGTGGCGATAGCGATTAGTGTCCGGTGCATTCGCCTTTCGTCCCTATTTTGAATGTATGATTGCCGTGAACGAAAAAACAATGTCCTCCGTCCACAATGGCCATATTCTGGGCCTCACGGCAGTTTTGTTCGTTCCGGTCGGGGTTTTCCTGTCCAAGGGAATAGCACCCTTGTTCGCAGTGGCGGCGGTTTTGTGCCTTGTTCTCGGGCTTTGGCGAAATCGCGCCGTGCCCTTGATTTTAGGACCGGTGACGTTTGCCCTGGCGGCGTTGGTGTTCTGGGCTCTGGTGTCCTGGTTCTGGTCGATCACGCCGGATGAAACCCTGAAGACGGGCATTACCCTTGCCGCAACATTTCTGGGTGGTGTTGTTCTTTTTGCCGTCGGTGCGACGCTTGGTAAATCCGAAAAAAAGGTGCTTCAGAATGGCATTATTCTAGGTGGCGCAATCGGGTTTTCCCTTATCGCCATTGAATTTGCTTCCAACGCATGGCTGACACAGGTCATGCAAAAATTTATCCATAATAGGGTCACCTTAAACGTTTATGGCGATCTCACGAATGCCCTGAATTCCGGCATGGCTGCGACGGCGTTGTTTTTCTGGCCGTGGGCGATGGTCATGCGGTTGCGGTTTACGCCCAAGGTATCCGTTCCCGCCATCTGTGCTGGCCTCGGGCTGATTATACTGACCTATGCGGACGCGGTGGTTTTGGGTTTTGCCTTAGGGGTGGTGGTTTTTGCCGCCGCGATTGCCTGGCCGCGTTGGGCTCTTTGGGGCCTGGGCGCGGTGGTTGTCGCCGGTGTGTTATTGGCGCCTAAAATTCCGGGTCTCCTGCCTAATCCGCTTGTGTCCGGCCCGAATCTCGCGTGGTTGACGCCGTCGTCGGCGCACCGCATCGTGATCTGGAAAAATACAGTCGGTCATATCGAGCAAAAACCGGTTCTGGGTGGCGGTTTTGATACGGCGCGCGGACTCTACAGCACCAAGGACCGGGTGCAGTACACGTTTCCAAAGGAAATTACTGGCACCACTGCCTTTTCGGTGCAATACGAGCCGATCCCGCTGCACCCCCACAACGCGGTTCTCCAGGTATGGCTGGAATTAGGCGGGGTAGGCGCGCTGATCGGGCTCGGGTTGTTGCTTTCCATCCTGCGGGCGATTGATCGAACGATAGACAGCCGCCCTCACCGCGCCGCCGCCGTGGGCATGTTCACGTCCTCCCTTTTCCTGAGTTCGATCAGTTTCGGCATTTGGCAAAGCTGGTGGCTGTCTTCGATTCTGCTCAGCGCTGCTTTCCTGATTGCGGCCTTGGAGGCGGATGTCGGGGGTGTTGCTGAGCCACCAGTCGAGGAAATCGGCGGCCCGAAAGGGCTTGAGCCAACTCGATACGGGGACTGGGAGCGCAAGGGCCGCGCCGTGGACTTTTAGAGACGGCGCCACCATCGTTGTTCGGCCCCGTATCTGGCTGGGCCAGGACATCGATACCCAGGTTCGCCTGGACGGCGTCGATGCGCCTGAGATCAGAGGAAAATGTGACCGCGAACGCCGATTGGCGGAACGTGCCCGCGATTTGATTTCATCGAGTGGCGCCGCCGGTACGGTTGTGTTGAGTGAAATTCGATATGGAAAATACGCTGGCCGGGTGGTCGCCCGGGTGCGTGCGCCGGGCGGCGAGGATTTTTCAACAGCCCTTTTGAAGGCCGGGCTGGGCCGAGTCTATGAAGGGGGGCGCCGAGCGTCCTGGTGTGACGGCCCTTAAACCAAGTGCGCCAAAACCCGTTGCCCCGGCCAATGAAGTACGCCATCATCCTGAAAATACTAGGGGATGAAATAGTCTTCGGCTTTTCCAAATGGCCGAACAGGGGTGGTTCGATCCATGGCGTTATTCAATTGGTTGGATTTTCTTGTCGGGAGAAAAAAGAAGTCTGCTGCGGAAAGACTTTCCGAGAAGGCCTTTATCCCGTCGGGCGGTGAGGCGACGCCGCCTAAGATTCTTCTGACCCCTATCGCTAACGACAAGGGAGGGGCTGCGACCAAACCTTTGGCCGCGTTGCTGACGGGTATGCCCGGCATTGAAGTTTTCAAACTGAAAAAAATGCTAAAAGTCCCCGACGCCATCGAAGACCCACTGGCGCGTCTGGTGATGGCCGCAGAGGAAGGCCGCGCCTGGTTGCATGAAGAGGGCGGCGATGCCCTGATCTGGGGCGACGTTTCTCGGGAAACCGGAGGCTTAATTCTGAGGGTTCTTGCCGCCCCGGGTCCGGGCGCGGACCAGTCTAAGGCAACCGGCTATGGCGAAGCCCTGGAAATCCCTGCGAATTTTTCCGATGACCTGATTCCGTTGATTTCCGCGATGGTAATCGGAACTTTTGGCCCCACGTTCAAGGGTTCAAGGGCACGTCTCGGTGAAACCCTGGGCGGTTACCTGGAGCACGTCGCCCCAATGGTGGAAAGCCTGCCTGGCGGGTTGCTTGATGCCCAGGAACTATCTGTCCTGAACGCCATCGGAAATGTGTATGTGGCCTATTCCCATCTCGGCGGCGGCGGGAAACAACTTGGGCTTGCCGCCAAGGCCTACCAGCAAGCTGAAAAAAGGGTGCCGAAAGAAACCAAGCCACTAGCCTGGGCCAGCATTCAGGACAATCTGGCGACGGTCCTGCGAACTCAGGGCCAGTTGAAAAAAGACCCAAAATTCATGCGCCAGGCGGCGGTGATTTACAGTACAATCAGCGCCACCCTCAGTGAGTCAGCAAACCCGCACGAGTGGGGCGCGGCGCAGGCAAACCTGGGCCGCACGCTTTATATTCTGGCCGGGTTCGAGGGCAAACCGGAATACCTGAAACGCGCTGGTGGTGCATACGAGGCGGCGCTGAAAGCGTGCAATAAAAACACCAATCCAACCCGTTGGGCCGAAGTAACCAACCAATACGGCGTCGTGCTGCTGGCCTTTGGCGAAGAAACCGGTGGCGATGCCGTTCTGGAAAAAGCCGTGTCCCAGTTTCGCGAGGCTATGAAGATACACAATCGGGACAAAGCACCGTTGCTTTGGGCCCAAACCGCCAACAACCTGGGCGCGGCGTGTTTCGCGCTGGCTAAACGCAATTCCCAAAATTCACTCCTTCGCGAAGCCTCGGACTGTTTCGAGGGCGCGACGGAAGTCTACCGCCAGCAAGGCGTCGCCAAACAGGCCGAGGTGATCGGCAAAAACCTGCACCGGGTTCAGCGCCTGTTGATTTCCCGCGGCGGTTAGCCGCCTTGGAAGGATTTTTATTTTTCAAGTTCGGAAATCATAGTGTTCGCCGAGCGCATGCGTTCGGAAAACATCATGGACAAATTGTTAAACAGTTTCAGCGCCATTTCTGGGTATTTCTGTTTGATTGCCTCAAAGGCATCAATGCTAAGGCGGTAACACAGCGTTTCCTGAACAGCCCGGATTGTTGCTGCGCGGGGTTTAGAGTCGAGTATAGCCATCTCACCGAAAATTGAGCCGTCCATCAGTGTTTGCAGCCGCTTGTCCTGACCCAGGCTGGAAAGATATATGCTGACATCGGCCCGGCCACGGGTAAGGAAATACAAGGAATCCCCAATATCACCTTCCTCGAAAATCGTTTCCCCCGGCATGAAAAAACGTCGTCGGAATTTACGCCGAAGGATTCTAATTTCCTCTCGGGTCAACCCATTTAGGATAGCGGGGATGCGTTTTTCCGGAATGATTTGCGAGGTCTGATCTTGCAAGACATGGTTTATGACATCACGTTCGCAAAAAACCAATGCGCTGTCCGTATCGGCAAACAACAATTCCTCGCCGATGCTTGAAACGACACCCGTTTCTTCCAGCGTCTGCCATAGGCTGCGGGATATGCTTTTAATCCGTCGGTCTGAGGTTTCCCTTTCCCGATTTTTATTGCGCCGACCATTATATTTTTTCCGCCGTTCCTCCGGAACATAACCGATCATCAATTTCCCTCCACTGCGGGAAATAAGCCGGTGGATTCGAAGCAGGGCCAAGGCGCCGGAACTGTCAATATAAGTCACCCGTTTCATGTCGAGCACAAAATGACTGACGGTGTCGTTGAGGAGGTCACGAACCACGTCTTCGAGCGTATCTGCGGTGGCGAAGAACAGGGCTCCTTCAAGTTCGATGGTGGAAATTTTATGTCCCTGTTGTTCAATGATTTTTTGTTTGTCTCCATCCCAGGCGCTCCGGCTATGGATTGCCGGGCCACGCCCGATACGCCGTATCAAGGAACTGCTCATCCGAACGACGAAAAGGATAAGGGCGACAAAAATCCCGAAAATAACGGCGACAATGAGATCAAAAACAAGCGCCGTGACCATCACCAAAAGGATAACGGCGACATCCATTTTTGCGTTCGTGCCACTGAGGGAACGAAGATTTAAACACCGCCGGAAAATATCCAGGGACCAGCGGTCAAAAATCTGAACTCCAAGAACAATAACCACGCCCGCAACTACGGCCCGGGGAATCAATTCTATTAAATCGGCAAAGCCTAGCATTGCAGCCAACAGAAAGGCGCTGCAAAAAACGCCCGACAGAACGGATCGACCACCCATGTCATAGGCGGGCTTGGATCGGATAACCCCACCCGAAGCCATCAATCCACCCAGCAACCCGGCAAAAGCATTGGACGCGCCTTGCGCACCAAGTTCCCGGTCGTAATCGCTTCGTTGTTCAGAAATTTTATCCATCGCGTTGATCGACAAAACAGTTTCCATGGATCCTACGGCGGCCATGGAAATCACTGCGGGAATCAAAAATGCAAGCACCGCCCATATGTCACCGCTGGCGAGGACAGAGGAAATAAAATCCGTCGCGTAGACCGTTGGAAGGTGGGTGGTAACCTCTCCCATGGTCGGGCCGACGTCCGTACCGCCAAGGCTGGCTCTCAGGACGTAATAAGTCGCGCTACCCAGGGCCAGCCCAAGAAAGGATGCCGGCAGAGCCTTGGCCCATCGTTGGACCGCCAGCATTGACACAATAGCGACAACACCAGGAATCATGGTCAACGGTCGCATCAAATCGAGATTTAGGAGGGTCTCCCACAAATTGGCCTGGCGGGGGATATCCAGCAAAATTCCCAATTGTGCGAGAACGATCAGCAACGCCGAACTGTTGACGAACCCGGCAATGACCGGCTGCGGAATGTATTTGACGATTTTCCCGTGTTTCAGAAATCCGAGGCCGGATTGCAAGACGCCGGCAAGAAAAATGGCCAGAAAGCCAATCGTCAGGATATTGGAAACCGATGTGCCCGAAGGGAACATCAGGTCCTCTGAGCTGAGAAGGTGAACAGCCAGGGACGAGAAAATCATGGCTACGACCGCCCGCGGACCCGGCACCATGACAACCCGGCCGCCAAAAATCAAAGCGCCGATTCCGACGATGATGGCTCCGTAAATACCGGCGACGCCACCTTGGACGGCATACTCCGGCCCGAACGGCAGGAAAGCGACGATACCCATGCTCATGCTCATGGGCAGCGAGATCAAAGCCGCCACCAAACCGCCTTTGATATCACCCTTCAGGCTGGAAATAAGCGGTGAAAAACCACCGTCTTTAAAGGCCATTTTTCTATACCAGCCCCAAAATACGGGCTTAGCGTTCGGACCATTTCGGGCGTGGGAAGACCAGTGTGTGGGATGCAAATTGTGCGGGAGCCACCAACAGGTACCGTCCCTGGATCAATTGGCGCAAAACCATCGGTTTCGCAATATTGCGGCCCTGTTCGTCGAATTTGATGCGGCCAAAGAAAGTTTGCAAATTGGTTTCCGTCAGGGCCGTGCGAATTTTCTCGCGGTCAAAGGATCCGGCACGTTTGATGGCGTCGGCAACAACGAGAACGGCAGCGGACGACTCGGCGGCCTGATACGGCGGGCTATAACCATATTCTGCCTCGAAAGCGCGTTTATAATTGTGAGCGGACCCGAACCAGACCCCATCATATTTAAGATCGCTGGCCCATTGTGTGGCGCAAATCGTGTGATCGGCATACAGACCAAAAACACCATGAATATCGGCGCCCTCGCAATGGCTCATGGCCAGCATGGGAACGTCGATTTTTTGTTCCTTGATCTGTTTTATCGCCAGACTGGCCCCCATTTCGTGGCCGGAAATAACAAGAATGTCAGGCTTGGACGTTTTTACCTTGTCCAGAATGAAGGTCATGTCCTTGAAATCGCGCGGCAGCTTTTCATCGAGGACCACGCTCATGCCAAGTGCTTTGGCTTTCTGCATGACACCGTTGCGCAAATCCCGGGAAAATGCATCCGGCTCGATGGCAATGCCGACCTTAAGTTTGGAGGGGTCGCCGCCGTTGCGTTTTGTTGCGTCGACGGCCAGGGAGATGGCCTCGGTAAGATACTTTTCGGCCGTAGACAAAACCGCAAACTGGTATTTGTACCCTTTATCGAACAAGGATAATGAGGCGCCGTTGGCCTGTACCAAGGGAACCCGCATTTTCTCGGCAACGGCGGCAACGGTGGCCGTCGTGCTGGTGCCGTAGGGGCCAAGCAAAAGCAACACCTTGTCGCGTTTGATCAACCTCCGCGCTGATTTTTCGGCAATGGAGGGATTGGATTCGTCATTGTAGAGCTTCAAGGCAAGTTTGTAGATTTTGCCATCGACAGTAATGCCACCACTATCGTTTACTTTGGCGACAGCAACCCGGTAGCCATTGCGCACATGTTTGCCATTCACCGAATGTTGGCCGGTAATGGAAAGCGGTGCGCCGAGGAGGATAGTATTTTCATCGGATTTTGCCTGGGCGTCGCTGCTGTACGCATGACCAAGAAAAACAAGGCTCATGGGGATTACGAGGGCACATTTTCTGATTAAATCTTTATTGTGGAATAGAAAGGGTTTCATTTTTTTTCCGAACTTTAATTACGCAAATTCCAGACAACTTATTCAATAAAGTGAATATTACATAAAATAATATGTTATTGAAATCTTTTTTGCTTTCTAAAAGGCTCCCATTTTATTGAAAGTACAGGCCTAAGATAAATTCGGGCCTGACCTTACCCGGAGTGATGGAGCACACGAAAAAAGCCGGGAAGAAGGATCGTCCCGGCTTTGAAATTCTCGCTTTCGGAAGAGAAATTAACGGTTCTGACGGTTGTCCACCAGATTGTCGACAACGCCTGGGTCGGCGAGGGTCGAGGTGTCGCCCAGGTTCGAAAAATCGTTTTCGGCGATCTTGCGTAAAATTCTGCGCATGATTTTGCCGGAGCGGGTTTTTGGTAGGCCCGGCGCCCATTGCAGCCAATCGGGAGTGGCGATGGGGCCGATTTCCTTGCGTACCCACTTAACCAGTTCACCTTGCAGTTCCTCGCTGGGCTCAACGCCTACATTCAAGGTGACATAAGCATAAATGCCCTGGCCCTTGATATCGTGGGGCGCGCCGACAACGGCAGCTTCGGCGACGGATGGGTGAGCAACCAGCGCGCTTTCGACTTCCGCCGTGCCCATGCGGTGCCCGGACACGTTGATGACGTCATCGACCCGTCCGGTAATCCAGTAATAACCGTCTTCGTCCCGGCGGCAGCCGTCGCCTGTGAAATATTTTCCGTGGTAACTGGAAAAATAGGTCTCCATGAACCGGTCGTGGTCCTTGTAGAGGGTGCGCATCTGGCCGGGCCAGGAATCGGCAATACACAGGTTGCCGGACGCCGCCCCTTCCAGTTCCTTGCCGTCAGCATCGACAAGCTGCGGCTGGATGCCGAAAAACGGGCGCGTCGCCGAGCCAGGCTTGAGGTCGGTGGCGCCGGGCAAAGGCGTTATCAGGATGCCCCCGGTTTCGGTTTGCCACCAGGTGTCGACGA
>JABMOG010000185.1 GCA_013204265.1 Rhodospirillales bacterium
CAATTCGGCTTATATTTGAAGGAATGTGAGTGGCGATTTAACAACAGTGACCTGTCAGTTCAATTATCACTGATAAGACAATGGGTTAAACGATATTTGAGATAGTTATCTGGGTCAGCCCCTTCTTTTTTTAATAATCTTTCTAATTTAGCAAGGTCAGTGCCCACCGGACCAACCAGCCCAAAGTACAATTCTGGCCACGATTGTTCGTCTTTAACCGATGTATCTTTTTGTGTTGCCATTTCTGAATGCCTTTAGGATGTAACTACTATTCTCTTCAACCAATAGAATATATATGAAGTTTTCAGATAGAGAGCCTCTAAAATAAAAAATCTACTTTCAGAAACTAACAAACTTTTTCTTGACTGTAAGGTGCCTTGAATGGGGAATTTCATTGCCAGAGACCCGGATTTCGCCGCCCGCGTTGCAAAAAGTTTCGATGCTCAGGGCATGATGGGGCATATCGGCGCCCGGCTTTTGTCCGTTCGCCCAGGTATTTGCGAAATCGAAATGCCCTATTCGGATGCGGTATCCCAGCAACACGGATTTTTCCACGGCGGCGTCATCGGCACCATCGCCGACAGCGCCGCCGGTTACGCCGCCTTTTCCCTGATGGATGCCGAAGACGGGGTGTTGACCGTCGAATACAAGCTCAACCTGATGGCCCCCGCCGCCGGTGAACGCCTGCTGGCCCGTGGTCAGGTGATCAGGCCCGGGCGGATCTTGACGGTAACCCAGGCGGAAGTCTCCATTTTCAAAGACGGCCAGGAGACCGTCTGCGCCGCCATGCAGCAGACCATCATGCGTATCGTCGGGCGGGCGGACATTATCGGATGACCGGCACCGGCAATCTGGCAACCGGGCTTCCCTTCGTGCAGATGCTTATCGTTATTGTGGGCGCGGGTTTCGCCGCTTTGGGCCTGATATTGTGGGCGATGGAAAGCGGCTCTGAGCACGGTTCCGGCAATAGGCGCCAGCGACTTGCCGGCGGTTGGCGGCAGTTGTCCGAGGCGCCCTGGTCCGCCACCCCCCGGCGCGTTAACGGTTGGCTGGTCGATACAATCGACGGCCTGGTCCGCTCCGGTTTTGAAGAAGCGGACAAAGGCATCGCTTTCGGCGGTTTCGTCATGGTGCTGTTGTTCATTATTTTGCCGGTCCTGGCGCTGATTAATATGTTGATCGGTGGGTCGGCTTTTTTGTTCTGGTATTACCTTGCGCTGCTGGCGGCACTGGCATTTTTGAATTTTTCCGGAGAGTCCGAGCGACTGAAGGTGCTAAACGGACTTGCGGCAGTGTTTCTAGGGCTTTCCCTGATCGCCATCATTCCCGTCTATGCGCTTCGCGCTTTTACAGAAGTGTCCATTCACAATGTATTTTCCCATGCGGTTCTTAAAAGCCCCCTGATTGCCGTGCTCTGGTATCTGGCGGCTTATGGCGCCGGGTTGGTGATGGATATGGCGGTCCGGTTTGCCGGGGGAGATTTTCGCACATGGCCGTTCGGCCGGTTCGTGCACGGGGGGCTGGCGGCGATGCCGGTAGCCTTTGTGTTGACGTTTGCCGCTTTGCTGGCCGGGCATCTGGCGGTGTTCGACCAAAACCCGGCCCGTTCCTGGACCCTGATTTTGCTCAGCACCGGCACCACCGCGCTTAGCCTGCCCGCCATTGTCCGCGTTATGGGGTTGAGCCGGGGCGAGAATTCTGAAGGCCTGGGGGTGTCCTGGGCCTTAGGGCTGGGGTTTGCCCTTAGCACCATTTTGTCTTTGGCGGTGGCCTATGGCATGCATTTTGATGCTGGTGGCGCGTTGTCCTGGTCGGGCGCGGTCAATGTTCTGGTCGGGCTTTCGCCGAACGGCGAGCGAATTTTCCTCGGCCCCGATTTCTGGGTCATGCATTTGCCATTTCTGCCCTGGTTGGCGTTTGTCTTTACCATTGTTGCCGGTCTTCTGGCCAAAGCCATTGCCGGTGGCTTCAAAATGATTTCCAGGGTTGGGCTTTCAGGCGACGCCGAGGTTCGACCCTTTCTGGCTTCGGCTTTGTTGGCCGTTGGATTCGTCGCCATTTTCTGGAGTTTTGCCGTACTGATCTGATGTGTGGGCTTTCCCAGGGGGTAAATCTATAATTGACGTTTACGTAAACGTAAAGTAACATTGTGTTATTGTTCAAGGTGTTGACGGCGTACCTTCGCCGCTTATTCGGGAATTCCGGGGAGCGTAAAGACAATGATTGCCAATGATTTTCCGGCCTTGGATTTCAATCTTGGGGAAACCGCCGATATGCTGCGGGATTCCGTGCGCAGTTTCGCCGCCGATGAAATCGCGCCCCGCGCCGCCGATATCGACGCAACAAATGATTTTCCCGCTGAACTGTGGTCAAAAATGGGCGCTCTTGGCCTGTTGGGAATTACCGCGGACGAGGCTTACGGCGGGGCGGCAATGGGATACCGCGAGCATGTCGTGGCGATGGAAGAAATCAGCCGTGCATCGGCCTCGGTGGGCCTAAGCTACGGGGCGCATTCGAACCTCTGCGTCAACCAGATCCAGATCAACGGCAACGACGAGCAGAAACAGCGGTACCTTCCGAAACTGATTTCCGGTGAAAACGTCGGCGCGCTGGCGATGAGTGAGCCCGGCGCCGGGTCCGACGTTGTCGCCATGCGGCTGCGCGCCGACAAAAAAGGCGACCGTTATGTGCTCAACGGGACCAAGATGTGGATCACCAATGGGCCAAACGCCGACACCCTGGTGGTGTACGCCAAGACCGACCCCGACGCCGGCAAGAAGGGCATAACCGCCTTTATTATCGAAAAGGGGATGACTGGATTTTCGACGTCGCCGAAACTGGACAAGCTGGGCATGCGCGGCTCCAACACGTGTGAGTTGGTGTTCGAGGATTGCGAGGTGCCACAGGAAAACGTCCTGGGCGGGGTCGGGCGCGGGGTCGGCGTGCTGATGAGCGGGCTGGATTTCGAGCGCACGGTTTTGGCCGCCGGGCCGCTCGGCATCATGCAGGCGTGCATGGATGTGGTGTTGCCCTATGTGCATGATCGCAAACAATTCGATGCACCGATAGGGTCGTTCCAGCTTATGCAGGGAAAATTGGCCGACATGTACACCACCATGAATGCCGCCAAGGCCTACGTCTACGCCGTCGCAGTTGCGTGTGATAAAGGAAGCGTCGCCCGCAAGGACGCCGCCGGGGCAATCCTGTTCGCGTCGGAAAAAGCCACTTGGATGACGCTTGAGGCCATTCAATGTCTCGGCGGGATGGGCTATATGAACGAAAGCCCGACGGGTCGGCTGCTGCGCGACGCCAAACTCTACGAGATCGGCGCCGGCACGTCGGAAATCCGCCGCTGGCTGATTGGCCGCGAACTGTTTGAGGAAACGAGCTAGGAACGCCATGACGGACGACCAGAAATTAAACCTTCCAGCGCTTGATCCGAAATCCGTTGAAACGAAATTTGGGTCCACCTACCCGGCGCCGTTTCATGAAAACGTCAAAGCGCGGGAAAAGAAAGTTCTCGGCGATGCCCTGGGACTGACCCAGTTTGGCGTCAATCTTATCCGCATGGCCCCCGGCGTGATGTCGTCGCAGCGCCACTGGCATACCCATGAGGACGAATTTGTGTATATGCTCGAAGGCGAATTAATCCTGATTAGCGATGAGGGGGAACAGGTAATAGGCCCCGGCATGGTGGCCGGGTTCCCGGCGGCAACAGGCAACGGCCATCACCTGGTAAACCGGGGGCAAGGCACCGCCGCCTTCCTGGTCGTCGGCTCTCGGGACGAAAGAGATGACGCCGATTATCCCGACATCGACATGATCGTGCGAAGAAAAGATGGCGCCCGCGTCTTCTTACACAAGGATGGTACGCCGTATTAAAAAAGGCCGGGAGAATTATGACCATGAACGAGAAATCACCAATTAAAGACCCCATCGTCATCGTCGGCGCGGCGCGCACGCCGATGGGCGGGTTTCAGGGCGACTTGCAGGATGCCACCGCGCCGCAACTGGGCAGCGTTGCCATCGAAGGCGCGCTGACACGGTCCGGGGTAGCATCGACGGACATCGATGAAGTCATCATGGGCGTCGTCCTGCCAGCAGGGATGGGACAGGCACCGGCCCGTCAAGCCTCACGTGGCGCCGGTATTCCCGATGCCGCCGGTTGCACGACGGTCAACAAGATGTGCGGTTCCGGCATGAAAGCGGCGATGCTGGCCCATGATGGCATTCTCGCCGGATCGGCCCGCATTGTGGTCGCCGGCGGCATGGAGAGCATGTCCAACGCGCCTTATCTTTTGCCCAAGGCCCGGGGCGGGTATCGGCTTGGCCACGGCGATCAGGTTATGGACCACATGTTTCTGGACGGACTGGAAGATGCTTACGACAGGGGCAAGCTGATGGGGTGCTACGCCGAAGACACGGCGACGAAATATCAATTCACCCGCGACGCCCAGGACGATTTCGCTATTGAGTCTCTGTTGCGCGCCAAAAAGGCTATTGAAGACGGAAGCTTCAAATCCGAGGTCGAGCCGGTTACGGTGAAAACTCGTCGTGGGGACATCGTAGTTGAGCAGGACGAACAACCCCTGAAGGCCAACATCGAAAAAATTCGCGCCCTGAAACCGGCGTTTTCTGCTGACGGAACGGTGACGGCTGCCAATTCCAGTTCCATTTCCGACGGCGGGGCGGCGTTGATTATGATGCGCCTGTCAGAAGCCGAAAAACGTGCGCTTACACCCATTGCGAAAATTCTCGGCCACGCCACCCACGCCCAGGAACCGGCGTGGTTCACCACCGCCCCCATCGGTGCGGTAGAGAAACTGATGGACAAAACCGGCTGGTCCAAGGACGATGTCGATTTATACGAGATCAACGAGGCTTTCGCCGTCGTCACCCTGGCCGCCATGCGCGATTTGGATTTGGCCCATGACAAGGTCAACGTTCATGGCGGCGCTTGTGCCCTAGGCCATCCGGTCGGGGCGTCGGGGGCGCGTATTATGGTGACGTTGATGGCGGCGCTGGAAAAATACGATTTTAAAAAAGGCGTCGCCGCGCTGTGCATCGGTGGCGGTGAAGCCACGGCCATTGCCATTGAACGGATGACCTGAGGAAAAAAACATGGACGATCCTATCCGGTTCTATTTCGATTTTTCGTCGCCCTACGGCTATTTCGCCGCCTTGAAGATTGACGACCTTGCCGCCGGGTTTGGCCGCGAGGTGACGTGGCATCCGATGATGTTGGGGGCGGCGATGAAAATCACCGGGTCCAAGCCGTTGGCCGAGGTCGAAATCAAGGGCGATTATTGCAAGCATGACTGGGACCGGCTGGCCCGCTTTATGGGCGTTCCCTGGATCATGCCGGAAAATTTCCCGATCGCCACCCTGGCGGTGTCGAGGGCGTTTTACTGGCTCGACGACGTTGATCCGGTGCTGGCCAAGCGTTTTGCGCTGGCCGCTCTGGACATCTATTTCGGGCAGGGCCGGGACATCAGCGATCCTGATACCGTTACTGAGTTGGCTGTGTCGTTGGGCATCGAGCCCGATGGCCTGCTGGCCGCTGTTCAGGACCCGGCGGTCAAACAACGCCTGAAAGATGAAACCGTCGGCGCCATCGAGGCCGGGGTTTTCGGATCGCCTTATATTATTGTCGACGGCGAGGGCTTCTGGGGCGCAGACCGATTGTGGATGGTCAAGCGTTGGCTTCGATCCGGTGGCTGGTAAAAGAAATCCAACGAGGGACTACAAGATGGCTATTAAAAAAACCGCCCAGCAACTTGTCCTCGATGCCGAGAACGATATTCGGACCCTGGCCGTGCTTGAGGCTATTCAACTGCTGGAAAGCGATGACCATGTGTTTGTCGACCTGCGCGATGTGCGCGAACTGGAACACGAAGGCATCGTGCCCGAAGCCTTCCACGCACCGCGTGGCATGATAGAATTCTGGGTCTGCCCGGACAGCCCGTATCACAAGGAAATATTTTCGTCCGGTAAAACATTCGTTTTTTATTGCCGGTCCGGTTGGCGTTCGGCCCTGGCGACCAAGGCTATACAGGACATGGGGCTGGAAAATGTCTGCCATATCCACGGCGGTTTTAACGCCTGGAAAGAAGTTGGCGGGCCGATTATCAAGCACAAGGTAAATGACAAAAAAAAGGACGGGAAAAAATCCTGATTGCCTGACCATGACCATTTTTGAAACCGCCATCAATGCCAATTCCGCCATCTTTGCCGCCAACCGAGCGGCAATGGACGAAGTCGCTGATGATCTGCGCACCGTATTGGCGAAAATCGAGGAGGGCGGCAGCGAAAAAGCGCGGCAAAAGCATCTCGACCGCGACAAGCTGCTGCCGCGCCAGCGCATCGCCGCCCTGATTGACCCCGGCACGCCGTTCCTGGAATTTTCCGCCCTGGCGGGGCATGGCCTGTATGGCGACGAGGTTCCGGCGGGCGGTTTGATTACCGGCATCGGCCGCGTCAACGACACCGAGGTCGTAATCGTCGCCAACGACGCCACGGTCAAGGGCGGAACCTATTACCCGATTACCGTCAAAAAACATCTGCGCGCCCAGGAAATCGCCCAGGAAAACAACCTGCCGTGTATTTATCTGGTCGATTCCGGTGGTGCCTTTCTGCCGGCCCAGGACGAGGTTTTTCCAGACCGGGATCATTTTGGCCGCATTTTCTTCAACCAGGCCCGCATGTCGAGCGCCGGTATTGCCCAGATCAGCGCCGTCATGGGGTCGTGTACGGCGGGCGGGGCGTACGTTCCGGCGATGTCCGATGAAAGCATCATTGTGCGGGGGCAGGGCACGATTTTTCTCGGCGGCCCGCCGCTGGTCAAAGCGGCGACGGGCGAAGTTGTCACCGCCGAGGACTTAGGGGGCTCAGATGTTCATTCGCGCATTTCCGGGGTTGTCGATCACGTCGCCGACGATGACCAGCATGCCCTGGAACTGGTGCGCCGCGCCGTTGGTCACCTCAACCGGGTCAAAACCATCGGCCTGAATGTGCGCGAATCGGTGGAACCCGTGTGTGATCCGGCCGAGATGTGCGGCATTATTCCCGCCGACCGGCGTATGCCCTTTGACGTGCGCGAAATCATCGCGCGCATTGTCGACGGTTCGGATTTCGATGAATTCAAGAGCCGTTATGGCAAAACCATCGTTTGTGGGTTCGCCCGGATTTACGGTGTTCCGGTCGGCATCATTGCCAACAACGGCATCCTGTTTTCCGAGTCCGCCCTGAAGGCGACCCATTTCATAGAACTGTGCAGCCAGCGGGGCATCCCGCTGGTCTTCCTGCAAAACATTTCCGGCTTCATGGTCGGCAGGCAGGCCGAAGCCGGTGGTATCGCCAAGGACGGCGCCAAGATGGTCAGCGCTGTGGCCTGCGCCCGGGTGCCGAAGTTCACCGTCGTCATCGGCGGCAGTTTCGGCGCCGGTAATTATTCCATGTGCGGGCGGGCCTATAGCCCCCGGTTTTTGTGGATGTGGCCGAATGCCCGGATTTCCGTGATGGGCGGCCAACAGGCGGCGGGCGTTCTCGCCACGGTCAAACGTGACGCCATGGAAGCCAGAGGCGAAAACTGGTCGGAATCCGAAGAAGCCGAATTCAAACAACCGATCTTGGATCAGTACGAAGAACAGGGGCATCCGTATTACGCCAGCGCCCGGCTGTGGGACGACGGCATCATCGCGCCGGAAGACACGCGCAAGGTTCTCGGCCTCGGTCTTTCGGCGTCCCTTAACGCGCCGATCGAAAAAACCACCTTCGGCATCTTCAGGATGTGAGGGGCAGGGCATGAGTGATGACATGATTTTGACGAAAATCTCCGGCGGCCGGGCCACGGTGACACTCAACCGGCCCGATGTGCACAACGCCTTCGATGATGTGCTGATGGGGCGTCTGATTGCTGAATTACAGGCCCTGGAACGCAACCCTTCCGTTCGCGCCATTGTTTTGGCCGCTGCGGGGAAAAGTTTTTCCGCCGGCGCCGATCTGAAATGGATGCAGCGCATGGCCGGGTATACCGAGGCCGAAAATTTGGCTGACGCCCAGGTTCTGGCGGAACTGATGAGAGCGCTGAACGGTTTGTCTAAACCAACCATTGCCCGCGTTCAGGGGGCGGCTTTCGGCGGCGGCGTCGGGCTGATTGCATGCTGTGATATTGCGGTCGCGGTGGATACCGCCAAATTTACCATTTCAGAAGTCAAACTGGGGCTGATCCCGGCCGTTATATCCCCCTATGTCGTCGCCGCCATCGGTGAACGCCAGGCCCGCCGGTACGTGCTCAGCGCCGAGCGGTTCGATGCCAATGAGGCGTGCCGCATCGGCCTTGTGCATTCGGTTGTGGCTGCGGAAGGGCTGGACACGGCGGTCGATGAATTTGTCAGTGCCATTTGCGCCAATGGCCCGGATGCCGTCGCGGAAGCCAAAAAAATGATCGCCGATGTCGCCCGGCGGCCCATCGATGACGGGCTGATTATGGATACGGCGGCCCGGATAGCCCGCATCCGTGTATCCCCGGAAGGCCGCGAAGGTCTTGCGGCATTCCTTGAAAAACGAAAACCCGGCTGGGACAAGACTTAGAGCCTTTCCGCACCGGGCCCGGCGGACTAGGGTTAGGGGGTGGTCTAATTTCCTTTGGATGCGGGATTCATGCAGCTTCCCAAACACGTTAAAATGGTCGAGGTCGGCCCCCGCGATGGCCTTCAAAACGAGTCTGGGGTGGTTTCGACGGAGGTAAAAATCCGTCTGATCGACCAGTTAGCGGATGCCGGGCTCAAATGGATCGAGGCCGGCAGTTTCGTGTCGCCCAAACGGGTGCCGCAAATGGCCGACACGGCCCAGGTGATGGCCGGAATTAAACGCTCAGAAGGGGTTCATTACGGTGTATTGACGCCCAACATGCAGGGGTTTGAGGCCGCCGTGGCTGCTGGCGTCGATGAGGTTGCGATCTTTGCCGCCGCCACCGAAACCTTTTCGCAAAAAAACCTGAATTGTTCCATCGACCAGAGCTTCGAGCGGTTTGCGCCCGTGTGCAAGGCGGCTCGGGTCGCCGGCATACCCGTGCGCGGCTATATTTCGTGCGTCCTCGGTTGCCCCTATGAGGGCGACGTTATGCCCAAAGTCGTCGCCGACGTCGCCGGACGTCTGGTGAAAATGGGGTGCCGCGAAATTTCCCTTGGCGACACCATCGGCGCCGGCACACCGGCGTCGGCGCAAGCGATGATCGAGGCCGTGTCCCAGGTGGTCGGAGTGGAATATCTGGCGGCGCATTTTCATGACACCTACGGCCAGGCCCTGGCCAATATTCTGGCCGTCCTGCAACAAGGCGTCGCCGTGATCGACAGTTCCGTCGGCGGCCTCGGCGGGTGCCCTTATGCGACCGGGGCGACGGGCAATGTTGCATCGGAAGATGTTCTCTACATGCTGGACGGGCTTGGGGTGCAGACCGGGGTTGATCTGAAGGCGTTAAGTGAAGCCGGGCGGTTCATTTGCTTTGAGCTGGGGCGGCCATCGGCCTCAAAGGTGTCGTTGGCAATGGCGGGGCGGCGTAACCGATGACCGTGCATTTGATAAAATTGTCCGTCGGCGTCGAGAACGTTCGCCACCTGGAACAGATTCAGGCGCACCGTCTGGCCGATGCGAAACGCCGGGGTGTGGCCCCGGAATTGATGCATGTCACTCGCAACACGCCGCGCCGTGCGGCTGAAATACTTAAGCAGGGATCCATTTATTGGGTCATCAAACGGTTTATCCGCGCCCGCCAGGTGATTGCTGATATCCGACAGGTTGAAGGCCGTGAAGGGCGACCAGCCTGCGCCCTTGTTCTGGAGCCGGGTTTGATCAGGACTGAAATTAGAAGTTTCCGGCCCTTTCAGGGGTGGCGCTATTTGGCAGCCGAAGACGTTCCCGCTGATGCCCCGCCGGGCATGGCTGATGGCGCCGAGGTGCCGGCGGAATTAGCGGCGGAATTAAAGGGGCTGGGGCTCCTTTAACTGGTCGCAATAATTTGCTAGAAGACGGTAACAAATGTGCCCCGCTTATGTATAAAGGGCTACATCAAAGGAAAGGATACCGCAGATGGCGGGTTACGACATTCAGAACCTGGAAATTTTGATCGTCGATGATGATTCAAACATGCGCCATCTGTTGAGAAATATTCTAAATTCGTTGGGTGTCAAGAGTATCGAAGCCGCCGGCACCGCCGAATTGGGGTATGCCAAGCTGGAAGAATTCAAGGCCGATATCTGCATTTGCGACCTGAGGATGGAGCCTCTGGATGGGATCGAATTCACCCGCATGGTGCGGACTAAAGAGGATTCTCCAAATTGCTACCTGCCGATTATCATGCTGACGGGTCATGCTGAAATGGCCGCAGTAGTTAAAGCCCGCGATGCCGGTGTTCACGAATTTATGTCCAAACCGGTTTCTCCTGAAAAGTTGTACGCGAAGATTCATACCATTATCGAAACCCCCCGGGTGTTCGTGCGAAGCGGTGATTATTTCGGCCCTGACCGCCGCCGTCGGCAAGATCCGAAATTCAAAGGGTCTGACCGAAGAAAAAGGGCCTGATTTTCTATTTTGGGCAACAACCCTTTCGCCTTGCCTTAGGCCGGGTTTTCCCTATAGGTTTCTTTTAGCCTTCACAACTCGGTAAACCTTTCACATGGCCGATGACAAGCTTGAAATCATCAATCCTCCCAATGCCTTGAAACAAAAGGTCGGGACAGGTGGCCCTGGCGCCGTTGATCTGGAAGCCCTTGAAAGGGCTGAAAAGGTGATTTCCGGTATGACCGACAGCTACCTGGAATGGGTGGCCGAGGATTTAATCAAGATCGAGAAAGCTTACACCCTCCTCGTTGCCTCCAACGGCGACGGCAAAGAGGAGATGAAAGGCATTTTCCAGATCGCTCATGATATCAAGGGCCAGGGCGGCAGTTTCGGATACGGCTTGATGACGGCCATCGGCAACGAACTGTGCCGCCTGATCGAAAAAACGGACGTTCCCGGTCCGGGCGAAACTGAAGCCATTAAGCTGCACATTGATGCCTTGAAACTGGTCATCGGCGGGGATTTGAAAGGAAACGGTGGCAAGGCGGGTGAAAAGATGCTGTCCGGGCTACAACAAATTTGCGATAAGCTGGTGGTGTAACGGACCTGACTTGCCGGACAATCGAAACGGGTAAGGGAAATTCACGGCGCAAGCCGTTTTTTTTATGCCTGATTTTAACCCAGGTGTTCGCGGAAATTCCGCAGCCAGTCCAGATGGGCCAGCATGCCCGCGATATCGTGGTCCAGCCAGCCTACCAGATGGCCTTCGTCGCCTGAATGGCTCCGGTGCAGTTCTTCGAGACGGGCCAATTCCGTTTCCTGGGCTTCAATCAGGATATCGGCTTGCGCTTGTTGGTCGGCTCGGCTCAAAAGGTGCAGGAAACGGAATTTCAATGCCACGATCAACTTGTTCATATCGCTTGCCTGAGCCCGGACATTGGCGGTCAACAAGGTGCGTAATTCGGCCTCGCCTTCCTCGGTAATGCTTAAAAGTGCATCGTCTTCCATACCCACGCCGTCGACGGCGGTGACCAGGCCTTCGTATTTCAACAATTCCAACGAGGTGCCCATGACTTCGAGCGACGGCCCGGTAATGTGGCTGATGAAATGACGGATCGAAGCGGCCATAGCGCTGTAGCGAACCGGCCCGGACACAAGGGTACCCAAGGCGCAAAGCCGGACGGCCTCTTTCGGGGTCAGGGTATTGTCCGCATACATGGTGAAAATTCGTCCCTTATCGAAGCTATGATACCGCCCGGTCGGGACGGCGTCTACTCCTTGGTATCAGGTCATGACTTAAGGGGATGAATACAGGATTTTATGGTTTTAACCAGTTCTTCGTTGGAAGTTTTCGACTTAATTAGAACAGCCTTTACCTCCGCAGCAATGTCTTGGCCGACTTCCTGTCCTGAAAATACAATTGTCGGGATGGTGGTCTCATCCCCATTTTTTAGAAGCGGCAGAAGGTCGGCACCGGAGCCATCGGGCAGGCCGAGGTCCAGGAGAACCATGTCAAAGGACTTGCTGCCAAGCATTTTCTTCGCCTTTTTGACCGTCGAGACGGCGATGACATCGGCAATATCTGCAAACAGCTCGGAAACGACCGCGATCAGGTCCACGTCATCTTCGACGTACAGAATCCGAGTTTTTCCTTCCTTGTTCGAGACGGACCGGGACACCGCCGACAACAGACGATCCTTATCAATGGGTTTGGTTAGCCAGTCAACGATGCCGACGGCTTCGCCGGACGTTAATTCTCCGCGTCGTTCATCGGCAGCAACGGAAACAACAATAACCGGCAGGTCCCGTGTGCGCTTATTTTCCCGCAGGGACCGGAACAGGGAAATTCCATCCTTATCGGGAAGAGCCAGGTCGAGGGTCATGGCTTCGTAAGAATTTTGGCTAAGAAGCGTTTCCGCCTGGGCGGCGTTGTAGGCGATATCGGAAATATAGCCGTTCTGGTCCAGGACTATGGACAGCAACCCGGCAATATCCTTGTCGTCTTCGCAAATCAGGATACGCGCCCCTTCGCGAACCGTGGATTGGAGCTGAACAGGCTTTTTATCGAGCAATGGAAGATCGAAGTAAAAGACAGTCCCCTGGTCCTGATTAGGCTCGAACCCTATGTTGCCACCATGTTTATCTATGATGGTTTTGGAAATATTCAGACCCAGCCCGGTGCCGCCGACCTTGCGGGTATCAGAAGAATCCGCCTGTGTGAATTTGCTAAAGATGGCATCCCGAAAATTGTCCGGAATGCCTAAGCCGCGGTCCGAAACACTCACCCGCGCAGCGCCATTGTGACGGTGAGCTGCTATCGTGATGGTTTCCCCGGAAGGGGAGAATTTCGCAGCATTGGACAAAAGGTTAGCCAGAACCTGACCGAGGCGGTCCCGGTCGCCGCGCACCATCAGATCGGTATCAGACTCGGCCAGAGCGAATGTCACCTCATGTTGTTCGGCGTAACCCTGGTTTGCGTCAATCTGATCCCTGACGATATCGAGAAGATTAACAGCATCGAACTGGAATTCCATAGAACCGGATTCCAGTTTCTCAATATCGAGTATATCGTTGACCAGATTGATAAGACGTTCGGTGTTTTGTTCGGCCATATTGATCATGGCCTGGGCTTGTTCGGGGATATCCCCGACCGCGCCACCGGTCACCAGACCTAAGGATCCGCGAATGGATGTCAGGGGGGTGCGCAACTCGTGGCTGACGGTGGAGACGAACTCGCTTTTCATGCGCTCCATTTCCTTGCGTTCGGTGATGTCGCGAACGACGCCAACGAAGGCCCGTTCATCGTCCAATACAATCTCGCTAACGGACAGGTCCATGGGAAACCGCTCGCCATTGGCGCGCTGGCCTTCGACTTCCCGTCCTATGCCGATAATTTTCGGATCACTGGTGATCATATAATTGGCCAGATAGCGATCATGGGCACTGCGGTAAGGTTCGGCGGCCAGCATGGAGATGTTGCGGCCGATTAAGTCTTTTTCGGGATACCCGAAAATGCCCTCGGCGGCTGGATTGACCGATTGGATCAGGCCTCGCTCGTCAATGGTAATGATGCCGTCAAGCGCGTTATCGACAATGGCGCGTGTCCTAGCCTCACTCTGGCGCAAGGCTTCTTCGGCCTGCTTACGCTCAGTGATATCGATCGAGGTGCTGACAACGCCGATGGATTTTCCTGAAATATCCTTCAATGGGGCTTTGGTGGTCAATAAGACCCGATCGTGTCCCTGTGCATTTTTCATTATGTAGTCGTAGGGTTGGATCGCCTCTCCGGTCTCAATCACGGTACGATTTATTTCCTGAATCGTATTCGTGTGATCCTTGGAAATCCTTATCGAAGTCTTGCCCAATAATTGTTGGGAGTCATGTCCAAAAAATTCGCTATGGTGGAGGTTCGTCATAAGATATTGGTTGTTGGTATCTTTGAGATTTATCAGGGCCGGAACAGCATCGATAATAGCCTTCATGCGGGCTTCGTTTTCACGCAGTGCCTGTTCCGCCTGCTTTATTTCGTTAATGTCATACAAGTAGGTCAGGTGTGCCTTTTGTCCTTCGAACTCCGTTAATGTAGAAGACAAAATTACGAAACAATGCGTGCCATCGGGTTTTATAAGCTCGACCTCGGTGGGCGGGGTTGATCCCGTTTTGTAGAGGTTGTCTTTAAGTATCTTTCGCAAGTCCGGGTCTGCGTAGTAATTTGCCGCTTCGGTCGAGAAAAGTTCATCCCGTGTGACCCCTTGAATTTCAAGCGCCCGCTCATTGGTAAACAGGTGCTTGCCCTCCCTGGTAACGATGAGGACACCGACCGGGCTTGCTTCCAAAATCCTCCGGGTCAGCGCCTCTTTTTCCCGCAGCGCCTGTTCGGCATTTTTCAGCTCTGTAACATCGGTTTGGGTAACGGCGATGCCGCCGTCCGGTGTTTTAGTTTCGTGGATAATAAACCAAGACCCGTCGGACAGTTCACGAATGACTATTTCCTTAGGGTTCAGGTGCTCTGCAATACGCTTTTGGATGAATTCCTCTTCCCGTCCTTTGATATCCGGGATATTGCCGCGTTTAACATTGGCCCGGGCCAGTTCCTCGAACGTCATACCGGGCTTGATCAGATCCTGGATATCTCCATGCAGGCGCAGGAATTCGTCGTTGTATAACACCAACCGGTCGTCAGCGTCGTATAGGGCAAAGCTTTCCTGAAGGCTTTCGACAGCGCCGCAAAACCGGGCCTCGCTTATTCGCAGGGCCTCATCGGCCCGTTTCTGTTCGGTGCTGTCCTGGATTGTGCCACGCACGGCAACGGGTTCCCCGTCTGGTCCCAAAACCAGTTTTCCCTGTACGAGGATGAAGCGTTCTGATTTGTCGGGACGAACGATCCTGCAATCAAAAGTGAAGTGCTTCCCGGCTTTTATGTTCTGGTCGATGGTTTCACGAACCGCTTGGCGTTCATCCGGGTGAATGCAATTCATATAGGTCTCGAAATTGGGCGCATCTCCATCAGGGTCCAAACCCATAATTCGGAAAACCTCATCGGACCATGAAATCGTTTCGGTTATTAAATCCCGGTCATAATTTCCGATGTGAGAAATACGTTGGGCTTCTTCCAGTCTTGTGGATTTGGTCAGGATTTCCTGATCCTGAAGGGCCAGCCGCCTTGAGGTGTCATTCAGGGCCTCGATCAGGCTTTCGATTTCTGATGTGCCGTGCGCAACCTCGATCTGGTCACCTTGATGGCTGGCGATAGTGCTGGCGAAAGTTGTCGCCGCATTAAGGCTGCGAAGGTGAAACCGCAAATACAGGTTTAAGATAAACACGATGATAAAAAACACGACAATTCCGCCAAGGATAACGTCGCTGCGCGTTTCTGAACGGATTTCACTGACCATGTGGAGGCTGACCGTTGCCTTGACCCATCCCAGTACACGATTTGTGACAATCGGGTGCCAGGCGATCACGAGGTCGTTTCGGACTTTAGAGGTAGGGTTCATGCCATCCGGAACGGTTAGCGGGGGAGCATTAAAAACGGGTTTGCTGGCAACCCCTTCTTGGCCGGCAACCATGCTGAGAACGCGGCCCTTCTGGTCGGTGACCGCCAGTTGTATAATTTCCGGGCTTTTTAAAGCCTGCAAAAGCAGCTTTTCAATTGAAACGAAATCCTGAACAAGAATGTAAGACGGGACCAAGACAGCGATACTTTCGGCCAAGTGGGATGCCTCGTGGCCAAGGGCTTGCGTGTTAACAACCGATTGTTTTTCCGCCAGATACAAACCATAGGCCGAGATGCCTAAAAAAACACATAGTCCCGTTACCAGGGATATTTGCCCTCTTAAGGTTCTCAGCAGACCCGGTTTGCCCTTGCGGGAACTGGTTGGAACGGCAGAGTGGGAGGGTGTGTCTGGGCCCAGGGGAGTGACCATGAGGGATGCCTACTTAGATTTATTCACTAGCGGAGCATACATCTTTAGGGCTAATTCTTCTATGGATTGGTAGTCCCTGAGGAAATCTGCGGCAACCGGCTTCTGGATTTTCAGGTTTTTTAGCATTTTTTGTCCAGCTTCGGTGGTTTGAAGCTTGAGGGTGGTTTCTATTACCGCTGTTGCGACCGCCACCGGGACCCTTGGATGGACGCTGATCGGGTGGGGCGCCATGCCGGGAGTCTCGAAAAGAATACGGAGATGTTTCCGCAATTCTTCCGGTTCACGGTTAAGGGTTCGGTGAACGCCGCCGCCGGCAACGGAGATATTGTTGGCAACGTTGCGATAGACATTTTCGTGGCTACCGACGTAAAGGGGTTTGAAACTAATCCCTTCGCGTTCCCTAAGAAGGGTGCGGATGTAGAGCGAAGCCGCGAGAGCCGTGGGAGCGGGGAAGGCAAGGGTTTGACCCGCCAAATCGGCAATCGTCCGGATGGGGCTATCTTTATTGACGACGATAATGCCCTTGAGTTGACGGGCGTTGCTGCGAACCAGGGCAGAGTAATTGTGAAGTTTACGGCCAACGATAAAATAGCCCGGATTGCCATAGAAAAAATCCGGCGTTCCCTGAACCACATCCTTTTCAAAATCCGGACGACTTCCGTAAAGCTTCAATCGGAAGTGATAGCCGGTTTCCTTGATGAGATAATCGACATAAGGCCGCCAAATTTTGGCCAAAACAATTGCCGAAAGTTGTGGCGCCCTGGAAATGGTATAGACCCGGGTCGTCTGGGCTGATGCCGGGCTGGTGGCAAGGGCGATGACGCCCAACAACACGAAAAGCGCCAGCGCAAACACGGCTTTGAGCGATTGACCGGATCGGTTTCCATGAATTTCACGCATTCTTCTTCCTACCCTTTTAAGGGGTTGATCCAGCGCTCCATTAATATTGGGAGCCGGAAGCCCATTGACCATCGGGAAATTTAAAAGATTCCCACGCGCCAATAAGCCAGGTAAAGGGTTTGGCGGGAAATTCTGAAATCAGGCGGCGGACTTGAGGCCCAGCTTGACCCAGACTTCTTTCATCGCCGAAACCAGATGATCCATATCGGCATCGGTATGGAGCGGCGACGGCGTAAAGCGTAATCGTTCAGTGCCGCGCGACACGGTCGGGTAATTGATCGGCTGGACGTAAATTCCATACTGATCGAGAAGAATGTCCGATGCCTGCTTGCACAGGACCGCATCGCCGACAAAGACCGGCACAATGTGGGTAACCGACGGCATTACCGTGACCCCGACTTCGGTGAAGCGGCGTTTCAGGGTGGCGGCCCGTTCTTGATGGTGTTCACGGACCTCATTGTGCTGTTTCAGAAAACGGATACTTTCCAGCGCCGCGGCGGCAACACCCGGCGGCATAGAGGTGGAGAAAATGAATCCGTTTCCGTAGGACCGGATGAAATCACAAAACGCTTCTGAGCCGGCGATATAACCGCCGACGACGCCGAACGCCTTGGCCAGCGTTCCCTGGATAACGGTCACACGGTCGGCCAGGCCTTCGCGTTCGCAAACGCCGCCGCCGCGTTGCCCGTACAGGCCGACGGCGTGGACTTCGTCGATAAAGGTCATGGCCCCGTATTTGTCGGCCAGGTCACAAAATTCCTGGATCGGCGCGACGTCGCCATCCATCGAATAGACGGATTCGAAGGCTACCAGTTTCGGCCGGTCAACCGGGTACTGCTTGAGCAGGCGCTCCAGGTCTTCCGGGTCGTTGTGTTTGAAAATTTTCTTTTCGGCCTTGGAATGGACAATTCCCTCGATCATGGAATTATGGTTGTAGGCATCTGACAGGATCACGCAGTCCGGCAACATCGCGCCCAACGTGCTCAACGCCGTCAAATTGGCGGTCCAGCCCGACCCGAATATCAGGTCCGCTTCCTTGCCGTGCAAATCGGCCAGTTCCTGTTCCAGCAGCACATGGTAATGATTGGTGCCGGCGATGTTGCGGGTGCCGCCGGCACCGGCGCCGCATTTGTCGATCGCCGATTTCATGGCGCTCAAAACATCCGGGTGCTGGCCCATGCCTAAGTAATCGTTGGAACACCAGACGGTGACATCGTTGATTTCGCCGTTGCGATGGTTGACGGCGCGGGGGAAATTACCGGCGTCACGTTCAATGTCGGTGAAAACCCGGTAGCGGCCTTCTTCTTTCAGTGCTCCGATTTTGTCGGAGAAAAATTTTTCGAAATTCATGGATTGTCGCCCAGGTTGATCAAAAGGGGAGGTTTCCGAACCGCCTCGTTTTTCGGTCGGTGCACTATACACCGTGGCGGTATCATTTTTCGACCGTTTTAATGCTAAATCCATCGACTTTCCCCTTTTCTCAATGTTGGCCAACCTATCGCAACGTCATGACCCTTAGATGTCTCTTTCTTGTCAAAATGTATCGAATGATTTCAAAGACTATCCTTTGCGGTGTAAGGGCAGCCTTGACCTCGGTTAGATGCGGGGACGGGAAGGGGCTTATTCGTTGATCCAGGACGAGGTTGCCTCAAGGGCGCGTTGCAGGCAGCCAAGCAATTCGTCGATTTCTTCATCAACAATGATCAGCGGCGGGCAAACGGCAATGGTATCGCCGATGGCGCGAATAATCAGGCCTTCGCGTTCCGCCTGTTCCTGAAAATAAGCGCCGACGCCGAGCTTAGGATCGAATGACTCCTTGGACGCTTTATCGCGCACCAGTTCCAGCGCCCCAACCAGGCCAATACCCCGGACCTCGCCGACCAGGGGATGATTGCTGAATTTTCGCAAACCGTCTTGCAGGCGGGGGCTGACGGCACGGACATGTCCGACAATGTCGCGTTCCTCGTAAATTTTGAGGGTTTCCAGCGCCACGGCGGCGGCCACCGGGTGCCCACCATAGGTCGAACCATGGCCGAACAGGCCAAGTTTTTCACTTTGTTGAACCAGCGCCTGATAGATCGGCTCGGAAATCATCAGGGCGGCGATTGGGATATAGGCAGACGACAAGGCTTTGGCGCAGGCAATCATGTCGGGTTTCATATCGAAGGTCTGGGTGCCCCACATATTGCCGGTGCGCCCAAACCCGCAAATAACCTCGTCGGCCAACATCAAAACATCGTATTTTTTCAGCACCGCCTGAATTTTTTCAAAATAGGTCGGCGGCGGCACGATCACCCCACCGGCCCCCATCACCGGTTCGGCGAAGAATGCGGCAACGGTGTCGGGGCCTTCCTGGACGATCATTTTTTCCAGATTTTCGGCGCAGCGGGTCGCGAAATCCTCTTCAGATTCGCCGTCCTCGGCACCCCGGTAGTAATGCGGGCAGTCGGTATGCAGAATCCGGTCGATAGGCAGGTCAAAATCATTGTGAATGGGCGCCAGTCCTGTCAGGCTGCCGGTCGCCACGGTAATACCGTGATAGGCGCGCATGCGTGAGATGATTTTCTTTTTCTCAGGCCGGCCCAGGGCGTTGTTGTAATACCAGATAAGCTTGATCGCGAGATCGTTTGCTTCCGACCCGGAATTGGCGAACAACACCTTGGACATCGGAACCGGTGCCATGGAAATCAGCTTTTCAGCCAGGTCAATGGTGACGGCGGGGGTCTTGTGGGCGAACCCGTGATAATACGGCAGCGCCTTCATGGCTTTTGTCGCCGCCTCGATCAGGCGGTCTTCCTGGAACCCGAGCGACGTGCACCACAAACCGGCCAGGCCTTCGATATAGCTTTTTCCGGAATCGTCGGTAACCCGGATGCCACTACCGCCGGTGATGATCAACGGCCCCCGGTCCTGATGTTTTTTCAGGTTGGTGTAGCCGTGTACGTGATAGGCG
>JABMOG010000186.1 GCA_013204265.1 Rhodospirillales bacterium
GCCTTGCCGGTTCAAGTCCGGCCGCCCGCACCATCCGCTTGTCCCTTAACCCTACAGCGCGATTTGGCGTTGCCGGGTTAGAGAAACGGATGTTCCATGGAAATCGGTTTCTAGTCAGGATGCGCCGCCCGGCAGTATCACCGTGACGGTGGTTCCCTTGCCGGGTTTGCTCTTGATTTCCAATTCGCCGTCGTGGAGTTCTACCAACGATTTTACGATCGCCAGCCCGAGACCTGTGCTTTCATGGGTTTTATGAGGGTCGCTGTCGCCCCTGATGAAGGGTTCGGTAATGGTGGCTATCTTGTTAGCCGGAATACCGATTCCGGTGTCGCTTACCTCGAAAGTGTGGTGCCGGTTCGTGGCTGTTGCCTTGAGCAAAATCTTGCCGCCCTCAGGCGTGAACTTGATGGAATTCGAGAGAAGGTTGATGAGGATTTGGATGGTCGCCCGTCTATCAGCGAAAAGGAGCGGGAGGTTCTTGGGCACTGTCATCGATACGTTAACGCCAAGGGATTGTGCCCTTTCCTTGATAATTGCCTCACACTCCTTGACGACATCTGTGACGGATAGGTTCTCTTTGGTTAATGACTGCTTGCCTGACTCGATGGCCGACAGGTCGAGTATGTCGTTTACCAGGGACAATAAAAGTTCGCCACTGGATTTAATATCCTCGGCGTATTCCTGGTATTTGTCGCTGTTTGGCCCGAAGTACTGTTGGCTAATGAGGTCGGAGAACCCGATAATGGCGTTCAAGGGCGTCCGCAAATCGTGGCTCATGAGGGCCAAAAACTCCGATTTAGCCTGATTTGCCTGAACCTGTTCGGTCAAATCGACGCTGACGGAGCCGACCTTGGCGATGTTTCCCTGCTGGTCATAGATGGGAAATTTTGTGATGTCGATGGTATGAGTTTGGCCGTCGACAAAGGTGCGCTCCAGGCGCCGTGTCTTTGTAACTCCCGTGGCAAGCACCTCCAGTTCCTGGGCATTCATTTCCCCCACTTCTTCGGCGGGTTGGAAGTTTTCGATCTGATCGGACCGGCGGCCCCATATAGCATTTGCATCGAATCCGTACCATTTAAGGTAGATGCTGTTCGCCCGTTCGATGATGTGATCTGAATTCTTTATCAGCAGAGCCACCGGAAGGTTCTCAATAATGGAGTTGAGTAAATTCTGGCTCTCGCGCAACGCTTCTTCCGCCTGTTTGCGCCCTGTAATGTTAATGATAGTCCTTTGAATGGCGGGTTGGCCCTTCCAATTCACCACCCAGCCCCTGTTTTCCACCCAGATCGGTGATCCGTCTTTGCGAATGCCCTCGAATTCGTAGGTGATGGGGACATCTTCCCCGCCTCGCCGGGCCTTGCTATAGGCCTTCATTCGCTCGTGTTCGTGGGGCGCCACATGATCGAGTGCCGAATCCTGGGCGAGAATATCCTTGTAGCTGTCGTAGCCGAAAATATCGGCATACGACTGGTTGGCGAAAAGCGTCTTGTTGTCCGCATGGATCAGAACGCCCTGGATCGACCCCTCGACCAGGTTACGAAAACGTTCTTCGCTTTCCTGAATTTTTTCTTTCTCTTTTATCTGTTCGCTGGTGTCGATGCCGATGGCGCCAATGCCGACGATCTGATCTTGATTGAAAATCGGGAACTTGGTCGTGAGATAAGTGCGAGCGTCGCCGTCGAGGGTAAATTTTTCTTCTGCTTCCTGGGTTTCTCCGGATACAAGGACCGCTTTGTCGTGGGCCAGGAAGGCGGCCACTTCGTCCTTGGGGAACAGGTCAAAAGACGTCTTGCCGAGGCCCTCGTCACCGGTGAGGCCGTATAGCTTCTTGGCCTCATTGTTGATCAGGGTATAGCGCCCCTCGATGTCCTTGATGTGGATTTTAGTCGGCGAATGGTTGACCACGGCCCGGAACAACGCCTCGCTTTCAGCCTTTCTTCGCTTTCCCGGTGGGCTTCTTCTAAGCGCTTGCGTTCGGCTATTTCTTTGGCCGATTTCCTGCCGGCGATTCGCAACTCCATTTCATCGACAACAACTTGTGCCAAATCCTTCAAAACAAGTTCCTGAGCCTTCGTAATTTCACGCGGTACATAATCGATTGCACAAAGGGTGCCGACCCTGAAACCTTCGTTGGTGCGCAATGGGGCGCCGGCATAGAAACGAATATTAGGTTCTCCGAGGACAAGCGGGTTGTCCTTGAACCGTTTGTCCTTGATCGCATCCTCGATGACCAGGACCTCATCGTTCAGAATGGAATGCGCGCAGAATGCAATATTGCGGGGCGTTTCCTCAGCATCGAGGCCGTGATGCGACTTGAACCATTGCCGGTTTTCGTCGATCAGGGAAACCAATACGGTTGGCACGTTAAGATAGGCCGCCGTAATTCGCGTAATTCGGTCAAACGTCTCTTCCGGCGGCGTGTCGAGGATTTCATAGCCCTCTAGCGCAGCCAATCGCTCTGTTTCGTTCTCTGGAATAGGGGACGTCATGAAACTCAGCTAAAACTCATTAGTTACTGTCCGCAGGTCATTGTGCAACTTACCCTATATCATTCTTGGCGGGTTCCGGATTATTCTCCAACAATGCGTTTTCACACAAGTCGTTAAGTCGAAAGGGTTTAGTTAGTTCCGGTTTTGCGTATCGCCCCCACCCGGCAGCTGACGGCGGCCAGCGCCTTTCCTTCGCCATTGAGGCCTCGGACCTCGATATCCTGAGTCTTGAGCAGCACGCTCCCGGCGGGGTCGGTTTTGGGCGGGCATTGGCTGGTTAAGGCGTCCAATATCCGGCGGCGGGGTTGATGGGTGAAGGCCGTCGCTTGTTTTTCGGGCAGGGTTAGGTCGACCCATACCTCGCCCGAGCGGGGGGTGATTTCGGCGACGGCCCAGTTGGTTGGCGGCGGGGTTTCACCGTAGTAGACCTTGAGCCGCTCCGTTGCCACCTTGAGACCCAGCACGGGCTCCGATACCGGCAGTTTATTGGCGAATATCAGCGCGCCCATGATCACGACAAAGGCCAGGAAGAGCAGGGGTTGAGGGCGACGACGGCGCATGGGGTATTTAAAAGGGTATTGCCGCTGGACGCCAGCCCTGTTCGCGACAGCGTCTCGAAGAAGTGTGAGCCACAGAGAACACAGAGATCACAGAGAAAGAGGGGGAATATTTTGAGATAAAGGGGTCGTAGAGGGAATACACTACCGCGCCTTCGGCGCACGTCTTTTTCTTAATTTTTTCTGTCTCTGTGACCTCTGTGTGCTCTGTGGTAAGAACACTTAGTCCAGTTCCTAGCCGCTGGCCCGCCACGGAAAACGTGCGCGCGGCGGCAGGCGGCCTCCGAATAAATCGCCTTCCAGTTGATCGGCGATGCGCAGGCCTTCGTTCCACTTGGCCGTGCGCTCGCCGCGGGTGATCGAGCCGACCTTCAATTGGTCCACACCCCAGCCGACGGCGAGGTGGACGATGGTTACGTCTTCGGTTTCCCCGGACCGGGCCGAAACGATGGCGCCGAACCCGGCCTTGCGGGCGGCTTCCAAGGCGGCTCGGGTTTCGCTCAGGGTGCCGGCCTGGTTGGGTTTTATCAGCACTGCGTTACACGCCCCGTCGCGGGCCGCAGCCCGAATGCGACTGGCGCTGGTGACCAGAAAATCGTCGCCGATGACCTGCACCCGCTTGCCAACGGCCCAGGTAAACCGGACCATACCTTCCTTATCGCCCTCACTCATCGGGTCTTCGATGGCGACGATGGGGTAGCGTTCGACCCAATCGACCAGCATCCCCGACAGGCCGTCGGAATCCAGTGTTCGGTCTTCGCGGGCCAGCCGGTAGCGACCCTTGACGCCGAACTGGCTGGCGGCGATGTCGAGTGAGATTGCCATGTCGCGGCCGGGCCGAAGCCCCGCCGCCTCGATGGCGCGGACCAGCATGTCGAGCGGCTGTTCGTTATCGTCGAAATCCGGCCACACCCCGCCTTCGTCGGCGACGCCATGGCTGCGCCCGGCCTCGTTCATCAGCCCGGCGGCGGCGCGGTAGACATCGGCGGTCCAGTCCAGGGCCTGGGCGAAGGTAGCGGCGCCGACGGCGGTAACCATGTAATCCTGAATATCGACGCGGCCGCCGGCATGTGCCCCACCGCCGAAAATCTGAATTTCCGGCAATGGCAGGAAGGGGGGCTCGGGGGCATTTTCCTGATCGTGCAGAGACCGCCACAATGGCACTTTGCGGGCGGCGGCACAGGCGTGGGCGACGGCCATGGAGGTGGCGATCATGGCGTTGCCGCCGAGCCGGCTTTTGTCGGCGGTGCCGTCGAGATCGATCAACACCTTGTCGATGGCGGTTTGATCACTGGCGTCGCGGCCCTTGAGCGCGCGCGCGATTTCGCCATTGACGGCGGCAATGGAATTTTCGACCCCCAGACCCCCGAAGGCCTCACCCCCGTCACGGTTTTCTACGGCCTCGCCGGTGCCGGTCGACGCGCCGGCGGGCGCGATGGCGCGGCCACAGGCATTGTAATTGAGCGTGACCTCGACCTCGACGGTCGGGCGTCCGCGGGAATCCCAGACCCGGCGGGCGTGGGTGGATTTGATTTTGCTATTGCTCACGTCTCCGCCCCGTTCAGTTCCTGGCGCCAGCGCTGCCGGATGTCCGCCAGCCGCCCGACCGGATCCAGCAAACAGGCGCTCGCCGTTCTGCGTACACGGTCCTTATCGCCCTCATGGGTGAGGTATTCAACCGGTGATTTGCCGTCGACTCGGGCGAGAAACAGTCCGGGCAGCAGACGCGCCGCACGGGCTTCGATGATGTCCGGCATTTCCGCCGTTATGGTGTGTAGGTAGGTCTGGGCCAGCGCGTCGAAACTATCCAGGAACACGTCGGTCTTTGTCGGCACCGCCAGGCATTTCAGCAGCAAGTGGTTGAGGCAGAAGGCGAGATCGAAGGCGGGGTCTCCGTACCAGGCGCATTCGGCGTCGAGAAACACCGGGCCGTCGGGTCCAACCAGGATATTCTTAGGGCTGACGTCGCCGTGGACCAGGGCTGTGTGAGTACCCGCCGTGACCCGGACCAATTCGTTCAAGGCATCGGCCAGGTCGGGATGTATCGTCGCCGTGTATTCGAGATACGGCGCAAGCCGGATGGCGTAAAAAATATCGTCAGTGGGAAACTTCGCTGCAATTTTCGGGTTTTGTGCGGTGGCCGAATGAATACGCGCCAAGCCTTCGCCCACGGCGGCGGCGAAGGCAGCATCGGCATGCCCTTCCAACAATTGATCCTTCCAGCATGGAAATCGCTCAGGATTGCAATATTCCATGGCGAACATGCCCTGGTCCGCATCTCGGGCGAGAATTTTAGGCGCTGCGCCGGGGATGATGTTGCCCACGACTTCCAGCCACTCGGCTTCATAGGCGTTGCGCTCAACAGGCGCGCGCCAGTCCTCGGCTACTTTTAACTTTGGCAATGCCTTCTTGACGCAGACCGGCCCGCGCACCAGCTCAGTTCGCCAGATATCGGACGCAACACCGCCTGACATTGCTTCAAAGGTGGGCGTCTCGCCGTTTTCCAGCAGTCCGGCGCGGCGCAGCAAAGAGAGGAATTCAACGGGGCCATCGGTCATGAAAAATCAACCAGGTCGATGGACTGTCAATAATACAGCCATGATATATTCTGTAACATTTCGAAACGGGGCGGAAAAATACCGGACATATGCATATCCTACTGTGTACCTACTCGAGTTGCCGCTTCCCTCATCGCCCCCCCAAGATGGCGGCAGCTCATGGTCAGGGGCCCTACCCCTCGCTCCTGACCACCTCCCTGTTAAACTCGCCGGGTTTTATAAATAAAACCCGGCGTTTTTTTCTTTAAAAATTCATCCCTTATCCTGGACGCCCCTGGGCCATATCGTAATCGCGGAAGACTTCGGCAACGCGAATTCGGTAATCCAGAAACACACCGTCGCGGCCTTCGTGTTGGGCGTTGCGGTGGTCGGGTTTTTGGTACCAGGCATCAACCGCGCCTTGGTCGCGCCAGAACGACAGCGAGACATATTTTTTTTCGTCGTTGAGGCTCTGGAACCGTTCGATGGATATGAACCCGTCAGTACTTTCCAGTTCCTTACGCAAGATTCCGGCCAGTTCGAAATAGCGCTCGTTGCGGTCCGGATTGATCTCGACCTCGAAAATCACCACGATCATTGTGTATGCTCCTTACTTTATCTCTGGTCTTGGGGCGGCGGTTTGGCGGTGTCCACGAGGTTTCCTCTTGGCGCCCGGTCCCGCGTTCAGGAAAGACAATTGTTGACCGCCAACAAGAATTCCTCTGACGAAAAGGGTTTGGCGAGCATCCGCTCAGCACCCAGGAATTTAGACATTTCTGAGAACGCTTTCGAGTCGAAGTCACCCCCGCCACCCCCGGAGATGGCGATGATCTTTGTACCAGGGGATATCTCCAGGATTTCCGAAATAGTGTCATAGCCGTGTTTTTTCGGCATCAGGATGTCGGTAACCACGATATCGGCGGGGTTGGGGGCGGCGGCCATTTTCTTGAATTGGGAAACACCGTCCTCGCCGTCGGTCGCCTCGAATACCTCGTGGCCGCCACTTTCCAAGGCACAGCGCAGACTGTAGCGCACCATTTCCTCATCTTCGATCAAAAGAATTTTTGCCATGATTGTTAATTAATAACAGATAGTTCCAAAGGGAGATAGACATCAAAAGTTGTTCCGATATTCGGCTCGCTGACAGCCAGAATCGTGGCCCCGTGTTTTTGGATGATGCCTAACGCGCTCGACAGGCCCAGGCCCGTTCCCTCGCCAAATTCCTTGGTCGTGAAAAAAGGGTCGAAGATTCTGCTTAAGGTTTCTTGATCCATGCCGTTGCCCGTGTCGGCGATGGTCAGCTTCGCGTAGTTTCCGTCCTCAAGGCCAGCAATAAAATGAGCGGAATTCTCATCGACTGTGGTTCGGGACAGGGAAATTCTCAGTTCGCCATTTTGCCCCTCCATCGAGTCGACTGCATTGGCCACAAGATTCATCAACACCGTTTGAATTTGCGTGGCGTCGACGAAGACAAAACCGGTATTCTCGTCCAAATCCTGGGTCACGGTTATGGAGGGCGGGATGGTCGAGCCAATAAGGCTTAAATCGTTGTGGACGATTTTAAATATGTCTGCGCGCTCACGAATCAGCCCCTGTTGGCGACTGAACGCCGAAATTCGTTCGACCAGCTCCTTGGCGCTGGCTCCAGCTTGGCAAATGACTTCAAGGTTTTGATGCTCCCGGCTTTTGTTATCAAGGGCGTCTTTTGTCATCTGCCCCAAAATCAGGATCGGTTGCAGCATGTTGTTCAGGTTGTGGGCTATCCCGCCCGCCAGGTGACCCAGGGATTCCATTTTATTGTGGTGGGACAGGTCTCTCTGAGCGCGGCGGTAATTTGTGATGTCGGCGCTGGCGCCGCGGTACCCCATGAAGGTTCCGTTCTTGTCGTAAAAGGGTTTGCCGCTGACACGGAAGTAACGGACCTGGCCATCAGGTGATTTCAGCGCATATTCGAGATTCCCGAAAGCCCTCCTGTTTTTCATATCCTCTTCGTGGGCTTTCCAAAGCTTTGGATTTTCCTTGATAGTCTCCGCTCCGACGAATTCCAATCTCGTCTTTCCGATGATGTCATCGGGGTTCAGGCCCGATATTGCATAGAAACGATCAGAAGCAGAGGTGAAGCGAAGGTCCGGACCCATCTCCCAGAAATGATCGGACGCGGCATCAGCGATATCGCGGAACCGCGCTTCGCTTTCCCTAAGGGCATCCTCGGCTGCAATGCGTTCTGTCTCGTCGGTTCGCACAATCAGGGTTCCCCCTTCGGACGTCCGGTATTCCCGGAGCATTACCCAGTGGCCGGTTTTGCTCATTTGAATGATCGAAGGCTCAAGGTTGCGGTGGCGTGCAAGCCGCTCTCTCACGTATTTTTCCGGGTCCTCCTTGGCCTCGGTATTGAGACCCTTGTCGACATAGGCGTGAAGGATTTCCTCGTAACTATGGCCGGGGGTGAGGAACTGGCCGATTTCCTTGAAGTTTTCGCGGTAGGTGGAATTGCAAAGCACCAGTACATCATTGGCGTCAAAAAGGGCGACGCCGCCATTGATGCTCTCCATTGCGTCAAGCATTCGCTCGTGTTCTGCTTGTGCTTTTTTTTCCAGTTTTATCCGTTCGGTAATGTCGCTTTCTGTTACGACGGTGCCGCCGTCGGGCGTGCGGGTTTCTTTGATGATATAGCAGGTGCCGTTAGTCAGCGTTCGCAAGATTTTACCCTTGGGGTTCAGGTGTTGTTCCATGCGCTCAAGGATATGGTCTTCCTCGCGACCGATGGCATCGGCATTCAGGCCGCGTTCGATATGGGCGCGTATCATATCTTCGAAATACATGCCCGGCTTGAGGATATCCTCCAGGCCAGGGTGAAGGCGCCGATATTCTTCATTAAACAGCACCAGGCGATCATCGGCGTCGTAAAAGGCGAAACCTTCCTGCAGGCTGTCAATAGCGCCCCTGAGGCGGCTTTCGTTAGATTTTAGCGCCCCTTCGGCGCGTTTGAGTTCAGTGATGTCGGTGCGGATAATGAACGTGCCGCCATCGGAAGTTTTGTTTTCCTGGACAATGACGGAGTTGTCCGTATCAGGGTAGTAGTGGACGGTTGATTCCCGCCTTTCATGTTCTGCCAGACGCCTGGGAATATATTGTTCCAGGCCATCGGGGTCATTTTTATATAAAAGTCGTTCACCGGCGGCGCGGATGACGACCTCAAAGGGTGTGCCGGGAATCAGCACATCATCCAGGGCTTCAAGGTTTTCCCGAAAAGCCGTGTTGCAGAAAACAAATTTGTCGTCGGCATCGTATAGGGCGACGCCATCGACGATGCTTTCCACGGCATCGGCAAGGCGTTGCTCGCTATCGCGCAGGGCTTCTTCGGTTTTTTTGCGCTCGGTGATGTCGTAAAGATACGTCAGGTGGGCATTTTGTCCCTCGAAATCCAGCAACGTCGATGACAAAATTATAAAGAAATGCGTGCCGTCAGGCTTGATAAATTCAACCTCGGTAGGGGGTGTGGAACCGGTTTCATAGAGGTCGTCTTTCAGCCTTTTTCGTTCCTCAGGGTCGGCGTAATAGCTGACAGCGTTTGATTGAAACAGTTCATCGCGCGATACGCCCAGCATCTCGAGTCCACGCTCGTTGGAAAACAGGTGCTCTCCCTCTCGGGTCGCGATGTAAACGCCAGCGGGGCTGGCTTCCAGCATACGCCGGGTCAGCGCCTCTTTTCCCCTCAGTTCATCTTCGATTTGCTTGAGGTCGGTGACCTCGGTTGACGTAAACAGGATGCCGCCGTCCGGGGTGCGGGATTCGTTGATGATGAAAGTTTTTCCGTTGGCCATGCGGCGATAGATAGGGCCTTTCGGGTTGCGGTGCAGGTCCATTCTTTCGAGGAGATAGTCTTCCTCGCGGCCGATTGCGTCGGAGACATTTCCCTTTTTCACATTGGTCCGGATGATGTCTTCGAAGGACACCCCCGGGCGAATGAAAGGCTTGCCCAACGGATGCATGGTTGTATACGCCTCGTTGCAGAAGACCAGGCGGTCGTCGGCGTCAAACAGGGCGAAGGCCTCCTGCATAGAATTGATGGCGCCGCGGAAAGCGTCATCGGCGCCTTCGGACGGGGGGCAGTGTTTTATGTTGGCAGCGTCCTTCGGCGACACGGTGCATCCTTTTGGTTCAAGTTGCTCGCCCATTAACGATAGACCAACGGGTAGCGCACGTTAACTGCAAACTTAAAATACCCACAAAGAGAACCGGGCCTCTGGGGAAGAGGCCCGGCATGGGATTTGGGAGAGATTCGACAGACAAGGTAGGGAGAGCGATGTCTGATGAGGACCATATTGGTGTTTATTTCCCCCCGGCGCAGTGATTGGGATCACAGGCGGCGTTTTTTTTAAATTTTATCGGCGCGTCATACGGGTGCCATGGCCATCCCGAATAGGCTAAACTAGGGCATGGTGACAGGCATGGAATTTCAGATGTGGGCGGTGTTCGCCCTCATTGTAACGGGTTTGTTTTTTTACATATCCGAGCGCTTGGCGATGGAAGTCATCTCCATCGGTATCATCTGTGCGCTTCTGGTCTTTTTCCATGTATTCCCGGTTGCGGATTCCGGGGGAAATTCCGTTCTTACGTCGAAACGTATTCTCGAAGGGTTTGCCAATCCGGCCCTGATTACGGTGCTGGCCCTGCTGGTGCTTGGCCAGGGTATGATCCGCACGGGTATTCTTGAGCGCGGCGCCGGGTGGTTCCTGGAATGGAGCCATGGCCATGTGCCGGCATGGGTCGCGGTCTTTGCGACGCTGGTCATCGTCGGGATCATTAGCGCCTTTCTCAACAACACGCCGGTGGTCGTCATCTTTATTCCGATCATGCAGGTGCTGGCGGTCCGGTTCGGCCATTCGGTCAGCAAAATCATGATCCCGCTCAGTTTCACCGCCATTCTGGGCGGCATGACGACGCTGATTGGGTCGTCCACCAACCTGCTGGTCAACAGCGCCTTGATCGAGATGAACATGGCTCCGTTCGGATTTTTCGATTTCACCATTCCCGGACTGGTGTTGGCGGGGACGGGGGTGTTGTATGTGGTCTTCATAGCTCCACGCCTGCTGCCGGACCGCGCCGGTATGGCCGATGACTTGATGGACGGCGATCACAAACAATTTGTCGCCCAGATCACGGTGTCGGCTCAATCCGACCTTGTCGGCAAGGATGCGCCGGGCGGCCATTTTCCCAGCCTGCCGGAAAAGACCCTGCGTATGGTGCAACGCGGCGAGCAGGCAATCCTGCCGCCGTTCGAAGGTTATATCGCCCGGCCCGGCGACGTTCTGGTGGTGGCGGCGACGCGCAAGGCGCTGGGGGATTTTCTCAGCAATGACCCAGGATTGTTGTATCCAGACCTGGAAGAAGGGCTGGAGGTACCGGGCGCGGTGACCTCGACCGGGCGCTGGCAGGAAGGTGGCCAGGCCCTGGCCGAAGTGATGGTCGCCCCGGCGTCGCGGATGATCAACCTGACCCTGCCGCAGATTGGATTTCGCTACAAAACCCACTGCATCGTGCTCGGTATTCAGCGCCGTTCACGGATGGTTCGCCAACGCATCACCGAGGTCCGCCTGCAGGCCGGCGACGTGTTGTTGGTGCAGGGGCAGCCCGACGACATCACCCAGCTCAGGCGCAACCGGGACGTCGTTCTGGCGGAAGGTACGGCCGAGGATTTGCCGGTGCTGGAGCATGCCAAACGCGCGAGTTTGATTTTTTTCAGTGTTGTTGTGCTGGCGGCGACGGGGCTGGTGCCGATTGTGGCTGCGGCGATGACCGGCGCCATCGCCATGGTGGCGACGGGGGTGCTGAATGTTCGCCAGGCGTCCCGCGCTATCGATTCGAAAATCGTCACCGCCATCGCCGCAGCCATCGCCATGAGCGTCGCTCTGCAAGATACCGGTGGGGCTGCATTGCTGGCACATGGTCTTGTCGCGAGTCTGTCCGGGGCAACGCCGGGGATGGTATTGTCGGTGTTTTTCCTGATCGCGGCGGTGATGACGAATATCATTTCCAACAACGCCATCGCCGTGCTGTTCACGCCCATCGGGGTGGGGCTGGCGCTGGAATTGGGTGTTGCACCTCATGTCTTCGCCGTCGCCGTGGTTCTCGCCGCCAACTGTTCGTTCGCCTCGCCGTTGGGGTATCAGACGAACCTGCTGGTGATGGGGCCGGGGCATTATCGTTTTGCCGACTTCGCGCGCGCTGGGTTGCCGTTGATTGTATTGATGTGGCTGGCGTTTTCGCTGTTTGCGCCGTGGTATTATGGCTTGTAGGTCGCGACCGAGTTCAGGTAGGCGGCAATCTCTCCCAATCCCAGCACGGCGCTGCACAGACCCGCCTTGGCGACGGTGCCGGGCATGCCCCAAACGACGCAGGTTTTTTGGTCCTGGGCGATGATGGTGCCGCCGGCCTGGGTAATGGCTTTCGCGCCTACCGCGCCATCGTTGCCCATGCCGGTCAGAACCAGGCCCAGGGTGGTGGGGCCATAGATTTTCGCGGCGCTGCGGAACAGGGGTTCGGCCGACGGGCGGCAGTAGTTTTCCCGCGTCTCCTGATTGACGCGGATGCACACCCCACCCCCGGCCCGTTCCAATAACATGTGGTAATCGCCCGGCGCCACATAGACATGCCCGGGTTTCAAATATTCACCGTCAATGCCCTCGGCACAGGGCCGGCCGCTTGTCCGGGCGATGTTCTGTGCCAGCGCCCCGGTGAACACCGGCGGCATATGCTGGGCGATCAAAATCGGCACCACCACCGATGCAGACAACCCGGCGAGCACCGTCACCAATGCCTTTGGTCCGCCGGTGGAACTGGCGATGACCAGAATTTTCGGAGGCTGGGCGGAGGCCGGGCGCAGGGTGATGGTGGCATCTGTGGCTGGGGGAGAAGGCGTCTTCCTGGCCAGTCGCTCCCCTTCCTCGCGCCGCGCCATCCCCAGCTCGAAAACCGATTCGGCCAGATTGTGTTGGAAAACGACGTGGCTGGAATCCTTGGTGTGGATGGCTGGCGTCTGCAGGAATTCCACAGCACCCCGCTCAAGACCCTCCAATCCGGTTTTCACGTTGGTGAAGTTGAGGGTGGAAACCATGACGATTCGGGCCTTGGCATCGATACGCAGGAGTCTGGAAATAGTAGTCAGGGACTGTTGGGGATTGTCACCGATGTCGATGACCACGACTTCGGCCTCCGTGGTGCGGAATTGGGTGATCGCCTTTTCGCCATCGGCGGGACGGGCGGAAACCTGGATGCGCGCATCACGGTCCAGAATACCCTCGACCATATCGCCGACCACTTGGGAATCGCCGACCACCATGACCTGGACCAGAGTTTGGGTGAGGCGGGAATTGTTTGAGGAGGACTGCATGAGGCTTTGGCCGCTTGGTCGTTTTCTAAATCAGTTTCCATTAGGCATTTTTTTTACAACAAAACAAAACGCCGACTAAGAAAATTTTTCACCTCAGGGAAATCTTGATCCCCAATATGTCCGGGTCCTATAAGCCCCGTGGGCCACGACAGTCTTACAAACCTCGGAAAAACGGCCCGATTTTAGATGATAGCGTGACGGACCTTTGCTGAAACCCATTCGCTGACGATAACGGTGCCTAAGATGACGATCAGGATCACCGAGACCTGGGTCCAGGTGACCGTATCAATGGAGGCGCTGAGTTGTAGCCCAATACCACCCGCGCCCACCAATCCCAGCACGGCGGACTCGCGGACGTTGATGTCCCAGCGAAACACCGAAATGCCCGCAAAAGCGGGCAGGATTTGAGGCACAATTCCGAAATTTAGGACTTGCAGGCCGGACGCCCCGGTCGCGGTAACGGCTTCAACCTGGCTCACGTCGATCTCTTCAATGGCTTCATAGAGCAGCTTTGCACAAAAACCGATGGACCTGAAACCTATGGCCAGCACACCGGCAAATACGCCTGGCCCCAAAATGGTCACCAGCATCAACGCCCACAGCAGCGAATTGATGGACCGCGAGGAAACGATGATAAAGAGTGCAATAGGCCGGACAAACACTGTTGAAGGCGACGTGTTGCGCGCCGCGAGAAAAGCAATTGGAAAGGCCATGACGATGGCCATCAAGGTGCCCAGCGTGGCGATGGCGACAGTATCCCAGATCGGCCGCCACAGCGTTTCCATATAACTCCATTTTGGCGGCATCATTCGCTCCGCCATATCGGCGGCGATGCGCGGTGCATCAAAAACAAAATACCACTCGGTCTTGTCCGACACCAATTGCCAACAATACATAAAAATGGCGACAGTGATGAACTGGCCGGCCCAGATGGTGAGTTGACGGTTTCGGTCTCTGCGTTGCCAGATTTTTGTGGCGCCCGATGTTGTGACCGGCATTACTGGACCCACTTTCTGGTGAAACCCGACGTGTATTCGACGGCCATCACGATGCCGATAATGATCAGCAGTATCGCGGCGGACGTATTAAATTCGTAGCGGTCGAAGGACGTCAGCAATGTCGCCCCGATCCCGCCCGCGCCGACGATGCCAAGAACGGCGGATTCACGAAAATTGATGTCAAAGCGGTACAAGGCAAGGCCGATCATGCGCGGCATAACCTGCGGCTGGACGGCATAGTTTAACCACTGGAACCAACTGCTGCCGGTCGCCTTGACAGCCTCGGCCTGGCCCGGATCCATGTCCTCGATATCCTCGGCCAAAAGCTTGCCATAAAAACCGATCGTGCCGAGGGACAGCGCGATTATCCCGGCGAATGGCCCAAAACTAAAAATCTTTACGGCAAACAGCGCGATGATGATTTCCGGAAAGGTTCTGGATACGGCAAGAATGCCCCGCGAAAAAATATACACGGGGCGTGGCGAAAGATTACGCGCCGCCCCTAAACCGACTGGAATCGACAGTAAAATACCGATCACGGTCGATACCACGGTCATCCAAAGGCTTTCATAGATGCCATTGGCAATGTCATCCGCTTTCGAGACGAAATCGGGTGGCATGAAGGATGCGATGAACCGCTGAGCTCTGGGCAAGCCATCGGCAACCCGTCCCCAGTTAACCTCCATGGTGCCGAGCGCCAGGGACAGATACACGGCGCCGCCAACCACCAGCCCCCAGCGTAGCAACGGTTGCTTGATGAACGGTGGACGTTTCCAGGTTCGTGAACCAGACGTCATGCCTCCGCCTCTGCGCTATCGATATCCACTTCTTCATCCTCCTCGACGGCGCGGATGGTTTCCGACCAGTCTTCTTCGCCATAGATATCGGTCAGCACCTCTGGCGTAAGGCCGTTCGGTGGGCCATCGTAGACAATCGATCCCAGTTCCAGGCCGACCACGCGTTGCGAAAACATCTGCGCCAGCAGAACGTCATGAATGTTGATGATTGCCGCCAATCCTCGTTCCTCGCAAAGCTCGCAAATCAGACGCATGATCTGGCGCGAGGTCTTGGGGTCCAGGGACGCTGTCGGTTCGTCTACCAGAAGCAGTTCCGGATCCTGCGCCAGGGCCCGGCAGATACCAACCCTTTGGCGTTGGCCGCCGGACAGCTCGTCGGCCCGTTTATCGCACATATGGTCCAGGCCGACCCTCTCCAGCAGGCGGAAGGCTTCGTCGATATCTGATTGCGGGAACTTGCGAAAATAACTGCGCCAGAAACTAACGTAGCCCAGGCGGCCGGAAAGCACGTTTTCCATCACCGTCAGGCGTTCCACCAGGGCATATTCCTGAAAAATCATGCCCATGCGCCGGCGCGCCTTGCGAAGCTTGCCCTGGTTGAGGGTGGTCAATTCCAGGTCGTTCAGGGAAACCGAGCCCGAGGTCGGCTCGACCAGCCGGTTGATGCAGCGGATCAGCGTTGATTTTCCGGCGCCGGAAGGGCCAATCAGGGCCATCACCTGGCCGTCGGGTACCTCCAGATTAATGCCTTTCAGGGCAAGATCACCGGTCTTGTATTTCTTGGTCAGACCAACAAGCCGCAGCATGGCGTCCCCCCGTATGCGTTGAAACCTAAGCTTCAGACAGATCACACCCGCGGGCTCAATTAGGACTGAGCACCGCGGGTGGAGATCGTGACTTACTTACAGGTGTATTTGATGCCGTTGGCCGCGTCGATCTTGCGGATAACGTCCCAGTCGAACTTGTGAGCGATCGAGATGAACTTGCCTTCGCCGGATTTCTTGAACTCTTCCTTCAGTGCCGAGCCTTCCCATTTGAAGGTGAAGAAGGCCTGCTTGATCTTCGCCACCAGGGTCGGATCAAGGTTGTAGGCGTGGCCATAGCCGGTCGTCGGGAAGGTTTGCGATTTGTAGATGGTACGAATTTTCTTCGGGTCGACGACTTTACGATCGATCATTCGACGCATCACCGAGTTGGCGACCGGGGCGACTTCATAGTCCTTGTTGGCGATACCCAGGACCGAGTTGTCGTGCTTGCCCGAGAAGCTGGTTTTGAAATCCACGTCCTTAACCAGACCGAATTCCGATTTCAACAACGCTGACGGAGCCTTGTTGCCCGAGTTAGATGTCGGCGAGGTGAAGGTCAGGGTTTTGCCTTTGATGTCGGCAGGGGACATGATCTTGCTGTCGGCGGGAACAATAATCTCCATCTCGTAACCGAAAGATCCACTGGGCGACGCCATCATCGCAAACGGAACGAAACCGGCGCAGCTGACGGCGATCGGATTGGAACCGGTGTTGAACCCGGCGACATGCAGGCGGCCCGAACGCATGGCTTCCAATTGGGCGGCGTTCGACTGGACCGAGAAGAAGGAGACCTTCTTGCCCGTCACCTTCGCCATATGGTCGATGAAACCTGCCCATACCGACTTATAGACAGCCGGATCTTCGACCGGCGTATAGGCGAAAATCAGCGTAGACGGATTGACCCATTTGGACGGGTCGGTCGGCAGATCCGCGGTTAAATCGCCATCACGGTCGCAAAACTGTTTGTCCAGCGTGCCGCGCGGACATTCCGCCGCTTGGGCCGGCGTCATGGCGGCCATGAGGCCAAACACCGCGATGGCGGCGAACAAATTCAGAAATAAACCTTTCGGTTTTGTCATGTGTACTTCTCCCTTGTTTATGGGCCTTTTTTTGAAGACCTCAAAATTTTCAGACCGGCCCGTTTCTGTTCAGACCTTAGAATTATTCTAATTGTGACGTTTTTGTTGCAGTTAGTTCTGACACGACTTGATCGCCAAATCAACGCCGTGCATACCCTTTACCGGGTATGCAGAAGGGCTTGAACGACTTCGGCAAAACCAGCCCCGCCGGGGGCTTCGGTGACATAGGCAGGCTCGGTATCCAGGCGGCCTTCAAAGTCGGCGATATTGGCGACGCCGATGGAATGGGGAAAGAAGCGAAACATCGGCACGTCATTGGGGGAATCGCCAACGAAGACGATTTGGTCCTTCTCCGTTTCCATATTAATTTCGAAACACTCATCCAGCATCCGCCTGGTCATGGCGAGCTTGTCATAATCTCCGAACCAGCCGTTGACGTGGATGGAACTGACTTTCGCGGTGGCCCCGGCAGCTTCGAAGATATCGACGACCCGCTGAATATCATCTGCCGGCAGGCGCGCGACATCCTCGCAAAAATCAATGGCCAGGTCGGCCTCCCGGTAGTGCTGATCGGAGGCCACGGCGGCGGCGGGCACGGCTATCAGGATTTCACCCAGGAGGATATCAAGGCGGTGACGGTTTTCCGCCCTTATCTCATCGCTTGCCATGAACCGTTTGGTGAAGGTCTGTGTATCGTGGTTATAGCGGAAATAGAACGCGCCATTTTCACCGACGATGCCATCCACCGGCCACATGCGGGCGATATGATCGCACCATCCGGCCGGTCGGCCGGTGATGGGAAACACCTGGAAGCCTGAGTTCTGTAACGCCTCAAGGGCGGCGTAAGCCTCCACCGTCAGGTGCCCATTCGTCGTCAGAGTATCATCTATGTCGCAAAGGACGATTTTGATGTTCCGCCGGGCGTCTTCAGGGAATTTTTTAAGGGGCTGCATGGGGCTTTGGCCGTTTGGTCATTTTCATCAGTTTTCATTAGGCATTTTTTTTATAACAAAATAAAACGCCGACTAAGAAAATTTTTCACCTTAAGGAGGAGTTGACCCGCTTAAAGACCAGCCCTATAAGACCTGTGGGCCACGCCCCCCCAACGGGGCGCGACCTTTCTGTGAGGAAAGGAGTATTATTGTGAACACACCTCAGAAACCGGACATTCGTCCGGCCAATCCCCGTTTTTCATCCGGACCCTGCGCCAAGCCTCCCGGCTGGTCGCTGAACGATCTCAAGGACGCCTTCGTCGGGCGCTCGCACCGCCACGCAACCGGCAAGGCAAAGCTTAAAGAGGTCATTACCCGCACCCGCGACGTGCTGGGCATTCCCGCCACCCACCATATTGCCATCGTGCCCGGTTCCGACACCGGCGCCATGGAAATGGCGTTGTGGTCGATGTTGGGTGCGCGCGGCGTCGACCTTCTGGCGTGGGACAGCTTCGGCGCCACCTGGGCCGCCGACGTCACCGGGCATCTGAAGATCGCCGACGCCCGGGTGATTGACGCGCCTTACGGGGAATTGCCCGACTTGGGCCAAGTCGATTTTTCCCGCGATGTTGTCTTTACCTGGAATGGCACCACGTCGGGCGTTTGCGTGCCCGATGGCGACTGGATCGCTGCGGACCGCGAAGGCCTGACCTTTTGCGACGCCACGTCTGCCGCCTTCGCCATGGATATGACCTGGGACAAGCTAGACGTCACCACCTGGTCCTGGCAGAAAGTAATGGGGGGCGAGGCCGCGCACGGTATGCTGGTTTTAGGACCCCGCGCGGTCGAGCGGTTGGAACAGTACACCCCGCCTTGGCCACTGCCGAAGGTTTTCCGCCTGACCAAGGACGGCAAGTTCGACCCGGCTCCGTTCGAGGGCATCACCATCAACACGCCGTCCATGCTGTGCGTTGAAGACGCGCTGAACAGCCTGAAATGGGCCGAGTCCATCGGCGGTCTGAAAGGCATGATGGCCCGCATTGAGGCCAATGCACAAGCGACATCCGCCTGGGTCGAGTCCGCCTCGTGGGTTGATTTTCTCGCTCAAGACCCGGTGTCGCGCTCAACAACATCGATCACGTTGCAGATTGTCGATCCGTGGCTGGCCGACCAGGACGATGATTTCCGCAAAAACGTCGGCAAGAAGATATCAAGCCTGCTCGACGCCGAAGGGGCGGCCCATGATATCGCCAACCATATGGCGGCACCGGGCGGCTTGCGCCTGTGGAACGGGGCGACGGTGGAAACATCGGATCTTGAGGCTCTGTTCCCGTGGCTCGATTGGGCCTGGGCGGCGCTCAAAGAAAAGGAGGATGGGCATGCCTAGAGTCCTGATTTCCGACAAAATGAGCCCCTTGGCCGAGGAAGCCCTGAAACAGGCCGGAATCGAGGTCGATGTCATCACCGACCTCGACAATCAGGGCCTAGCCGACATCATCGGCGACTATGACGGGCTGGCCATTCGGTCGGCCAGCAAAGTTACGCCTAAGGTACTGGAGGCGGCTAAAAACCTGAAGGTGATCGGCCGCGCCGGCATCGGCGTCGACAACATCGATGTCGCCGCCGCCACGGCGAAGGGCATCGTCGTGATGAACACGCCGTTCGGCAATTCTATCACCACGGCTGAGCACGCCATTTCCATGATGCTGGCCGTGGCGCGGCAGATTCCCCTGGCCAATGCTTCGACCCACGCAGGCAAGTGGGAAAAGTCCCGCTTCATGGGGGTCGAGCTGA
>JABMOG010000187.1 GCA_013204265.1 Rhodospirillales bacterium
CAACTGAAATCACCAACCGCTTCCCCGACCTGATGCGCCGGGTCGGCGGCTACAACATCGACGCCCTGATGCCCGAAGGCCCACCCCGCCGAGGCGATTGGGCAAAGGCGACCACGACTGAGACACCCAGGCATCCCAATTTGGCGCACCTTTTGGTCGGATCTGAAGGCACCCTGGCCTTTTCCACCCGCATTCATCTCGACCTGCAGCCCCTGCCTCGGCACAAAGTGCTGGGCATCTGTCATTTCCCGACCTTCCACCAAGCCATGGATTCGGCCCGCCATATCGTCACACTGGACCCGGCGGCGGTGGAATTGGTCGACCGCACCATGATCGAACTGGCCCGCGACATCCCCTTGTTCCGCGCAACCGTCGACAGGTTCGTCGAGGGTGATCCCGACGCCCTGTTGTTAGTCGAATTTGCCGGCGACGACCGAGACACCCAGCTTCGCCACCTGAAACAACTGGGTGAATTAATGGGCGATCTGGGTTTTCCCGGCGCGGTCGTCGAAGCCATTGACCCCGATTTCCAGAAAGCCGTCTGGGAGGTCCGTAAATCGGGCCTCAACATCATGATGTCCATGAAGGGCGACGGCAAACCGATCTCTTTTATTGAAGATTGCGCCGTCGGGCTGGACGATCTGGCCGAATACACCGACCGACTGACGCAGGTCTTCCATAAGCACGGCACCACCGGCACCTGGTACGCCCATGCGTCGGTCGGGTGTTTGCACGTGCGCCCGGTGATCAACCTGAAATCCGAAGTCGGGGCGGTAAAAATGCGCGCCATCGCCGAAGAAGCCTTTGCCATGGTGCGCCAATACAAAGGCTCCCATTCCGGCGAGCACGGGGACGGGCTGGTGCGCTCAGAATTCCACGAACCGATGTTCGGCTCTCACATCACCACAGTATTTGAGAACGTCAAGGATGCCTTCGACCCGGCGGGCCTGTTCAACCCTGGCAAGATCGTGCGTGCGCCCAAAATGGATGACCGCAGCCTGTTCCGCTACAAACCGGGCTATGAGACGATACCGATGGAGGCAGCATTTGACTGGTCGGCATGGGGTGGGTTCAGTGGCGCCGTGGAAATGTGCAACAACAACGGCGCGTGCCGCAAATTTGATGCCGGCGTCATGTGCCCGTCCTTTCGCGCGACGGGGGACGAGAAACACCTGACCCGGGGGCGCGCCAATTCGCTCAGGCTGGCCCTGTCGGGGCAACTGGGGCCGGACGCCTTCACCTCCGATCACCTGTTGGAAACCATGAAACTCTGCGTCGGCTGCAAGGGTTGCAAGCGGGAATGCCCGACCGGCGTCGACATGGCCAAGATGAAAGTTGAATTCCTCTATCATTACAACAAACGCCATGGGCTGCGACTGTTTGACCGCCTGGTTGCCTACCTGCCCCGCTACGCCCCGGCAGCGTCGAAAATCGGGGCGCTGCTCAACCTCCGCGACCGAATCCCCGGCCTGGCGAGTTTAAGTGAATTGCTTATCGGCTTTAGCCGTAAACGGACTTTGCCTGCATGGCATCCTCAACCCTTCGACTCATCGGAGATAAAAGACCACCCAACGGACGGCGCAGAAGTGGTGTTGTGGGCCGATACCTTCAACACCTATTTCGAACCCGAAAACGCCCGCGCCGCCCTCAATGTTCTTCGTGCCGCCGGCTACCAAGTGCACATGGCGAAACCCGCCGATGGCGGCAGGCCGTTATGTTGCGGTCGCACCTTCCTGTCCGCCGGTTTGGTCGATGAAGCCAAGGCCGAAGCCCGGCGCATGATTGAGGCGCTTAAACCGTACGTGCAGCGAGGGGTGCCTATCATTGGGCTGGAACCTTCGTGCCTGTTGACCTTACGTGACGAGTTCCAGGCTATGCTGCCGGGGGCGGACACTGATGCACTGGCCGGACAAGCCCTGTTATTCGAAGAATTTCTGGCCCGCGAGCAGGATGCCGGGCGGCTCAACCTCAACCTCAAACCGATTACTGCAACGCGCGCCCTGGTGCACGGACATTGTCACCAGAAGGCCTTCGCCACTATGGATGCGCTTGAAAAAACCATGGACCTGGTACCTGGGCTGAAGACTGAAATCATCTCGTCCGGGTGCTGTGGCATGGCCGGGGCATTCGGGTATGAGGCAGATAATTACGATGTTTCCATGACAATGGCGCAGGCTGACCTGCTGCCCGCCGTCCGTGATAGCGGGGATGCGTTGATCGTCGCCGGCGGCACCAGTTGCCGCCACCAGATAAAGGATGGCGCGGACAAACAGGCAGTCCATATCGCCCGCCTGATTGAGAGCGCACTGGACGGCGGTGGGTTATGACTGAACCTGATCACGCATCACTGCATGACGGGGTGGTCGCCGCCGTGCGCAACATGATTTTTGACGGCGAACTTATCGGCGGCCAGCGGGTGCCCGAGAAACTGATCTGCGATACGCTGTCTATTTCCCGCACACCCTTGCGCGAAGCTTTGAAGGTTCTGGCGTCAGAAGGACTGCTTGCCCTTCTACCCAACCGCGGCGCCCGGGTTATACGACTGGCGGTCGAAGACGTGGATGACATGTTCCCGGTGATGGGCGCACTGGAAGCGCTGGCCGGTGAGCTGGTCTGCGCAAAAATCAGCGATGCCCAAATAGACGAGATTCGCTCCATTCATTATAAGATGGCCGCCCACCACAAGAACGGCGATCTTGGCGGATATTTTAAACTTAACCAGCAAATCCATGCCGGAATCATGGCGGCGGCCGGGAACAAGACGCTGGGGGACTTGTATGTGTCGCTGTCCGGGCGCATCCGCATGGCACGTTATCGTGCCAATTTTTCGCAACAACGCTGGGACCAGGCCATGACTGAGCACGAAAAAATTCTAGATGCCCTGGCAAAACGCAACAGCGCCCAGTTGACGAAAATGTTACGAAAGCATCTGAAGAATACGTGCGACACTGCTAAATCGGTAATTAAATCTGGCGGGACCAGGGAATAGCCCCCCAACACGAAGCAAAGGTAGCCCATGTTGGATAAACTTTCGGTTTTTGTATTCGGTGAGGCGTTGAAAACGAAACTGCCCGAGCGCGTGCGCGAAAACATCGCCGCCCAGCAGATCCAAGGTGAGAGGCTCATTAGCTGGGTACAATTGCTGCTGGTCCTGGTTTTCAGCATCTTTTATACCCTGGCGCCCTCGTCCGCCCCGGAAGCCGGGTTCCAGCCGGTACCCTGGGTTTTGTCCGCCTATTTCGTGTTTACCCTGGGCCGCATGGTCGCATCCCACCGGGGACAATTGCCGAACTGGCTGTTGATGGTTTCTGTGGTCATGGACATGGGCCTGTTGATATCTCTAATTTGGAGCTTCCATATCCAGTATATGCAGCCGCCGTCTTTCTACCTGAAGGCGCCGACGATGATTTACGTGTTCATCTTTATCTCTTTGCGCGCACTTCGTTTTGAACCTCGGTATATCCTGTTGTCCGGAGCAGCGGCAGTCATCAGTTGGCTGGGACTAGTGCTGTACGTCATTTTTTCGGTGTCTGGGGACACCATGATCACCCGCGATTATGTGACGTATCTGACATCCAATGCCATATTGGTCGGTGCAGAAGTCGACAAAATTTTGTCCATCGGTCTGGTCACCGGGGTCTTGGCGGTGGCTATTTTACGCGCCCAGCGAACCCTGAATCACGCCGTTATCGATAGCATGGCAGCGGCCGACCTGTCTAAATTCGTGTCCCGGGAAGTCGCCGAACACATCACCACCTCGGACCGGGGCATCCAGCCCGGCGATGGGGAATCCAAGGTGGCGACCATGCTGTTCACGGACATCGAAGGTTTCTCCACCATTTCCGAAAAACTTACCCCACAGGAACTGGCCGGAATTCTAAATGAATATTTCGGAGTCCTTGGCGCCATTGTCCAGGAACACGGCGGGGTAATATCACAATTCATCGGCGACATGCTGGTCGTCACCTACAACGCGGCATCCACAAACGAGGACCATGCCGCCAACGCCGTGCGCACGGCAATCGATATTCAGAACACCGTCAACCGCCGCACCTTCGGCAAGAATGCTGTCTTGAAAACACGCTGCGGTATCAACACCGGCGAAATCATCGTCGGCGCCGTCGGCACGGCCGAGCGATTGGTGTTCACCGTGCACGGCGACAACGTCAATATTGCCGCCCGCCTGGAACCGTTGAACAAGGAATACGGCTCCTACATTCTGGTCGGCGAAAACACCGTCAACGCCTGCCAAAACAATGAGTGTGAATTTGAGCCCGTCGGCGAAGTCACCGTTCGCGGACGGGCAGCGCCGACGAAAATTTATACGGTAAAATACTAAGCTCTGACCTAGAGCATTTACAGTTCACTTGCGTTCACTGCAAATGCTCCACGCCTTTGTTTTAGGCGCAAATTCGTCGTCGCGGATGATTTCATCCGCTCGGGATTTTCTCTAGCTCCGCAGCACGCCGCCTGTGGTTCTCTTGACATTGTCCACCACCTTGTCGGCGATGGCGTCGATTTCAGCATCGGTCAGGGTTTTATCTTTCGGCTGCAGAACGACGGTAAGGGCCAGCGATTTCTGACCGACCTCCAGATCGCCGCCCTGGAATACATCAAACAGAGAGACCGCCGCTATCATTTTCTTGTCAGCGCTTCGGGCCGCATCCACAACCTTTGCCGCAGGGGTGCCTTCATCGACGACAAAGGCAAAGTCCCGCTCCACGGCCTGGAACTGGGGCAGATCCAGATAGGGCCGAGCCTGGCTTTTCTTTTCTTTTTGCCCCGGCAGGGCATCGAAAAATATTTCGAACCCAACCAGTGGTCCTTTTGCGCCCATGGCTTTTGACACGCGCGGGTGGATTTCCCCGAAGTGGGCGAGGGTCATTTTCGGCCCCAGCCGAAGAACACCACTATGGCCCGGGTGATACCAACCGGGTGCTTGCGCCACGGCTTCGACCTTGTCCACAGCAATGCCCATGGCGGACAGAACGGCCAGCGCGTCGGCCTTGGCGTCGAACACATCGACCGGGCGCGGTGCCTCGTTCCAATGGCGCTCGCCTGACTGGCCGGACCTTAACCCGGCGGCGGCGATATCCTGGTCTTCCGGTTTATCGCCGGAAAAACGGGGACCGATTTCAAACAAGGCCGCGTCCGCTATACCCCGGTCGGCGTTGCGCGCAGCCGCCGCAATAAGATTCGGCAACAAGGACGGGCGCATGACGTCGAGATCGGAACTGATGGGATTGATCAATGTCAGGGCCCCGGCGCCACCACCGAACAGTGCCGCCTGTGGGCCGCTGAGAAAGGAATAGGTCACGGCTTCCATCAGGCCGCGTCCGGCCAGCAAGCGCCTGGCCATAGCCCGGCGCTGCTGGTTCGAATTCCAGGCCGGTGCCGGAAGATTGCTGTCCAGGGTCATGGGCACGGCGGGAATTTTATCGTAGCCATGAATGCGGATGACTTCTTCCACCAGACAGGGCTCGCCGACGATGTCGGAACGCCACGATGGTATCGACACGCTCAACGCCGCCCCGCCATCCGCAGTCGTTTCCTTGGACTCGAATCCCAACACTGACAGGATTTCGACGACCTTTGGGGTGTCCAGTTTCAGGCCACCAAGACTTTCCACTCGCCCAAGGCGCAACGTGATGTCGTCTTGGCGGGCCGGCTCGGCCCCGGCGATCACCAGTTCCGATGGCTCGCCACCGCACAGATCGACGATCAGCCGGGTTGCGATTTCCATGCCGTCAACCAGAAACGCCGGGTCGACGCCACGCTCGAACCGGTAACGGGCGTCCGACATGACGTTCAGCTTGCGCCCGGACATCGCCGTACGGATGGGGTCGAAATAGGCAGATTCCACGAACACATCGACCGTGGCCTCCGTGCAACCCGATGCCGCCCCGCCGATGACACCGCCAATCGCTTCTGGCCCATTGTCGTCGGCGATGACTGTCATCTCATCGTCCAGTTCGTATTCTTTCCCATCCAAGGCGAGGATTGTTTCGCCTTTTTTCGACAATCGCACCCGCAGGTCGCCGGCAACCTTAGCCGCGTCAAAAACGTGCAGCGGCCTCCCTAAGTCCATGGTCATCAGGTTGGTGATATCGACCAGCGCCGAAATCGGGCGCAGCCCCACTGCCAGAAGTTTGTCTTTAAGCCATTTCGGGCTTTCGCCATTTTTAACGCCCCGGATAAAACGCCCGACGAAATAAGGACAGGCGTTTTCCATGCCCGCCTTGAAATCCAGGTGTACTTTGATCGGGGACTCAAATGTTCCCGGCACGCTTTCGCAATTCAACGGTTCCAACATCCCGACCCCGGCAGCAGCCAGATCACGGGCGACGCCGCGCACGCTTAAGCAATCACCCCGGTTGGGCGTAATCTCAATTTCGATGACCGGGTCGGACAGACCCATCGCGTCGGCGGCCGGCGTTCCCGGCTTGGCATCACTTGGCAATTCGATGATGCCGTCGTGTTCGTCGCTGAGGTTAACCTCGCGTTCCGACAGCAACATGCCGTTTGAGACGACGCCGCGAATTTCCGTCGGTTTAAGGGTTATGCCGGTGCTCGGAATAATGGACCCGGACGGCGCAAACACACCCGTCAGCCCGGCCCGTGCGTTGGGCGCGCCGCAAACGACCTCAACCGTGCCGGAACCCGTATCCACCTGGCACACCGTCAGCTTATCTGCATCGGGGTGTTTTTCCGCCGCCACCACATGGCCAACGACAAAGCCGGTTAAATCTTTTGCCCGGTCATGAACCTTGTCGATTTCCAGCCCAATCATGGTCAGACGTTCGACCACCTCGTCGATCGACGCCGTGGTGTCGAGATGTTCCTTGAGCCAACCAAAGGTAAATTTCATGACCTACAGCCCCCCGACCATGGAGGGCACCCGCAAGGCGCTGAAACCGTAATGGCGCAGCCACCTGAGGTCGGATTCATAAAACGTGCGCAGGTCGGGGATGCCGTATTTTAACATCGCCATGCGTTCAATTCCTATACCAAAGGCGAAGCCCTGGTACCGGCTCGAATCGATGTTGCAATTTTCCAGCACCTTGGTGTTGACCATGCCGCAACCGAGAATTTCCAGCCAGTCGTCGCCGTGGCCGATGCGGAATTCGCCGCCTTCGCGGGTGCAGCCGATATCGACTTCCGCCGACGGTTCGGTAAACGGGAAATAACTGGGCCGGAAACGAACCGGCAGGTCATCGACGCCGAAAAACGCCCGGCAAAAATCGATGATACAACCCTTCAGGTGTCCCATGTGGGTGTTTTCGTCGATCACCAGGCCTTCGACCTGATGGAACATCGGCGAATGGGTGGCGTCATAATCGCAGCGGTAAGTCCGCCCCGGCACGATGATCCGGATCGGCGGTTCGGAATTCATCATGGTGCGGATTTGCACCGGCGAGGTATGGGTGCGCAACACCAAGCGGTCATCCTCGTTCTCATCCCCACCCCGGCCCGGCAAATAGAAAGTATCGTGTTCCTGGCGCGCCGGGTGATCGGGCGGAATGTTCAGCGCCGTGAAATTGTGCCAGTCGTCCTCGATGTCGGGACCTTCGGCGACGCTTAAGCCCAGTTCGCCCAAAATCGCCACCACTTCATCGATGGTCTGGCTGATGGGATGAACCAACCCTTCCCGTGCCGGGCGCACCGGAAGAGACACATCCAGCGTCTCCGTCGCAAGTCTGGCATCCAACTCGGAATTTGCGGAGCCCTGTTTCTTTGCCTCGATGGCTTCGGCGACTTCGCCTTTAATCGCGTTCAGAATTTGGCCTGCCTGTTTGCGGACATCCGGGTCCATGGCGCCCAGACCCTTCATCAATTCGGTGATCCGGCCTTTTTTTCCGAGGGCAGAGACCCGAATTTTTTCAAGATCATCCAGCCCGGCGGCGGAATCGACCGCAGCCATCAATTCCGAACGAAGATTGTCCAGTTCACTCATTTCGGTTTGTTCCGCCCTTAAAAAGTAAAAGGGAGCCGCCTCGCGTTGCGAAGCCGGCTCCCGATTATAACCCCCGTAAAATTCCTTACGGAATTAAGCGTCTGTGGCGAGAGCCGCCTGGGCTTGATCCACCAGCGCCTTAAAGACGTCCGGCTCGCGAACAGCAAGATCGGACAAAATCTTCCGATCAATCTCGATCCCGGCCTTGCCCAATCCGTTGATAAACTGCGAATAGGTCATTCCGTGTTCGCGGGTGCCGGCGTTGATCCGTTGAATCCAAAGCGCCCGAAAAGATCGTTTGCGGGCGCGACGATCCCGGTAGGCGTATTGCAGACCTTTCTCGACACTTTGTATGGCGACGCGGAAGCTGCTCTTGGAGCGGCCCCGGTATCCCTTGGCGCGATCAATGACTTTTTTGTGACGGGCGTGCGTAGTGACGCCCCGTTTAACGCGTGACATTGTTCAATCCCTCCCTCAACCGTACGGCAGATACGACTTAACGATGCGAGCGTCTGCATCGGAAAGGATCATGGTGCCGCGGGCCTTGCGTTTCATTTTCTGGGAGCGCTTGGACATGCCGTGGCGTTTACATGCCACGTTTGCTATGACTTTCCCGGTGCCGGTCAAGCGAAACCGCTTTTTGGCACTGGATTTGGTCTTCAATTTAGGCATTTCATTCTTCCTTGGTTTGATTGGAATTCGACAGGTCGAATTTAGGAGCGCTTGGGCATGCCATTGGCCTCAAGTCGCTCGTGCGCGCGGGTTATACCCTTGTCCTTATAGGAAAGCAAGGCACCCGCAATAAATACTAGGGCAGTTATTTGGGTGCAATCACCATGGTCATCAGGCGGCCTTCGCTTTTCGGGAACTGTTCCACCTTGGCCTCTTCAACGACATCTTCGCGGACCCGGTCCAGAACCTTCATGCCCAGGTCCTGGTGGGCCATTTCACGCCCGCGGAACCGGATAGTCAGCTTGACCTTGTCGCCATCGCCCAGGAACCGTTGCACGCTGCGCATTTTGACCTGATAGTCATGTTCATCGATGCCGGGACGCATCTTGATTTCTTTGACCTCAATGATTTTTTGCTTTTTGCGCGCCTCGTTGGCTTTTTTCTGGGCCTCGTACTTGTATTTGCCGTAATCGAGGATCTTGCAGACAGGCGGGTCCGCGTTGGGCGAAATCTCGACAAGGTCGAGCCCCGCATCCTGGGCGAGACCAAGTCCCTCTTCTTTGGAAACTACGCCGATCATTTCGCCGTCGGCTCCAACTACCCGGAGAGGATCGGCTTCAATAAATTCGTTGACGCGCGGTCCCGTTCGGGACGGCGTCTGATTAAAAGGTCGTCGGGCTATTTAAAAATCTCCTATCGTTGGTCACACAATGCTCAGTCCGAAATCGCCGGGACCTGATGCCGTAAAATTCGGAAAAATACGGTGGTGTAGTCAAGGCCCAGTCAGCGGACCGACCGCTTCGTCACGCAGTCTAGCGGTTGCCTCTTTAAGCGCAAGATTTTCTTGATCTTTTCCACCCAACCGGCGCACGGCCACGGTGCCCTCAGAGGCTTCCTGGCCCCCAACCACCAATATCACCGGCACCTTGGCGTGGCTGTGTTCGCGAATCTTGTAATTGATTTTTTCGTTGCGGACATCAAGTTCGGCCCGCAAACCGGCGGCTTCCAACTCAGCCATGACTTCGGCGGCATACTCGTCGGCGGCGTTGGTGATGGTGGCGACGACGACCTGCAGCGGCGCCAGCCACAACGGAAATTTACCGGCATAGTGCTCGATCAGAATACCCAAAAACCGCTCGAATGAGCCCAAAATGGCCCGGTGCAGCATGACCGGGTGATGTTTGGCGCCGTCTTCGCCGATGTAATGCGCGTCCAGTCGCTCCGGCACCACGAAGTCCACCTGCAGGGTGCCACACTGCCATTCGCGGCCGATGGCGTCGCGCAGAATGAAATCCAGCTTCGGTCCGTAGAACGCGCCGTCGCCGGGGTTCAATTCGGTTTGCAGGCCGGTCGCCTGGGTCGCGTCGCGCAAAGCCTGTTCGGCCTTGTCCCAGGTCTCATCTGTCCCGGCACGGACATCGGGCCGGTCGGAAAACTGCACCACCACGTCGTCGAAACCCAAATCCTTGTAAACGCTCATCAGCAAAGCACAGAACGCCTCGGTTTCCGACGTAATCTGGTCTTCGGTACAAAAAATGTGGGCGTCGTCCTGGACGAACGCGCGCACCCGCAACAGGCCTTGC
>JABMOG010000188.1 GCA_013204265.1 Rhodospirillales bacterium
CAGATGCGGGAACAGGTTGAAATGCTGGAAGCACATGCCGACTTCGCGGCGGATTTCATCAATCTTCTTGATGTCGTCGGTAAGCTCGATCCCCTGCACTAAAATTTGACCCTGCTGATGTTCTTCCAGTCGGTTGATACAGCGGATCATGGTCGACTTGCCGGACCCGGACGGCCCACAAATGACGATACGCTCGCCCTGCTCGACCGCTAAGTTGATGTCTTTCAGGACATGAAAGTCACCGTACCATTTGTGCATCTCCTTGATTTCAACGGCGAGGCCGTTGTTCGGAGCGGAGTTGGTTGCTGTATCGGACATGTTTTTTTCCTTGTACGGGAACCTAAAATATCAACGCTTGTGGCCTGTGTGCAGCTTGCGTTCCAGGGTCTGGCTGTACCTGGAAATGCTGAAACAGAATATCCAGAAACTAAACGCCGCGAATACGTACCCTTCGGTCGAAACGTCGCGCCAGGCCGGATCGACAATGGCCGATTGCACCGACGCCAGAATATCCAGCAGACCGATGATCAGCACCAGGGTGGTGTCTTTGAACAGTGCTATGAAGGTGTTGACGATGCCGGGAATAACCAGTTTCAGGGCTTGCGGCAGAACGATCAGCCGCATGCTCTTCCAATAGCTGAGACCGAGCGCACTGGCCGCTTCGGACTGGCCCGTGGGGATCGCCTGCAGGCCACCGCGGACGACCTCGGCCATATACGCCGATTGGAACATGACGATGCCGATCAGGGCGCGTAACAGTTTGTTGAAATTCATCCCTTCGGGCAGGAACAGCGGCAGCATAACCGAGGCCATGAACAGAACCGAAATCAACGGCACGCCGCGCCACAGCTCAATAAAACAAACACAAATGGTGCGGATCACCGGCATTTTGGATTGCCGGCCCAGCGCCAACATTACGCCGATCGGCAGGGCTGCGACGATGCCGACATATGCCAGCACCAAGGTCAGCATCAGGCCGCCCCATTGATTGGTGTCTACCGCCGAGAGGCCGAAGCTGCCGCCCAGCAGCAAGATATAAGCGATGACCGGAAGCACAAACAACGCGAACATGCCGAATTGTTTTTTGTACGGAAACGCATCAAAGAACTGCGGCACAAAGGTGATTGCCAGCAGGGCGAACATCCAATCGACGCGCCAATACTGGTCGAGGGGGTAAAAGCCGTAAATGAACAGGTCGAGCCGTGCGGTGATAAACACCCAGCACGCCCCGTCCGACGTACAGGCTTTCTGGTCAGCACCAAGGAAATCAGCGCTGAATATGGCCCAATCGAGAACCGGCGGCACAAGTTTCAAAATCAGATAGGCGCTGAAAATGGTCAACAGAATGTTGAGCGGTGATGACAGCAGGTTCTGGCGCACCCAGCCGATGGCGCCGGTGGTGCTGGCCGGCGGCGCCATGTCCTTGATTTCCTGGAATCCAGTGGTCATGGGCTACCTTTCGATCAGCGCTTTGCGCTTATTATACCAGTTCATGAAGGCCGAAATAGTCAGGCTGATGGTCAGGTAGACGGCCATGGTCATACCAACGATCTCGACCGCCTGGCCGGTCTGATTCAGGGTTGTGCCCATGAACACGGCGACCAGGTCCGGATAGCCGATGGCTGTCGCCAGCGACGAGTTTTTGGCCAGGTTCAGATACTGGCTGGTCAGCGGCGGAATGATAATTCTGAGCGCTTGGGGAACGACCACCAGGCGCAATGTCGGTGCCGCACGCAGGCCCAACGCACCGGCGGCTTCGGTCTGGCCGTGGCTGACGGCGAGGATACCGGCGCGCACGATTTCGGCGATAAATGCCGCTGTATAGAACGAAATCGCCCACAACAAAGCCATCAGTTCAGGGATAATCCGCATGCCGCCCTGGAAATTAAACCCCGTGAGAACCGCATAATTAAGGCTGATGGGCATACCGGCGGCGAAATAGACCAGTGCAGGAAGCCCGATCAGAATACCGATGGAAGCATAAACCGTATGGAATTGCTGGCCCGTTTTTTCCTGGCGTTTGTGGGCCCATTTGGCGGTGACAACGATGGCGACAATAGCGGCCACCACCGCCAGACCAACGAATAGGCTGCCGTCCTCGAAAACCATTCTGGGGAAATAAAAACCCCGGTTATTAAGGAAAAAAGCCCCGCCCCAGCCCATGCTTTGGCGCGGTGACGGCAAGGCCGCAAGAACGGCGAAATACCAGAAAAACATCTGCAGCAATAACGGGATGTTACGCAGCGTTTCGACATAGACGGTGGCGATTTTTGCCAACAACCAGTTGGGCGAAAGCCGGGCGACGCCAACAGTAAACCCGATTATGGTCGCTAAAAAAATGCCGAGGACAGAAATCAGCAATGTGTTCAATAAACCGACGAGGAACGTCCGCCCGTAGGAGCTGGCCTCGGAGTATTCGACCATGGACATCAGGATGCCAAAACCGGACGGTTCGCTCAGGAAACCGAAGCCGGTCGAAATGCCCCGCTTTTCCATATTGGTCATGGTATTTTGGAAAATAACGTAGAAGAAATAACCGACCGCAAGGATCGCCAGCGCCTGAAAGGCGATTGACCGGACCGCCGGATCATTCCACGGCGCCGGTTTTGTCGGCTTCAGCGTCTGCCCCTGATCATCGGCCATAAATTAACTTCCCCCCCGGAAACTTCACCTGGAATAAATTATTAAAAATGCCCTCCCCGGCCGCACACGAATATGCACGGCCGGGTCGGACAAATCGTTACCGATTAACGGATCGGCGGGGCGTACTGAATGCCGCCCTTGTTCCACAGCGCATTGATGCCGCGGGCGATTTTAAGTGGCGTATTCACGCCGACATTGCGTTCGAACATTTCGCCATAATTGCCGACCTGCTTGATCGCGTTGTAAGCCCAATCGGCCTTAAGGCCGAGCTTGGCGCCGGCATCGCCGACGGTGCCGAGAATACGACCAACGCCTGGGTTCTTCGAGCTTTTCATCTGGTCCACATTCTTGGACGTAATGCCCAGTTCTTCGGCGTTGATCTGTGCAAACAACACCCATTTGACGATGTTGAACCACTGATCATCACCCTGGCTGACAACCGGGCCGAGGGGCTCTTTGGAAATAACTTCCGGCAGAACCATAGCGACTTCGGGGTCAGGCAGCTTGGAGCGCAGCCCGTAGAGCTGTGATTGATCAGACGTCAGAATATCGCAACGACCGGCTTCAAAGCCTTTGATCGTCTGGTCCGAGGTGTCGACCGTGACCGGCGAATACTTCATGCCGTTTTGGCGGAAGTAATCGGCCAGGTTCAGCTCGGTGGTGGTACCGGCCTGCAAGCAGACAGTCGCGCCGTCCAGTTCCAGAGCGCTTTTCACACCTAAGGCTTTCTTAACCATGAAGCCCTGGCCGTCATAATAATTGACGCCGGTAAAGTTGATGCCCAGCGAGGTGTCACGGGTGTGGGTCCAGGTCGAGTTACGCGACAACATGTCGACTTCACTGGACTGCAACGCGGTCCAACGTTCTTTGGCGGTCAACGGGGTGAACTTAATTTTTTTGGCGTCGCCGAGAACGGCGGCGGCAACGGCACGGCAGGTGTCGGCATCGATGCCGGACCAGTTGTTCTTATCGTCCGGGTTGGAAAAGCCCGGCAAGCCGGTGCTGACGCCGCAATTGAGAATGCCGCGTTTGAGGACGTTTTCGAGGGTGGTGGCATTGGCAGCCAACGACCCGAAGGACAGCGCCGTTACCGTCACAGCGGCAATGGCGTAAGATAGCTTCTTCATAAAATCTTCTCCCTGGTGGTTTGGTGTTTTCTAAGAATCACTGCGACCTATGTCTTTTTGTTTAAGGCCAAGGAAGGACCGTAACAGGATTTGTTGAACGGCCTCAAGGGCAAACGAGAAACTTTTGTTGGTATAGAGTATACCAGAGGCTGCCGGATATTAAATTAAGCGTCAGAAAAACCGGCCATTGCATCCCTCGCCGCCATGGTTCAGCCTTCACCATGCCAACGAGGAAACGGAGCCATGCCGCCAATGAAGAAAGACACCCTTCTCGTCCATAGCGGACGCCACCCGGAAGACAATTTCGGTATCGTCAACCCGCCAGTCTATCACGCCTCGACCGTGACCTTCCCGACGGTGGAAAAATATGAGGCCAAACCGGCCAATCCTTTCGATGGGGTCCAGTACGGGCGCACCGGCACACCGACGACGTTTGCCCTGGAAGAAGCCGTCACCGCACTGTACGGCGGCTACAAGACAATCGCCACGTCATCGGGCGCGGCGGCCATTGCCATCACCATGGCCGCATTTCTGAAATCCGGCGACCACGCACTGGTAATTGACAATGTCTATGGTCCGACGCGGACCCGAGTGTCCGACACCTTGCTGGCGCGTGGCGGCGTCGATGTCACCTATTTCAATCCCGCCCAACCCATTGGCAACCTGCTGCGGCCCGAAACGAAAGTCGTCTTTATTGAATCTCCCGGTTCCCTGACTTTTGAGATGATTGATGTCGCGGCCATCGCTGCCGAGGCCCACGCCGTCGGGGCCTTGGTGCTGATGGACAACACCTGGGCGACGCCATTGTTGTTCCGCCCTTTCGAGCACGATGTCGATATCGTTATCGAGGCAGCGACCAAATATATCGGCGGCCATGCCGATGTGATGTTAGGCGTGGTCACGGTGCAAACCCCGGAACATCATCTGGCGGTCAAGGGTACGGCTAACGCCATGGGTAACTGTCCGGGGCCTGACGACTGTTACCTCGGCCTTCGCGGACTCCGCACCCTGTCGGTACGCCTGGAACGCCACCAGCACAACGCTCTGCGTGTGGCCGAATGGCTGAACGGGCGCGTGGAAATCGACCGGGTGCTGTATCCGGCGCTTCCCGGCGACCCCGGACATGACCTGTGGAAACGAGATTTCTCCGGCGCTTCGGGGCTGTTCGGCCTGATCCTCAAACCATATTCACACTCCGCCGTGGCGGCGATGCTCGATGGTATGGAGTTGTTCGCCATGGGCGCCAGTTGGGGCGGTTATGAAAGTCTGATGATTCCGAGCAAGCCCGGCGAAATTCGCACCGTATCCGATTGGTCGCCCGCCGGCCCCTGCCTGCGCCTGCATATCGGATTGGAAGACCCGGATGATCTGATTGCCGATCTGGAAAAGGGGCTGACGCGGCTTAATTCCACCGCTTGAGCGCGGGAAATACCGTCGCCAACACGAACAAGGCGAAGGCGGCAGCGACGATGGATGGCCCCGACGGGGTGTCGAATTGCATCGAAGCCCACAAGCCGCCGGCAACCGCGATACACCCGACCACACCGGCCCACACCGCCATCTGTTCCGGCGTCGCCGATAACCGCCGTGCCGTCGCCGCCGGAATAATAATTAGCGACGTCACCAGAAGGATACCAACCACCTTCATGGCCAGAGCCACGGTCACCGCCAGCAACAGCATGAAACCAAGGTTGACGGCTTGCACCGGCACCCCTTCCACCTTCGCCAGTTCCTCGTCCACGGTCGCCGCCAGCAATGGCCGCCACAAAAAAACAAGCACCCCGGCGACGACGGCGCCGCCACCGTAAATCAGGGTGATATCGGACACCGTAGTCGCCAGCACGTCGCCGAAAAGATAGGATATCAGATCGACGCGTTGGGTTTCCATAACCGACAAAGCAATCAGCCCGAAGGCCAGGCTGGCGTGGGCGAGGATGCCAAGCAACGTGTCGTTCGATAGCCCCGTAGGCCGTGACAAGCTGACCAGCAGTATCGCGACCACGGCGCAGACGGCAAAAATGGCAACATTCAGGTTGAGCCCAAGCAAAAACCCCAGAGCCACCCCCAGCAAGGCTGAATGAGACAGCGTGCCGCCGAAAAAAGCCATTCTGCGCCACACGACGAACGCCCCCAATGGTCCGGCCACGGCGGCGACGCCACACCCGCCGATCAGGGCGCGGACTAAAAAGTCATCCATGTCCGTGGTCCCCGTGCTGATCATGTTCATTGGGCACCACGTTGCCGTGGGCATCGTGTTCGTGGTCATGATCGTGGTGATAGACGGCAAGTGCGCCTGCAACCTGTTTGCCGAACAACTGGATGTAGGCGGGATCGTTGGCGACCATTTCCGGATGTCCGGCGCAACAGACATGGTGATTGAGGCAGACAACCTCGTCGGTATCGGCCATTACCAGATGCAGGTCGTGCGACACCATCAACACGCCACACCCCCGGCGGTCACGAATTCGAGTGATAAGTTGGTAAAGATACGCCTGGCCGGTCACGTCGATACCTTGCGAAGGTTCGTCCAGCACCAACAAGTCCGGGTCGCGCAACAGGGCCCGGGCCAGAACGACGCGCTGGAACTCGCCACCGGATACGGCTTGCACCGGGGTCTCCAGAATTTCGCCGACGCCGACTTCGTCCAAAACCTGGCATCGCTGTTCCGCCGAATACCGCCGCCGCCCTGCCCCCAGCCCGAGAAACCGGCCGACAGTCAGGGGCAAGGTCGCATCGATGTGCAAACGTTGCGGCATATAGCCAATGGTCAGACCGGGGCGGCGGGTGACGGTGCCCTGATCCGGGTTCATTAGGCCTAAAACCACCCGCACGATCGTTGTCTTACCAGCGCCGTTGGGACCGATCAGGGTGACGATTTCACCCCGGCGCACCTTGAGACTGGCGGCGGACAATATTTCATTGTCCCCCAGGGTCAGGGAAATGCCCTTGGCCTCGATCAGGGTGTCGCTCCCAGCAAAGGGGTCGTTGTTGGTGTTCATAGCAAACGTCTCGGTTCAGGAGTTTAGGCAATGCGGGCACAGGCCCTCGATCTCAATAATTTTCCGGCCGACTTTAAACCCGGCAGCAGCGGCGCATTTGCGGATTGCTTGGTCAACGGTGTCGTCATTCAATTCGGCGGCCAGACCGCAAACCCGGCAAATCAGGAACTGGCCACCGTGGGCCGTGTCCGGGTCGGGGCAGCCGACATAGGCATTGAGGCTTTCGATGCGATGAACCAAACCCTGTTGGCGCAGGAAATCCAAGGCGCGGTACACGGTCGGCGGCGCCGCACCCAGCCGCTCAGCTTTGAGCGAGGCCAAAATATCGTATGCCCCGAGCGGTCGGTGGCCACCCCATACCAGTTCCAGCACCCGGCGCCGCAGGGCCGTCAGGCGCACCCCATTATCGGTACACACCGCAGCCGCACGGTCGAGAGCGGTGTCGAGGCATTGCGTATGATTGTGGCTGTGTCCAAGAAACGCCGTCGCCGGGGCCGTCTGAGCCATCGTGTTTTCCTCAATAATGATATACTATAACATTATACATGAGAGCCTTCCCGTTGACAGATTTCTTTCAAAGGGCGATGTAGAGACTGTTGCAACAAGACTAAGGAAATCCCATGGCCGACGACAAAGGCAACGCCGCTGTGCTGGATGCTATCGCTTTCAATGCCGACGGCCTGGTACCTGCGATTGCGCAGCAGTTTGATACCGGCGAAGTGTTGATGATGGCCTGGATGAACCGTGATGCGATTTCAGAGACTCTGGAAACCGAACGAGTCTGTTACTGGTCGCGGTCGCGCGGAAAATTGTGGCGCAAGGGCGAAAGTTCTGGCCAGACGCAGACGTTGAAGGATTTTCGCTGGGATTGTGACGCCGATACGGTGTTGGTTCTGGTCGACCAGGTTGGTGTCGCGTGTCACACCGGGCGGCGGAACTGTTTCTTTACTGCCGTGCGGGGTGGGGTTGTGACGGAAATTGCTGACGTCAAAACAGACCCCAAAGACCTGTACGGTGAATCCTGATCAAGGCTTTTTGGTAGCCAATCCTTCGATCCTTTTCGCCATATTTTTTTGCAGAATTTCATAGGCCGCCGCGTCGAGTTCCAGAAACGTCACCGCCAACTGCTCGGCGACGGGATCAGAGCGGATGACCCGGCTGCGGATTTCAACTTGCGAACTGGTTCCGTCGGTATCGCCGATCCTGGTAATGGTCAGCAGCGCCCCCGCCGACAGCGGGCCGTCGTATTTTTCAATTTGTGATCCACCAATGCTCAGATTGCCGGTCGGGTAATCCTGGCCGTCGATAGTCAGGGTTACGCCTCGCGGAGGAGAACGTTTATGGCGGCGGCGTTCTTTTTTCGGTTTGTCCCTGGCCACGTTCCGCTTGCACCTGTCTAACCGTTTCTCATTTTTTCGAAAAACTTTTTCCGCCGCATTATCAGCGCGTCGATCACGTCGTAGGACAGGGAATCGAGCTCAACAAACCCGACGCCGAGCTGGTTGCCGAGGCGGCGGGCCACCGTGCAGTCAAGGCGCACAGCGACAAGATTATCCTCTTCCAGACCCATGCCATCGACCATAAACTCTTTGCCCGGCATCAGCTCACCTTCATAGTCGCCGACCCCGAACCCACCCAACCCGATGTCCAGGGTCCGGTAGGTGGTCCCCTCAAAGGAAACATAGGCGGGGGTTTCAACCCTGTTGTCCTTGCGGTTGTATTCCGTAGTACCGGCAACTCTTATCGCCACGGGTTCGATCCTTTTTGTTGTCGCCTAACCACTTTTACGGCTCTATTAACCCAATATAGTGATATTCCACAAAAACCCTACCCCCCAGCGCCTCTAAATCTGCTCTGGAAGATAGTCGTCGGACCATTTTAGAACGATATTGAAGCTGATGGAAATTCGCGTTTCCTTGCTCAGATTCGGGTGCACGAAATGGTTTACCAGGGCCGGCCATAACAACATCAGTCCCGGTTCCGGTAACACGGTGTGTTCCGGCTCGACGTAGGGGTCGTTCTTGATGGCCATCATATTGACGCCCTGGCGCGGGTCATAAAACGTGATGCAGCCGGGCCTGACGTCACTACGGCTTTGCAGGGTTTCACGCGTGGCCGGCATTTTGACGTAATAGGTGCCGCTTAAGTAAGACCACGGATGATTATGGGGGTCGTGATAATCGCCAAACCGATTGACGTTGGGCCAGCCGGTGATGGTCCAGTTGACGGGGTAGTCGATGCCAATATTGCGCAGATATTCGATCACCGTGGCGTTAACATTTTCGCGCAGCCAGTTAACCGCCGGCTGATCCATATTGAACAGGTCGGGCGCCAGATAATCGGTGGTCAGGTTTTTGTTGGCGCGGTCGAGGTCGCGCACCAATTTTATCAGGTCTTTGTTCCAGCGTTCGCAATCGGGCACCCGGCGATGCAAAATCCGGGTCGGCCACAAATCGGTGATGCCGAAGTCTGTATTTGGGGTTTGCGTCATGGTGTTTCCGGTTTTAGTGGTTTGGTGCGCCCGGCAGGACTCGAACCTGCAACCTCGGGATTAGAAATCCCGCGCTCTATCCGGTTGAGCTACGGGCGCTCTGGAACCATGAAAAAATTAGAACGTCCGATGGAAGCTGAAATTGTCGGAGTAATTCTTTGGTCTTATGCGTCTTTTTTTGGGATCTTGCACCCGTGCCGAGAGGTCATTTTTTTTGGCAAACGCCACGGCCTCTTCCTTGCTGTCAAACTTGAGCCGGACTTGGCCCAGTGTATCGCTGGAACCGATCCATCCCATCAGGGGGTCCGTTTGTTTCGGTCCCCCCGGTTCAAATTCGAGAACCCAGCGTTTCACGTTGCCCCGCCCGGACTGCATGGCGGTCTTGGAAGGTTTGAAGATGCGAACGTCGGTCATTGTGGTTGTCCCAAATACACCAAAGTTTCAACCGCCGGAAATGGTCGGGGCGAGAGGATTCGA
>JABMOG010000189.1 GCA_013204265.1 Rhodospirillales bacterium
CCATGGTGGTTTCCTTCAACTGCTTGGGCGGCATTTCGCCCAGGCCCTTGAAGCGGCTGATGTCGATTTTGGCTTTGCCGGTAAATTCTTTTTTCATCAGCTCGTCTTTGTGGGCGTCGTCGCGGGCATACACCGTTTTGGCCCCCTGGGTGATCCGGTACAGCGGGGGCATGGCAAGGTAAAGATTACCATTTTCAATAAGTTGTGGCATTTCCTTAAAGAAAAATGTCATCAACAGGGAGGCGATATGGGCGCCGTCCACATCGGCGTCGGTCATGATAATTACGCGCTCGTAGCGCAGGTCGTCGGGCATGAAATTGTCGCCGATGCCGCATCCCAGGGCCTCGATCAGGTCACTGAGTTCCTGGTTGGCCTGGATTTTATCCATCGTTGCACTGGCGACGTTGAGGATTTTGCCGCGCAAAGGCAGCACAGCCTGGGTCTTGCGTTGGCGGCCTGATTTCGCGGAACCGCCGGCGCTGTCGCCCTCGACCAGGAAAATCTCGGTGCCTTGGGCGGTCGAGTTCGTGCAGTCGGTCAGCTTGCCGGGCAGGCGCAGGCGTTTGGTCGCCGATTGGCGTTTCATTTTCTTGTCATGGCGGCGTTTGAGGCGTATTTCGGCGCGCTCAATCACGTGCTCCAGGATCGCCTTGGCCATGTCTGGCGATGCCGACAGCCAGTGGTCGAAATGATCGCCGAGCGAGGATTCGACCAATTTTTGGGCTTCCACCGTGGACAGCCGTTCTTTGGTCTGGCCCTGAAACTGCGGGTCCTTAATGAACAGCGACAACATGATACAGGCCTCGCCGACAACATCGTCGGCGGTAATTTTGGCCGCTTGTTTGTTGTTGGTGAGTTCTCCGTAGCTACGCAAACCCTTGGCCAGCGCGCCCCGCAGCCCCAATTCATGGGTTCCGCCCAGCGGCGTCGGTACGGTGTTGCAGTAGGAATTGAAAAAGCCGACCTCGTCGAGCGGCCAGGCGACGGCCCATTCCAGCTTGCCACTGCCGTTGAGCTGGGTGCGCCCGGCAAACGGCACCGGCGTCAGGGCCTTGCGCCCGGCCAGCTTGGACACCAGGAAATCCTCCAGACCGCCCGGGAAATGCAGAACTTCCTCAGGTGGCGCACCGTCCTCAGCGCTGAGCAACTTGGGGTCGCACGACCAGCGGATTTCAACGCCCCGGAACAGGTAGGCTTTTGATCGGGCCATGCGGTACAGCGTCGCCGGGCGGAAATGGGGGCGGGCGCCGAAAATCTTGGCGTCGGGATGAAACGTGATCGTGGTGCCGCGCCGGTTATTGACGGCGCCTTCATTTTTCAGCGGCCCCTGCGGAACGCCGCGCACGTACGATTGCGACCATAACTTTTTGTCGCGCGCCACTTCGATCGTCAGGAGGTCGGACAGGGCGTTGACCACGGACAGGCCGACGCCGTGCAGTCCGCCTGAGGTTTCGTAAGCGTCGCCGGAAAACTTGCCGCCCGAATGCAGCGTCGTCAGGATCACCTCAAGCGCCGATTTGCCTTTGAATTTGGGGTGCGAATCGACGGGAATGCCGCGCCCGTTATCGGTCACGGTGAGGGTCTGGTCCTCAGCCAGATGGATGTCGATACGGTTGGCGTGTCCGGCGACGGCTTCGTCCATGGAGTTGTCTATGATTTCCGCCGCCAGATGATGCAGGGCGCGCTCATCGGTGCCGCCGATATACATGCCCGGGCGCCGGCGTACCGGCTCAAGACCTTCGAGGACCTCGATGTCTTTGCCGGAATAGCCTTTTTCGGCTTTATCCTTGGTTGTTGCCCGGTTGGCAGGGGCAGGCGGTTTTTCAGCAGGAGAGGCCTTTGAAGCCTTGGAAGATTTTGCGGCTTTTCCCTTTGCCGGAGATTTTTTTACGGCTTCGGGTTTATTATCGTCCGCATGATCGAAAAGGTCGCTCATAATTGTTTTTTCTCAATCTGGCCACTTTGGTTCGGGCCTGTTTTTGATATCGTGCAGAGCATGATACAGTATCCATAAGATTGAAAATTACAAGATATAGTGTGTATTGGGGAGGTTTGGGTATGACCGAGAACAGCGACGACGCCCCGAAGGGGGAACTGGCGATCCGCACCCTGGCGATGCCGGCGGACGCCAATCCGAGCGGCGATATTTTTGGCGGATGGTTGATTTCACAAATGGATATTGCCGGCGGCGTCACCGCCAATGCACGTGCCCAAGGCCGGGTGGCGACCGTCGCCGTGACCGGTTTTACCTTCCACAAACCGGTGTGGGTCGGGGACGTGGTGTGTTGTTACACCGATATCCAGAAAACCGGCCGCACCTCGATCACCATCGGCATCGAAGCCTGGGTGTTGCGCCGCAACGAATCCGGCGACCGCCTCAAGGTGACAGAAGGGGTGTTCACCTTCGTCGCCCTCGACAAGGAGGGAAAACCGAGGCCGGTTCCGCCGGAATGAAGCGGGCCTAAGCCACCACCATGAAGGCGTACCCGGCGGCAAATACGAGTGTGAGGGCGAGAAGTTCACCGAAGAAGGCTTTGTTGGTCATGGGACGGGTCCTTGTTAAGGGGTTATTTGCAATAGAACAAAAAGAGAACATATTAATCCTGTCGATGCAACCCTTAATTTCAGAATTTTCATAACCCTTTGATTTTATTGATCACAAAAGATTGTCTTTGTTCCGCACAGAGGGCATGGCACTTTCGCTTAGCTCTTTCCAGTAACCCGGAGGAATTTGATGTTCGCACCCGCAAGGTTTATCGGCCTGATGGCCCTGGCGCTTGGAATTGGTCTCGGCTGGACCTTCGAGGCCACCGCCGGAAAGGCTTCGGTCGTTAATGCCAAGGCATCGTCCAGCGGCAACGGCACCTATTCCTTTTCGGTTACCGTCGCCCACGCCGACGCGGGCTGGGACCATTACGCCAACAAGTTTGAAATCCTCAGCCCCGACGGCAAGGTGCTGGGCACCCGGGTGCTGTACCATCCCCATGTCAACGAGCAGCCCTTTACCCGAGGTTCCGGTGCCATCAGCATTCCGCCCGGCATGACCAGCGTGATCGTCCGCGCCTGGGACAGCGTTCATAAGGCCGGCGACAAAACCTTCACCGTTAAGCTGCCGGGGCGGTAGAAAAACCCTTCACACCCAAGCGCACAATAAAAAGGGCCGCGCTCCCGGAGGAGGCGGCCCTTCGTTTTCCAAGTGTCCGTCTGATTTAAGACGAATAGTACATCATAAATTCGACCGGATGCGGGGTGTGTTCGAAATTGTAGATTTCTTCCCACTTCAGAGCCATGTAGGCGTCGATCTGGTCGTCCGTGAAGACATCGCCTTTCTTGAGGTAATCGCGGTCGGCATCCAGGCTTTCCATGGCTTCGCGCAATGAGCCGCAGACAGTGGGTACGTTAGCAAGTTCCTCGGGCGGCAGATCGTAGAGA
>JABMOG010000023.1 GCA_013204265.1 Rhodospirillales bacterium
CTTGGTCAACCTGGGCTGCGCCACCGGCCACCCCAGCTTCGTGATGAGCGCGTCGTTCACCAATCAGGTGTTGGCGCAGATCGAACTGTGGACCAAATACGAAAATTACGAGAACAAGGTTTACGTCCTGCCCAAAAGTCTCGACGAGAAGGTCGCGGCCTTGCACCTCGCCAAGCTGGGCGTCAGCCTGACCCGGCTCAGCAAGCAACAGGCCGATTACATCGGTATTTCCGCCGATGGCCCGTACAAGCCGGAATACTACCGCTACTAAGCCCGAACGCCTTTAATGGGGGCCTGCTTGTCAGGCCCCCAAGGCCCGTCTAATCTTGTCCGGTGTTAGCAGAAATTGAACCAGTACAAGCCTTTGCCGCCGGTGTCGCCTTGGCGATGGTGGTCGCCCTCGGTTTTATCCTGCACCAGCGGAAAATCCTGAGGGAAACCAGAACCGAGCGCCGCCGGTTGGAAGCCGTCGCCGTAAAAGCGCGCGAAATCCTGGCTTCCGCCCCGGACGGACTGATGTTATGGGATCACGCCAACGGCGGGTTTACCTGTTCGCGCAGGCTGGCCGTGTTGTTAAACCTGAGCGACGGGACTTTGTCCCACTATGACGATGTTCGAGAGCGGTTCAAAGGCGATTCCCTAAAAGCCCTTGAGCAGTGCGTCTCCCTGCTGCGCGGCAAAGGTACGCCGTTTGATATTCTATTGACCACCGAACGGCGGCGGGTACAGGCCGTCGGCGCGCGGGCCGAAACCGACGACGGCAATATTATCGCCGACATGGTGTGGATGCGCGATGTCACGGCGACCGCCACCGCTCAGCCCGGCGGACGCGTTGCATCCGCCAACACCTCGGGCTTGGAAGACCGGCATCTGACGGCGTTACTGGACACCCTGCCGTTTCCGGTGTGGCTGCGCGATTCCAATCTCGCGCTGGCATTTGTAAATAGCGCCGGAGAAAACATCGCCCCGGCCGATACCCAGATGGCCGCGCGCGCGCGCCAACAAAGTGCTGCGGTGATTGAGTCTGTTCATCTGAAAAGTGACGGTGGTGATGAACTGGGCCGTTTGCTGGAAATAACGGAAATGCCCTTGGGCCTTTTTGGCGGTAGCGACGCCACGGCCACCGGCGGCACTATTGGTTTCGCCATCGACCGCACCGATACGCAACGTTTGCACGATAATTTCACCAGCGCAGGCAACGCCCGCAACGCCGTTTTGGAAAACCTGGACACAGCCATCGCCATCTTCAACGCCGACACCCGGCTCGAATTTTTTAACCGCACCTATGCCACCCTGTGGGGGCTGGATACGGATTGGCTCGAGGCCAAGCCGGAGTACGGCGAAGTTCTGGAAAGGCTGCGCGAACAGCGAAGCCTGCCGGAGTTTTCCAATTTTCGCGACTTCAAACTAAGCCAGATTGAACAATTTGAAACTCTGAGCGAAGCCCGCGAAGACATGATGCATCTGCCTGACGGGCGCACGCTACGAGCCACCGTCAGGCCAGGCACCAAGGGCGGGCTGGTGTTCATGTTCGATAACGTATCCGACAGACTGGACCTGGAGCGGTCGTTTAAATCCCTAGGCGCCGTCCAGCGCGAAGCTTTCGACAACCTGCACGAAGGGATCGCCGTATTCGGCGGTGACGGGCGGCTGAAGCTTTTCAATCCGGTGTTCGCGGGCTTGTGGGAATTGGACGAAGGGGTGCTGGGCGACACTTTCCACGTTACCGATTTCGTCGATTTCATGCGCGGCACCATCACCATTAAGGGCGGCTGGGACGATTTGAGCTGGGGCGTCCACAAAGACAAGGTCGTATCCCGGCTGATGAGCCGCGAAGGCACGACCGGAAAACTGGAACTTGCCAACGGCACAGTCGTCGATTACGCCAACGTGCCGCTGCCCGACGGCGCCATGCTGCTGAGTTATCTGGATGTCACCGACACGGCGCGGGTCGAACAAGCGCTGGTACAACGCGCCGAGGCTTACGCCGACGCCGACCGGCTGAAAACGGAATTCATCGCCAAAGTGTCTTTCGAGGCCCGCACGCCGTTGACCACCATGATCGGCTTCGCCGATATGCTGTCACAGGAATATTTCGGCAAGCTCAACCGCCGCCAGGGGGAATACGCCAAGGGGATTTTGGAAATCGCCGACGGGCTGGTGTCCATGCTCGGCGACATTTTCGACCTCGCCTCCATAGAGGCCGGTCGCCTGGAACTGGCCCGCGACACAGTCGACGTGCATGGCCTTTTGGTGTCAGC
>JABMOG010000190.1 GCA_013204265.1 Rhodospirillales bacterium
CTCGAGGCCGCCGCCGCCGCTTTTAACCCGGCCGTATCCTCCGCCCCGATTGTCATCGGCCACCCGGAACAAACCGCGCCGGCCTTCGGCTGGATCAAGGGGCTGTCTTTTACCGACGGCGCCCTCGTCGCCGAAACCGACCAGGTCGATCCGCAATTTTCCGAGCTCGTCAAGAATGGCCGTTTTAAAACCCGCTCGGCGTCCTTCTATCCGCCCGATTCCAGCGCCAACCCGGTGCCCGGAACTTACTACCTTCAGCACGTCGCCTTCCTTGGTGCCGCGGCGCCCGCCGTCAAGGGCCTGACCCCGGTCGAGTTCGCCGGTGCCGGCGAAGATACCGTCACCGTCCAGTTCGGCGAATATGAAGACAAGACCATCGGACGGTTGTTCCGAAACCTGCGGGATAATCTCATCGAGACCCTTGGTTTGGAAAAGGCCGACAACATTTTGCCTTCCTGGTCTGTCGATAGCCTGCAGGAAGAAGCCGGCGTTCCAGACCAACCGGCACCAATGTTTTCCGAGCCCGCCCCACAACCACAACCTCAAGAGGACACCATGAACACTCCCCAAGAAGATAAGGCCGCCGCCGAGGCCGCAACCAAGTTCGCCGAGGAACAGGCCGTCCTCAGTGCCGGCAAGGAAACTCTCGACAAAGACAAGGCAGAGTTCGCCGAACAGAAGCGAACCGCCGACGCCGCCACCGCCATCGACGGCCTGGTCAAGGACGGCCGGGTTCTCCCCGCCGAAAAAGACGGCCTCGCCAAATTCATGGCCGGGCTCGAAGGCACCGACACCGTCCAGTTTGCCGAAGGCGACGACAACAAAAAAACCCCGCTGGCATTTTTCACCGGCTTCCTGGAAACCATGCCCAAGCGCGTCGACTTTTCCGAGCGCTCCGGCGGAGAAATAGAAAACGGCAGTCCCGGCTTTAAAGCACCGGCCGGATTTGCCGTCGATCCGGTTGCCCTCGAAACACATAACAAGGCCCTGGCCTTCATGGAAGGCCACGCAGACTCAAAATATGCCGATGCAGTGGTCGCCGTCTCCACCATCAACAGTCATTAAGGGAACACCCCAATGTCCAAGCAATCCATTTCCATTCTAGCCCTGACCCTGCTCGCCAGCGGTGCCATTGTTAAACACCGCGGCATCACCATTGCCGGCGCCCAGGCAACCAACCAGGGCGAAAAGGTTCTCGGTGTCTCCCAGACGGACGCCGCCGACACAGAAGCCGTCGCCGTTGAAACCATAGGCACCACAGTCGTTGAAACGGGCGCGGCCATTGCCGTTGGCGACAGCCTTATTGTCGATGTTCAGGGCCGGGCGATCCCCGTCACGGGCAACCTTGGCGTTGGGGCTGGTGCAACCGCAATGACCTCGTCCGCCGCAAACGGCGACGTTCTGACCGGCGGCGATTTGCCCGAATACGTTTTTGCAGACGCCCTCGTGGCTGCTGCCGCGGCCGGTGAATTTATTGAAGTGGCCCTGCGCCGTTAACCAACACAAAAGGAAAAACCCATGCTTACCCCAACCCAAGCCCGCGTCATTGATCCGATCCTGACCACTCAGTCCAGGGGTTATCAGCACCCGGAAAGCGTCGGCCACCTAATTTTTCCCACCGCGTCCGTCTCGGTGCGCGGCGGCAAGCGAATCGAGTTCAATAAAGAAAGCTTCAAGCTCTACAACACCGCCCGCGCACCCGGCGCCGCCACCAAGCGGATCGACTTCGGATATCAGGGTGTTGCCTATTCCCTGGAACAACACTCCCTTGAAGGCAAGGTCCCGTTCGAAATCATGCAGGAAGCCGGTCGCGTTCCCGGTATTGACATGGGCGCGCGCGCCGTCCGTGTCGTACAGGACATTATGAGTCTGCGTAAGGAATATCTGCAAGGCACCGCTGCCAGACTGGCTGCCAATTACGCCGGCACCAACAAGGTCACCCTTGCCGGCGTCAACCAGTGGAGCGATGCCGGCAGTAATCCGAAAGGCGACGTTAATACCGCCAAGGAAGCCATTCGCGCCAACATCGGGCGCTATCCCAACACCATGATCCTCGGGCCGAAGGTATTCATGGACGTTTCCGAACATGCCGCAATCAAGGACCAGTTCAAATACACGAGCGCCGACAGTATCACCACAGAAATGCTGGCCCGGTATTTCAACGTGGAAAAGGTCGCCATCGGCAAATCCATCTACGCCGATGACAATGACGCATTCGTGGATATCTGGGGAAAGGACGCGGTCCTCGCATACGTTCCCATGGGCCAGGACGGAAATATGGAAGTCCCCTCCTACGGGTATACCTATCAACTCGACGGGACCCCTTATGTCGAGACGCCCTACGACGAGCGAAACGCCAAATCCTGGTTCTACCCTGTAACCGACGAATTTTCGGCCGAACTTGTCGGCGCCGAGGCCGGTTATCTGATCCAGAACGCCACCGCCTAAGCCCGGCCCTGAAGGAGCCCCCAATGGATACAAAAAAAACCTATACGGTCCTCGGCGACTTCCCGCTGAAGTTCGACGACGAGGACTATCTCGAGGGCGACACCATCAAGATGACGGAAAAGCAAGCTGTCCCCCTGATAGCGCTCGGCCGCCTCAAAGCTCCCACCGAGGACGAAATAAAAGCTGCGGCCGACAAAAAATCCGAGGACGAAAAGAAAGCCGCGGCCGAAAAGAAGGCCGAGGACGAAAAGAAGCCCAAGCCCAAGAAATAAACCCGCCAAGGGCCTGTGAGGGGCCGCCCGGAGCGGGGGGCGGTTGCCTAGGCCACGCTGAAATGCTCGGGGGGCTCCGCTTAAGCCCCCCTTTCTAATTCAAGGCTAACCACCGATGGCGTACTGCACCCAGCAAAACCTGATCGACCGCTTCGGCGATATCGAGATGAAGCAGATTGCCGACCGCGACGGCGACGATGTCCTCGACGCCGCCCAGGTCACCGCGGCGATTGACGACGGCGCCGTTGAAATTGACGCCTACCTGGCCAAGGTCTACGCGCTGCCGTTGTCCACAATCCCGGCGATCCTCGAGCAGCTCAACTGCCACCTGGCGCGCTACGCCCTGCATAAGGACGATCCGACCGAAGTTGTTGTCAACAACAGGAGAGACGCCATCCGCACCCTCGACAAGATCGCCAAGGGGACGATTGTCCTCGAGGTCGCCGGCGTTGAGCCCACCTCGGACGGCGGCGGCGTCCAGACGTCCGGCCCCGACCGCGTTTTTACCCATGGCACCCTGGCGGACCTATAGATGACCGGCGCGTCCATCCGTTACGATATCTCTATCGAAGACCGCGCCGCCCGCCGGGAACTGGACGGCGTGGAACGGCGCGCCCGCGACCTGAGCCCGGCCATGGACGAGATCGGCTCCATGCTGGTCGCCTCCACCCTCAACCGTTTTGAGACCGGCACCGGCCCCGATGGTATCGCCTGGCTACCGTCGCAGCGTGTCCTTAAACAAGGCGGCCAGACCCTGGTCGATAGCGCCCGGCTTCGCGATTCCCAACACCACGTTTTCGGCGCGGACTTCGTCGAGGTTGGCAGCAACGTCCTGTACGCCGCCATCCACCAACTCGGCGGCCGCGCCGGGCGCGGCGGCGCCGCCAACATTCCGGCCCGTCCCTTTCTCGGCATCGACGCCGGCGACGAAGCCGAGATCATCAACATCCTCACCGCCCATATCGGGGGTCTGCAATGATCCTACAATCCACCCAGGACCGCTTAAAAGCCCAGGTCCCGACCCTCAAACTGGTCGACGGCGCCGCCGCCCTCTCCGAGATCAAAAACAACCCGGCCAAACAACCCGCCGCTTATGTCATCCCCATTTCTGAGCGCGGTGGGGTCAACGCCGTCGCCACGGCGGTACGCCAGGAAGCGACCGCGCGGATCGGCGTACTCACGGCGCTGGGTAATCTCAAGGATAAGACCGGCGATACGGCCACCCAGCAGCTGGAGGCCCTTCTTATCGATATCCGCACAGCCCTCGTCGGCTGGCCTCCGGCCACCGGCTTTGAAGCCTACCTCTACGCCTCCGGCCGCGTCATCGAAATACGTAATCGTGTCGTCTGGCACCTGTCCGAGTTCACCACACAATTTTACATCAGCGCTTAGGAGAAACCCCATGCCCCCGCGTCAACACGGCAGTTTTAAAATTGTAAAAGGCAAACGTGTCCTGGTCGAGGCCACCCAGCCGCCCAAGGACGGCCACTTCGGCCCCCGCGATTCCGATGGCAAGCGCCTCGATATCCATCCGGCCCCCGCCACAGACGCCGCCCCGGCCCCAACCACCGCCCCGGCGAAAAAGGAGTAACCCGCCATGACCAAACTCACGCGCAAGCGCACCATCCTGGTCAAGATCGAAGTGACTGAGGGCACCGACCCGGTGCCCACCGGCGCCGCCAACGCAATCCTGATCTCGGAACCCACCATCCAGCCCCTGGCCGGCGGCACCGTACAGCGCAACACCGTCAAGAACACGCTCGGCGCCGACGCGGCGATCCACGTCAACACCCACGTCGTCGTCGGCTTCATGTGTGATATTGCCGGCGCCGGTACAGTCGCCGTGGCCCCGGCCTACGGCCCGCTACTGCGCATGTGCGGAACGGCAGAGACGATCACGCCAACCACCGGCCCGGTCGAATATGATCCGGTCTCTACGGACGGCGAAACGGGAACCATCTATTTCAACGTCGACGGCATCCGCCACGCTTTGCTTGGCGCCCGCGGCAATGTTTCCCTAACATTCCCGCCCAACGATATCCCGCGGTTTGAGTTCACTTTCACTGGCCTGTTTGTTGCCCCCACAGACACCGCAGCCCCGGCCCTGACCCTGGGTGCCTTCAAGGACCCGCTGCCCGTCTCCAAGGTCAACACCCCGACGTTTACGCTGCACGGTTACGCCGGCGTTCTCGAAAGCCTGTCCCTCAACCTCGGCAACCAGGTTGAACACCGCGACCGCGTCGGCTCCGCCCGTGTGCTGCGCACCGACCGCCAGGGCGGCGGCAACGTCGCCCTCGAGTTACCGACCATCGCCGCCAAGGATTTTATCTCGATAGCCAAGGCCAACACCTTGGGCGCCCTGCAGCTGATCCACGGCGTCGGCGCCGGTAACATCATCCAGATCGACGCGCCAGCGGTGCAACTCACAGAGCCCTCATACGACGACAGCCAGGGCATCACCACACTATCCGCCGGCCTGATCCTGACCCCCAACGCTGGCGACGACGAACTCAAGATAACGGTCAAATAGTGGCCCGTTAAACGGCCCCGAAACGGAGTGTTTAATGTTCAAAATTGCCGATGATTATGTCTACACCTGGCCCGTTACCATTAGAAAGCCGGTGGATGGCGGGAAGTTCCAGGAAGAAACATTTACCGCCAAGTTTAAATTTCTGGATCAGGACAAGATCGACGAACTGACCGGAAAAGACAGCGACGTTCTTATCGAATCTTTGTCCGCTGTTAATAACGATATCAAATTTCTGAAAGAGTGCTTTGTTGGCTGGGGGGATGACGTCCACGGCGATGACGATAAACCTTTGTCCTATTCGGAAGCCACCCGCGACCGACTAATAAAAATCCGCTACGTCCGCCTGCCGCTGCTCCGCGCCTATTTCGACAGCGCCAGCGGTATCGCCACAAAAAACTAACCGACGCTGCCCGCTTTTGGGTAACGGGCGGCGGTCATTCAGAAAACGACTACACCCAGGCCAAAGAGGACCTCCGCGTCCTTGGCGTAAACGAACAGGACATTGCCAAATGGTTGCCCGCCGACGACGACGCCCCGGAAATATTCACCCTGTGGCGGGGAAACGAGACCCCGGCCAGGTTGTTTTTTGCCAGCGACACCCAATGGCGCTTCGCCGGTATGTCGGGGACGGTGACCGGGCTCGATTACGCCGGCGTTCGCGCCACGGCGGACTCGCTGGCCATCGATATGACGCCGGACGTTTTTCGGGCGCTCCAGCACATGGAAGCCGCCGCCATGGATGAGATGCGAAAGGGGCGCGCCTAATGGCCGGCGATATCGTAATCGGCATTCGCCTTAAGGCGGACGGCTCCGGCCTGATCGGCGAGGTCCGTTTGTCAAAGGCGGAAATCGACAAACTGGGCGAAGGGGTTAAGGCCACCGGGGGGAAAGCCAAGGAAGGGGCGAAGGGATTAGACCAGTTTGGAAAAACTGCTAAGGACACCGCGAAAGAGACCAACAACCTGTCGAGGGCAATGAACAAGGCCCGCAACGTGATAGCCGGGTACTTAAGTTTGCAGGCGGCAAGGCGGGCGATTGAGACGGCGGACGCCTACCGCCTGATGGGGGCGCGCCTTAGAATTGTGACCGACAGCGCTGCGGAACACGCGCTGGTTGAGGATGGGCTATTCAAAACTGCACTTAGGACCCGAACAGCCCTTTCTGACAACCTCGTGATCTACCAGCGGATCGGGCTTGCCCGAAAACAGTTAAGCAGAGGCGCCGGCGAACTGCTCAAGTTTACCGAGAACCTTCAAAAACTAACGGTGATCAGTGGCGCAAACCCTGCAGAAGCCCGTGCCGCGACCATCCAGCTATCGCAGGGCCTGGCTTCGGGTGCATTGCGCGGCGATGAACTTCGCTCGGTCATGGAACAGTTACCCGCGGTGGCCCTGACCATAGCGGATGCCCTGGACAAGGACATCGGCAAGTTCCGGGAATTTGCGCAGGAAGGTAAGGTCACCGCCGATATAGTCATCGACGCCTTGTTGGGCGCCACGGAACGGATCGATAGAGATTTTTCCAAAATCCCGATAACGGTCGGCCAGTCGCTGGAAAATCTCACTACCCAATGGACTCGATTCCTCGGAGAAGGAGACGCGGGCATCGGGGGAACCGCGGCACTGGCAGACGGCATTCTCGTGCTCTCGGAAAATCTCGATACAGCCGCCGACGCGGCGCTCATTGCCGCCACCGTCATGGGCGGCCGCTTGGCGGGCGGTGCAATAGCTCCATTGACCGCAGGCATGGGCCGCGCCGCGGCCATGACCGGCGTATACAGCATCGCCACGAGGCAGCTTTCCATCGGGATGACGGCGTCGGCGGTCGCGGCGCGTGGGCTAAATGCGTCCCTTGGATTTTTTGGCGGACCACTCGGCGCGGCCATCACGGCTTCAGCGGTAGCAATGTACCTGTTCAGCCAGCGCTCGGACGCGGCGCAAGAGGCGGTCGACCGGGAAAGTATCGCAGTGCGTGACCTGTCTCGGTTTATGGCGGCGGGGTTAGTGACGTCGCAGGCGACGGCAAGGGCCAAGTTGATAGAGGCCGCCGACCGGCGCAAGAATATTGCCAGCCTCCTGGACGAGGCAAATGCGGCCACCGTAGCCGACGAAGCGCTGGGCGAATATTCGGCATTAGGCGAACAGTCCCCCGCCCGCAAACGGGCGGCGGCGCTGGCGGTTGAACTGAACAAAAACCAGAAGAATATGGACGAGTTGGAGCGCCGCCTGAAGGAAAATGACTTCGGCGGGGCGGGCGGCAAAAAAAACGTCCACGAAAAAGCCGGCGATCTGATCGAATCCATGGCGCGCGAGGAAACGCAACTCCGCACCCTGATCGAAGCCCGCATACTGTCGAAGGAAACGTATGATCTTACCGCGGCGTCCATCGAAGGCGAAAACGCGGCCCGGAAACTCGGACTAACTGAGCGCGACGCCGAGTTCGCCCAGATCGTCCAGCAGACCATCGGTAACAAGCAACTCGAGGAATCCCTCAAGGGCCTCGACGCGGCCGAGAAAAAGCAGGCCTCCACGGTCAAGGAAATCGAGGCCGCGTATGCCCGCCTGCCCAAGACCTTCGAGCAAAACATCGCCGCCGCCGAGAAATGGCGCACCGAATCCATAGCCGGACTCGACGAGGCCGCCACGGGATACCTCGACTTCGCCGACATGGTCAACGAGGTTTACCGCGACCAGGTGGTTAAAGCCTATGACGACAGCCTGGATTCTTCGAAGGTATGGTCCGATGGCATCATCCGCGGCCTGCGCGATATTCGCGACGAATCCGAAGACATGGCGGCCAACTGGGAGGGCGCCGTTAAAGGCATGGCGTCTTCGGCCGAGGATGCTTTCGTAGAAATTGCCACAACCGGCAAATTCAATTTTAACAAACTCGCCAACAGCATCATCGAAGAACTTCTCCGCATTGAGTTCCGCTCGACTTTTTTAGGCCCTTTATCGGGATTCCTGAAGGGCACCCTGAGCGGATTGTTCAACAGCGGGGATGCCTTTATTGATAATACTCAAGTCGCAACCCTCCACGGCGGTGGTTTGGCCGGCCGCGACGGCGTAAGCCGCTCCGTATCACCATCCATTTTCGCCGGCGCCCAGCGCCTGCACGGCGGCGGCCTGCCACTCCGGCCCGGCGAAGTCCCGGCCATTCTGAAACAAGATGAAGAGGTGCTGACCTCCCGCGATCCGCGCCACCGCTTCAACGGCGGCCTCGGCGGCGGTGGCGGCACCATTGTCAACGTCTACGACCAGCGCGGCGCCGACGCCCCTGACGTTTCGGTTTCGCGCTCCACCGGCCCGAACAACGAGGACATGGTCGATATCCTCATCCCGCTGATGAAACAGGCGATGGACCGCGGCGAACTCGACGACAGCATGGGCAAGGCAACGGGCGGCCAGCGCCGCCTCGAGCCGGGCTCGTAAGGAGGGGGGATGGTTCTTGCAGTTTACCCGGCCGATCTGCCCCAATATGTCGAAGTCCAGGGGTTTTCCGGCGGCCTGCCGGACGGCTTTGTCGAGACCGATTTCGAGCAGGGACCGCCGCGCCGGGACCGCGAGGGCGGCGGCGGCGAGGGCGAGCCTATCACCTGCGTGACATGGATCACGCGAACGCAAAAAGGAATCCTGGTCCCCTTTTGGCGTGACACCCTGCAGCGCGGCCTGTTGCCGTTCACCTGGGTTCACCCTTTCGACCGCACGGCGGCGACTCTGGAATTTATGAAGGGCGGCCTAAAATACACGCTGCGCTCCGGCAATCTGCTGCGCTACACAATGTTATTGAGGGTGCTGCCCTGATGGTAAGCGCCGCCTACACCTCCGCCGTCAACGCCCGCGTCGCTGAGGAAAAACTCGTTACCCTGATCCGTATCACACACCCGGACCTCGACCCCGTGGATTGGCCGGGCGGCATCAATATTTGCGACACCGGCGAGACACCGACCGATGTTTTCACGTCCAACGGTATCGATTATGTCCCGTTCGCCTTCCGCAGCCAGCGCGCCGATGAGCGGTCCGACAAATTGCCGCAGATTCCAATCGAAATCGACAACGTCGATCCGATCATCATCAAATCCCTCCTGCCGCTGACATCGCCGCCGGTGTTCACCATTACCACGGTCCTCGATTCCAGCCCTGACCTGATTGAAGAAGGCCCCTGGGATTTTGATCTGCAGCGGACAACCGATACCCGGTCCATCATCCAAGGCCAGTTGGGGTTAGAGCCGATGCTGTTCATGGAATATATGAAGGTCGCCATGGACCCGGTGTCCTTTCCGGGGGTCCACCGATGAGCGCCCTGCAGCCCCCGGCCTTCACGGCCCCGTATATCGACAAGCTGTATTGTGGCGGCGCCGCCGGCCCGGACGCCTTCGACTGCTACCGCCTGGCCGCCGTCGCCTCGAACGAAACCTTCAATACCCATATCGATCTGTATTCTGACCAGGTCCCGGACGAAAGCCGCGGGCGCACCGTCTTCCGTGAAGAATCGGCCAAGCTGCTCGACCTTCGCAGCAACGGCGGATGGCGCGAAATCGCCCAGCCCGTCGTCGGTGATTTTATTCTTCTGCGCGTCGGCCCGCACCACTGTCATTGTGGGCTCGTCGTCGCCACCGCGCCCCGGCCCGTAGGCGCCCCGCCCGCCGGCCTGATGATGCACATCCATCCCGGCATCAACGTCACCAATGTTGAATGGCACAGCTCGGAATGGGCCAGGCGCGTCGTCGGCTTTCACCGCTGGTCTGGGGGCGCCTCCGATGCCCGGTGACATGGTTCGCCTCTCGCTGGTCCGCCGCCCCTTCGGCGGCAAGCCCGGCGATCTGTCGTTTCCCCACGCCTGTGGCAAGGCGGTCGGTGATTACCTCGACGACGCCGAGTTTACGGTCATGCGCGGCTGCGAGGCCTTCGTCGAGGTCGGCAACGAGAAACACGTCCGCGCCATCGACATCGAAGAATGGGATACCTTCATCCCCGATCCCGGCGACTTGATCTGCGTCAACACCCTGCCGCAAAAGGGCGGCTCCAAAGGCAAAAGCCCGGTCCAGACCCTTTTTTCCATCGCCGGCCTGGCGCTCGCCTTTTATGCGCCCCCGGTCGGAAGTTCCTTTTCCTTCCTCGGTAATTCGGTGTTTGCCGGTCTGCCCAAACTAACCTGGGGTTCCGTCGCCGGGTTTGCGCTGTCTTCCATCGGCGGGCTGATCGCCCAGCCGCCGCAGGAAAAACTCTCCGACCTGTCCGGCGCCGGCCTCGGCTCACGCGCACCCGACTCACCGACGCTCAAGATCGACGGCGCCGGCAACCAGCTGCTGCCCTACGGCAAGGTACCTCGCCCCTTGGGGAAAGTTCGCTGGGAGCCGCCCCTGGGCGCCAGGTCCTACCGCGAAGTTGTCGGCAAGAAACTGTACTTCCGTATGCTGATCGCCTTTTCCGGGCCCAACAAGGTCGAGGACATAACCTTCGGCGAAACGCCCTACACCGAATTTCCCGGCGTCGAAATCAATATTCGCGAGGGCTGGCCGTCCGACCCGCCGTCAAAACTGTTTTCCGATGATATTTTTCCAGAAATCATCGACGCCATTCTCAAACAAGCCAACGGCTGGTCGACGCGCAACACCCTGGTCGGCGTCGACGAGGCCACCCTCCACTTTATGTGCCCGCGCCTGGCCGAACTCGTCTCATCCTCCACCCAAAACCCCTTGACGGTTGAACTGGAAGCCCAGTACGCCCCGGTGGGAACAGAAAACTGGCTACCGTGCCCGTGGCAGGCAGACGGCGAAGAGGGGCTCGAGGTCGATGGCCTGGTTACCATTACCGACAATCTGACCTCCGAAGTCTGGCGCGGCGCGCGCATGAAGTTTCCTGCCAACGGCGACTATAAAATCCGCTCCCGCCGCAACACCATTGACGCGGTGAAGACCAGTATCCTGGATGAGACCCGCTGGGCGGCGCTGCATTCCATCCGCTACACGTCGCCCATCAACACCAGCATCCCCATGACGACGGTCGAGGTCCGGCTCGAGGCCAACGACGATCTCAACGGAATCGTGCCGGTAATCCGTATGACGACGACGTCGTATTTCAACATCTACAACCCCGGCACGGGATTGTGGACGATGACCCTGTCCGAGAGCCCCGCCTGGGCCTGTGTGGACGCCCTGATGGCCAGCCATAACCCGAGGCCGCTGACAGATGCCCGGATGGACCTGGACGGGTTCGACGCCTTCGACGCCCATTGCACGGCCCAGGGCCTGAAGGTATCGGGCGTCATCGACTACCGGGATTCGGTGATGGGTATTTTCAACGATATCGCCGAGGCCGGCTGGGGCCGGTTCATGTTCAACGCCAACAAATTCTCCGTCATCTGGGACCAGTTGATCGCCGCGCCAAGCCAGCATTTTACGCCCCACAACACCATCAGTTTTGAGCGCGAAAAACTGTTCCCCCAGCGCCCGCACGGGCTGCTCTGCAGCTTCAAGAACCGCGACGTCGGCTATCAGCGCGACAAGGTGCCGGTCTACGCACCGGGGTATAATGAGAAAGGCACCGATGGCAAATTACCCGCGACCCGGTTTGAAAACCGCGAATACCACCTCATCGCCGACCTGGCCCAGGTTGTGAAATCGGCGCTCAGGGAAATCGGCTCGTCCATCCACCGCGATATCAATTTGACCCTGAACACCAAGATGGATCACCTCGCCACCTGTCCCGGCAAGACGGTATCGGTAACCCGGCCGGAAACGGGCTGGGGGCTGGGATCATCGCGCGTCGTTTCCGTCGCCATCGATCATGTGGTGCTGGCCGACGCCATGCCGATGACCGCCGGCAAGGCCTACTCGGTCGGGTTCCGGTATTCCAAAGGCCCGCTGGCCGGGACACAAAAAATCTTCGACGTATTGCCCAAAGGAACCAGCGGCGAGTTCACAACTCTCGAATTTGCCACCTATTCCGGCGGCGCCTGGATCGCGGCCAACATCGCCGCCGCCGATTTCCCGACCGGCAATGTCGAGGACCTGGTCCAATTCGGCGAGACCAATTTTATCGCCCGCATTTTCCATGTCGATTATATCAAACACCAGAACGGCAACCGCGCCGAACTGTATCTCAGCCCCTATGCCGCCGCCGAGGTCCAGGCCGTTATTGCCGGCGGCAACCCGCCGTACATCTCACCCATGAGCAACGTGCCGGTGATTTATGCGCGCCCAGGCAAGCCCGTCATAAAATCCGTGTACTCCGATGAAACCGTGCTGATCGCGCTCGCCGGCGGCGGCTGGCGCCCGCGGATCGTTGTCTCACTGATGCCCCGCGGCGGCGAGGATTATCTGCTCAGAAGCCTTCAGGTCCGCCACCGGCGCACGGACGGCAGCCAGTATTCCCCCGTCACGGCTTATCCGGCCAACACCACGGAGGTCTGTTTCGAAGACGTTATCCAGGGCGTCACTTACACCGCCCAACTCCGCGTCCTGACCAAAAACGGCCTGCCCAGCGAATGGACCGAGTTCACCGAAACGGTGCTCGGGCAATCCTCCCCGCCGCCGGACCCGGACGCCCTCTATGTCGAAAAATTACCGGACGGCACACTGCGCTACCGCGTCGTCGGCGATCTCGCCGTCGATCACCAGGGCTGGCGGTTCAAGTGGAACCCGGAAGTCAATCTCGATTGGGGGCAGGCAACGGTGGCGCACGGCGGCGTCTGGAGCGCCGACACCTTCGAAAAGGCGGCGTTTATCGAGCGCACCTTCACCGTCCTGGTTAAAACCGTGGACATGGACGGCAACGAAAGCGCCGGGCTCTCTTACGCCATCGTCCGCCTCGGCGACCAGGTCCGCGACAACCTGGTCGACTCCGTAGATTTTTCGGCCCAGGCCTTCCCTGGTACCCTCACCGGCGGCACCCTCACCGGCGGCGAACTGCTGGCCAATGCCACCGGCGTCTTGTTCACGGACCCGGCGCAGCCCCTGTTTAACGACCCGTCGGCCGCGCTGTTTGATGGCTATGAAACGATGGTCTATGAGGCGTCCTTTTCGGTTCTCCGCCGCGGCTTCCTGCAGCTGGTGACGGATTTCGACGGCGGCGCCCTCATCGAATACCGGACCGAAGGCGACGAAATTCTGTTCCTAAAGGCCATCGACCCGCTTTTTACCGACCCCACCGATCCGCTCTACCCGGCGCCGCCCTTCATCACCTATCAGGGGCCGTTTGAGGTCAAGAAAGGGCTTAAATATGTTCTCAGGGTGACCATTCCTGGCTCCCCCGTGCGCGGCCGCATCGGCGCCCTGACCTGCAACATCGACGTGCCGACTGTGACTGAACGCCTGGAAGATGTGGTTGTCCCGGCGGCAGGCCTGCGCCTGACCCTGACCAACACGTTTGAGACCATTATCAAGATCGGCTTCACGGTGCAGGAAGCGCCGGGCTATACCGCCGTAACGGCGCGCACCCTGGATAAGGACGTGATCCTTGGCCCGCTCGTCATGCCCTTTGACATTATCGACGCCGCCACCGATGGCCTGCTCGACATCGATGTCCAAGGCATCCTCAAAGCTTAATGGAGAAAAAATAAAATGACCGGCCTCCCAACCCGCGACGACATAAACTACACTGCTTCCGAACAAGCGGGCCCCTTTATGGCCGCCATCCTGGCCTTTTTTGATGTGTTTTTGCAGATGATCGGCGTTCAGGTGGCGGCGGAATTGACCATTGCCGCCGGGTCGGTGACGCCGACGCGCGGATCGCACACCATCGACACCGAGCTTGACGCCGCCGCCGATGATCTAACGCACCTGGACCAGGCCAATTTGCCGGACGGGTCCCGGTTGACCATCCGCGTCCAGGACGCGGCCCGCGTGGTCACAGTGAAAGACGCGGCGGTGGGTGTTGGTGAAATCCTGATGGTGGATTCGGCGGATTTTGTTCTCGACGCCCTGGACAAGTGGCTGCTGATTGAGCGGCGCGGTGCTGCGTGGGTTGAGATTGCGCGAAGCTACGGGGTGGATTTGGCCGGTGCGCGCGGCAATTTGGGATTACCTAAGCAGAACCTGGCGGCGGCGGTGGCCCCCGGCGTCAATGATGATGTGACGCCGGGCTACGCGGTCGGGTCCAAGTGGGTCGATACCACGGCGGACAAGGTTTATTTTTGCGCCGATGCCACCGACGGCGCGGCGGTGTGGATCAATGTGACGGACGCCGCCTCTGGCGGCGTTCCGGCGGGATCAATAATGCCCTACGCCGGGGCGACGGAACCTAGCGGCTGGGTGTTTGCTGATGGAACCACCGGCATTAACAGCGCCGTGGATACGACATTTGCGGATTTGTTTGCAGCCATTGGCACGACATATGGAGGAACCGGCGCGGCGGACTTTGACCTGCCGGACCTTCGCGGGCGTATTCCCCTTGGGCTGGATAATCTTGGCGGCATAAGCGCCAACAGAATGACCGCCGCCGCTGCCGATAGTCTGGCGGGAACGGGCGGTACGGAAACCCATGTTTTGACGACGGCGGAAATGCCATCACACAGTCACGGAAGTTTTTTAAGTTCCAGCGGATCAACCCTTCAGTTGGGTCCGGGCACTAATAACTATGGGCAGACCGCAACAACTACAGTTGGTTCCGACACGGCCCATGCCAACGATCAACCGTGGATCGCTATCAGTTACATTATTAAGAAATAGGAGATACCAATGGAATTTAGGCACACACCAGACGGGCAAATTTACGTTGACGGCTTCTCCATGACCTTGGCGGAGTTTCTTGCCCTTGAGCCGGGCTATCCCGGCATTTCCGGTGAAGCGGTCGGGTTTGAATATTTCGCCGGTGAAAAACATTGGGCATACAAAGCCAAGGGCGGCGCAATTGACGGCCCCGGTCCGGTTGATGAGGTGTTGCTGGACGGCTACATAGCAAACCGCGCCGTCTATGAGGCGGCGCTTTTTCCCGCGCCTCTTCCGCCGCCGCCGCCGCCCAAAACGGATGATGAGATGGCGGCGGACCTGCTCAACGCGGGGCCTGTTCGTCAGGCCTTGGGTGATGTTATGTTTGACTTGGAGACGCGGCTTGCTGCCCTGGAGAGTATGCCCGCGCCCGCCCGTTCCGACATCGACGCCAAACTCCATGCTGCCGTGAAGGCGCGGATAAACCCCGTCTAATAAAGCCGAACGCCGTTCGGTAGATTTTTTGCTCATTGCTTTTTGTGTTCGCTGGCGGTAAGTCGCGAAAAAGGAGACATAAACATGACCTTTTTCAAATTGTTTTTCTTCCTGATCGCCCTCGCGGCTATGCCCACCCCGGCGGCGGCCAGAGAAGCCGTCCCAGGGCCGGTCGAGGCTAGGGTTATCAAGGTCATTGACGGCGACACGTTTTTTGTCAGCGCCCGTATTTGGCCCGGTCTCGATATCCGCCGCAGCATCCGGCCAAGGGGCTTCGATGCCCCGGAAATTCGCGGCAAATGTCCGTCTGAAAAAAGGCGCGCCCTGGCGGCCAGGGAATACCTGAAAAAGCTAATCGGCCGCCTGGTGATTCTCAGCGCCATCACGCCGGGTAAATACGCCGGGCGCGTCATCGCCACCGTCAAGACCCAAGACGGCAAAGACGTCGCCGTTGAGATGATCGCGGCCGGCCATGCCCGGCCCTACGACGGGAAAAAGCGCAAGGGATGGTGCCCGGAATAATTGCTTCCCTTGCCGGCGAGGCTGGCGGGGGCCGGGGTGCGCAAACACCCCGAACCGAGGAAAAGGACTCCTCATGACCACAATCGGCCGCCTTATGGCCATCCCGCCACCGGCAGCTACCGGCGGGGCCAGTTTGAATGTGTCAAGCAATGAAGTCCATCCATGAGACCCGCGAGGTCCGCCCCCTTCCGACGCTGGCGCCCTACCAGGGCGGCAAAAGGAACTTGGCCAAGACGATTATAGAGAGAATAGAGGCAGTACCACACACCACATACGCCGAAGGATTCGTCGGCATGGCCGGGGTGTTTCTGCGCCGCCGCCAGGCTGTAAAATCCGAGGTTATCAACGACATCAACAAGGACGTAGCAACCTTCTTCCGGGTTCTGCAGCGCCACTACATCCCGTTTCTGGAAATGATGCGGTTTCAGATCACGACGCGGGCCGAGTTTGAACGCCTGGCCGCGACAGAACCCGGTACCCTGACCGATCTTGAACGCGCCGCCAGGTTCCTCTACCTGCAACGCACGGCGTTCGGCGGCAAGGTAACCGGCCAGGCCTTCGGCGTCGCCCTCGACCGCCCAGGGCGCTTCGATATCACCAAGCTGGGCTCGATGCTCGAGGACGTCCACGAACGCCTTTCAGGCGTCGTCATCGAATGTCTGCCCTGGGCCGCGTTCCTGGACCGCTACGACCGCCCACAAACGCTGTTTTACCTCGACCCGCCGTATATGGGCACCGAAAACGTCTACGGAAAGGGGGTGTTTGGCCGCGATGATTTTTCCAACCTGGCCGACAGGATGAGCCGCCTTAAAGGCCGGGTAATTATGTCCATCAACGACGTGCCCGAGATCCGCAAAATCTTCAAGGACTTCATCCTGGAGAAGGTCAAGACGACGTACACCATCGGCGGCGGCAAGAACGCAAGGCCCGCCGGCGAACTCCTGATTACCAACCAGCCAACGGCCAAAAAGGCCGGCGGCAGGACTACCAAATAAAGGCGAGAGGAAAGACCTATTCTTTGTTTTTCGCAGCCGGTGCTGGTTCAGCGGCGGCGGCAGCGGCGGCAGCAGCAGCAGTTTCTTTCGCTTCCTTGGCCGCCTTCTTAGCCTCATCCATTTCTTGTTGTTTAACCGCCCCAAGGGCCGTTAGGTCGGTCATACGTTGCTCGCGCTCGTACCGTATGACGTACCATTCCCGGAATAACGTCTCAATGAGGCCAATCAAAAGTTGGGCTTCCTCGGGTTCTACGTCGATGATGAAGTTGACGTCTTCTTCCATGTGCGCACCGATTTTGCCAACTTTTCGCACGGCGTCGATGCCTTGCCACGTAACTGGGTCAACCTTGTCTTTGATGGCCTCGATTTCGCTCCACAGATTAGGGTGCCCTTTGATTTTCCAGAAGTCCCGAATGACCCCCTGGAGACAACGGCGGCTTAATGTTGCGGAGGCCTTGGGGCTGAGGTCACGGATACGGCAGGCTTCAACGTAGTTGTCACGGATCGCCGGAGGGATGTAGTCCGGTTGGGGTTTGGCGGAACTTTCAGGCAAAAGCGCCCAGGAATGAAGAACGTTGTTAGTCAATTTCCAATTGCCAAGATGGTCGAGCCCGGCTTTATTGATTGAAAAGCTAAGGGTGAGTTCCCTGCAATCTTCGTTCGAACAAACGACTGAAATGACCTGTCCGCCTATACGTTCGTACTTGCTCCGAGGATTGCTAATACGGAACCTGGTATCGTCATAGGTAACGTCACTCACAGCTTGAGCGTGGCCGCAATACGGGCATTTCCAATTGAAAGGTTCCATGC
>JABMOG010000191.1 GCA_013204265.1 Rhodospirillales bacterium
GCGTTTGATGGCGACGGCGACCGCATCGGCGTTATCGACGCCCAAGGCCGGGTGTTGTGGGGGGACCAATTGCTGGTCATTCTGGCCGGCGAAGTCCTAAAGGACCATCCCGGCGCCACCATCATCGCCGACGTCAAGGCGTCCAGCGTGTTCTTCGATGAAATTGCCCGCATGGGCGGCCAACCTCTGATGTGGAAGACAGGTCATTCCCATATCAAAAATAAAATGGCCGAGGTCGACGCACCCTTGGCCGGGGAAATGAGCGCCCACATTTTCTTCAAGCACCGCTATTACGGATTCGACGACGCGCTGTATGTGGCGGTCCGGTTGTTATCGACCCTGAACCGGTCCGGCGAACATCTGGCCGATGTTATCGACCGTCTGCCGGTGATGATGAACACGCCGGAATTACGTTTTGATTGCTCTGAGGACCGCAAATTCGTGGTGATTGACGAGGTGCAAGCCCGCCTGCGGGATATGGACGGCATCAACGTCAACGATATCGACGGCGTACGCGTAGACACCCCTGACGGCTGGTGGCTGCTACGGGCGTCAAATACACAAGCGGTTTTGGTGGCGCGCTGTGAATCGGCAACCGCCGAAGGTCTGGAAAGGCTGAAGGAACAACTCCGCGCGCAGTTGACGCAAAGTGGCGTGGAGCCGCCGGATCTGAGTTAATTTGTTTCCACAGGGCAAAACCTTGTATACCTAAGCGCCTATACAACCCGGGAAAACATTATGTTAGGATTGCCATGTTCTCCTTCATGGAGTTCGCTGTTAAGGTTATTTCATGGAAGAGAAAATTCACGATCCTGAAACCGAGCGCTTCCTTCTTCTGCTTAGAAGGGAAGTTCAGCGTGCCGCCGAACGCCTGATCAAGGTGCGGCCCCACGATGCCCTCAAATATGCCATCCGCCAAGCCGAATTCATGGGCGAAAACGAACGTAAGGAAGAGCAGGTTTATTGGGAAAAAATTTCCATCGAAATTGAAAAGCAGCAAAAGCTGTAAACTTGGGACTCTATCCTAACCGATCAATTCCTCAGATTTTATGATTGTGACGCTGACTTCCGCGATGTCACTCATGGCGGCGTCCAGCGAGCCGTCGATGTCGATGGCGCGGCAGGCGTCTTCGATCAGGGTGACCTCAAAACCTTCGATGCGGGCGTCCAGGGCCGAGTAACGAACACAAAAATCGGTTGCCAAGCCGCACAAAAACACCCGGAAAATGTCCCGTTCCCGAAGGTATCCGGCCAGCCCGGTGGTTGTCTGGTGGTCGTTCTCCGTGAACGCGGAATAGGAATCGATTTGGCTGCGAAAGCCTTTGCGAAGTATCAACCCCGCGTGATCAATGTCGAGGGCACCGTGGAAGGCCGCGCCGGGGGTTCCCTGTACGCAGTGGTCTGGCCACAGAACCTGTGGTCCGTAAGCCATATCCATTATTGCCATTACCGCCATGTTGTCGTGCGATGAGGCGAAGGATGAATGTTCCGCCGGGTGCCAATCCTGGGTCAGAATCACGTTTGAGAAAATAGGGGTTAAGCGATTGATTACGGGAACGACCTGATCGCCGCCGGGCACGGCGAGCGCCCCGCCAGGACAGAAATCATTCTGAACATCGATGACGATCAGGGCATCTTTTTGTGTCGGGTTTAAAATGGTCCTGCCCCTTGCCTTTCGGGGGCGTCAGCGCCCAATTAGCGGTCGTTGAAGGCGACCTCGAAACCGTCGCGCAAGCGAATTTCCATGCACTGGCCATTGCGTTTCTCAAGGAAGCGGCAGGCCCGGTAGGCTTGTTTCTTGGTGATACCCCGAATGCGAGCGCGGTGCAGGGTTCGCCCGTTGCGTTTTTTCAGAGGCACAACCTTGATGGCACCTTGCGTCAACAGGGCGGGGGCGATTTCGATGGCCCGGCGAGCGGCTTCAAAAGCCTGGTCGGAACGGGAAAATGCGCCGACCTGAATTGCCCAGCGGCGGTTTTTCGGCAATAAATCCGGGGCCTCGGTAATGGCGGGCGGAGTGGTTCTTGCCTTGGCGGATTTGGTTTTGGGTGTCTTCGCTGCGGCTGTGATCCGCGCTCTGTATTGGGAAGTTTCCAGGGCTTTATCACCGGAAACATAAACCGGGCTGGGTTCTTGACGCAGGGCCGTGAAACCGAGGTTCAAAAGCCGGGTCATCAGGGCGTTGCGGGATCGGGGCGAATTGCCGCCGAAGATCACGCCGATCACCCGTTGGCCTTTGCGGCTGGCCGAGGCGACCAGATTAAAACCCGAAGCCCGGATATATCCGGTCTTGATGCCGTCTACGCCATCATAGGTTTCCAGCAATTTGTTGTGATTGTTGAAACTGGCGCCGTGATAGTCAAACTGATCGGTTGAGAAAAATCGGTAATACTCGGGGTAATCTTTGATCAAGGCGCGGGCCAAAATCCCCATGTCACGCGCCGTGCTTAATTGCCCACGATGGGGCAGGCCCGAGGCATTGCGGAAAGTCGTGCGGTGCATGCCCAGTTTGCGGCCCATGGCGGTCATTTTAAGGGCAAATCCGCGCTCGGACCCACTCAAGTTTTCGGCAATGACGGTGGCGACATCGTTAGCGGATTTTGTCACCAGGGCCAAAATAGCATTCTTGACGGTTATGGTTTCGCCGCGCCGGAGATCCAGTTTAGACGCCGGTTGGCGCGCCGCCCGGGCGGAAACGCGGAGTTGGGTATTCATTGTCCAAATTTCGGATTTCAATGCCCCGAAAACCAGATACAAGGTCATCATTTTAGTCAGGGACGCAGGGTAATTGCGAGTATCGGCGTTGATTTCGTGAATGACGCGGCCGGTTGCTGCGTCGATAACCAGGGAAGCGTATTTGGCGAGGGCGGGAGTGGCGGTGAAAACCAGAAGGGCGGAAAGGCAGGCGGCAGACAAGCGTCTGGGTAGAGTCCGCGCCGAATTTAGTATTCGTGACGTCACCTTGAACAGGCCCCCGTAAAAAAACACCTAGTCGTTCAAAATCATAAACAAAAAATTCGCGTTCGTCGCGTGATTTTTCACTTGTGAATCAATCACTTCTACGACGGGTCCTCTGAAAATAAGGTTAATGGCTGGTTTCGCTCTTAGAAAGAGCTGTTTTGGAGGAAGAGGCACGAGCATTACGCAATTGCAATATTTTTTTCTAAAACTTAAGTTAAAAAAATAAAAAACATTTAAAATTAATATGTTAATCAAGCTAAAATAAATGCTGCACTGCACAATAATATATTGACAAGGGGGCGAAGAAGGGTTTATAAGGTTAGTTATGTTGCAACGCAGCAGAGAAAATTTTTAAAGGTTAAGACCCCCAAGCTTTCTGGTTTTCACAGGAAATCCCCGGAAATTCCCGGATACAAACTAAAGGAGATTCGATATGACGAATTCTAAAAACAAAGCCGCCACCGATGCCATCAATGGTTATGAACAGGCCGTCGCTTACACCAAAGAAAATGTTGACGCCGTGATGAAGTCCAACGCCATCTTCACCAAAGGACTCCAGGACATCAACACAGCCCTGTTCTCCCTGGCTCAATCCACCCTGGAAAACAGCGTCGCCGCCACGAAGACCTTGTTTGATTGCAAAACCGTCGCCGACGTGATGGACGCACAGGCCGAATTGGCCCAAGTCGGTTACACCAAGGCCGTTGAAGACAGCCGCAAAATTTCCGAACTGTCCGCCAAGGTTGCCGAAGCTGCCAGCCAGCCGATCACCAAGCAGGTGAATGCTACCGTGGAAAAATTCTCCAAGCCGATGGCTGCCTAATCCTCCCAAAGTAATAGGCAACATCGAATAGCGCCCGACGGCCCCCCCGCCGTCGGGCGTATTTTTTTGCCTGCGTTATCAATTTTCCGCCATCGGTATAGCCGCATTTTATAATTTTCCGAGTGTCTTCTTGCTAAGGTGAAACGGCGATTTTAGTTGCCTTCACGGGCTGGGGCGGAAGAATTGAAAACCATGACCGATCATACTCTGACTCTGGCGTGCTGGAATTACGACCGCACCCTGGCCGTCCTCGACGGTCGGGCCAAGGTGCCGGGTTGGCGCGTTGATGCTACCGTCGCGGCACCGGAAAAATTATTTCCTTTGGCAGTCGGCGAGGCGCCTTTCGATATCACCGAAATGTCGTTGTCCAGCTACCTGATGCAGACCGGTCGGGGTGAAGGCGCTTATGTTGCGATTCCTGCATTCGTGTCTCGCGCTTTTCGCCACGGCGGCATCTATGTGCGCCAAGAGGCCGGGATTAATACGCCCAAGGATCTGGAAGGCCGCCTGGTCGGGGTGCCCGAATACCAGATGACCATGGCGTTGTGGGCGCGTGGGATATTACAGGACGAATATGGCGTCGATTTTAGCACCCTTCGCTATCGCACCGGCGGCACCAACAAACCGGGACGCAAGGAACGATTGCCGCTCGACCTGCCCGATATCATGGACGTTGAGCCGATTGACCAAAGGCGCACCCTTAACGAGCTTCTGGTCACCGGGGAACTGGACGCCGTCATGGCGCCGTCGCCGCCCGACGCATTTATCACCAATGGCAAAGGGCCGTTGCGCCAACTGTTCACCGACCCGGTGGCGGCGGAAAAGGATTACTACCTGCGGACCGGTTTGTTCCCGATCATGCATGTGATCGGGGTTCGGCGTACCTTGCTTGAGGCGCATCCGGGGCTGGCGGCGGCGGTGTTCGAAGCCTTCGTCAAAGCCCGCATTCTGGCCATAAGCGAGCTTGAAAAAACGGCCCGGGCATCTGCCAACCGGCTGACCTTGCCGTGGTTCGCTGCGGAATGGGAGGCGACGAAGGCGCTGATGGGACCATCGCCGTGGCCTTACGGCGTGGCTGAAAACCGCAAGGACCTGGAAACCGCCGTACGGTACGCCGGCGAACAGTACCTGTCCGCCAGAGACCTGTTGGTGGAGGAACTGTTCGCGCCGGAAACTTTAAACATGGCCGGGGTTTGAGGGAGCGGAGCGACTCGAGTGCTATTTAGAGGGCCTGAGAAGATTAAAATGGACGGATACCGTTCGTTTTAATTTTCCGAAAAGGAGTGTTTTGTGAACAATTGGCCGCCTGCCGGGGCGATTAAATAGTGTTATAACTGAACAAAACCAATTACTTAAACTTTGTTTGCAAGGCTCATGGGTGTGAGTTTGATCACTAACGTTTGATGGATTGTGGGGTAAAATCGTGCCTAAGAGGCTTCCTTGAGGGAAATCAAAGACCATATAATGTAGACTGTAATCGCAGATGAATACTGAAGAAACGGCAGAAAAATTATGAGTGTTCCAAAACACCCTCTGAAACCGCCGGTCGATATTGACGACGAGGGCTCGACCGGCATTGCCACCAAGTCGCGGACGAGGACCAAGAAACCGTCCATGTACAAAGTCCTGTTGCTGAACGACGACTACACACCGATGGAATTTGTCGTTCACGTACTGGAACGGTATTTCGACAAACGCAATGAAGATGCGGTTCAGATCATGTTGCACGTTCACCAGAAGGGCGTAGGCATGTGCGGGGTGTATACCTACGAAGTCGCCGAGACGAAGGTCGGGCAAGTTATGGACCTGGCCCGGCAGCACCAGCACCCGCTACAATGCACGATCGAAAAGGACGACAGCGACGGCGACGACGAATGATGAGAATTTGACGGCCAAAACGGGAATCGCCCAGGACCAAGTTTTTAACGGAGAATAATAATATGCTGTCACGTAACCTTGAACAGTCGCTTCACCGGGCGCTGGCGTTGGCGACGGAACGCAACCACGAATACGCGACCCTGGAACATCTTTTGTTGTCGCTGACCGACGACCAGGACGCGGTCGCCGTGTTGCGGGCCTGCGGGGTGGACCTGGAACAGCTCCTTCATGACCTGACCGATTTCATCGACAATGAATTGACCGACATCGGACGCTCGGGCGGCAACGAGCCGAAACCGACGGCCGGTTTCCAGCGTGTGGTGCAACGCGCCGTTATTCATGTGCAGTCTTCGGGACGCGAAGAAGTAACCGGGGCCAATGTGCTGGTGGCGTTGTTCTCGGAACGGGAATCCCATGCCGTTTATTTCCTGCAGCTTCATGACATGACGCGTCTCGACGCCGTTAACTACATCTCACACGGTATCGCAAAGGTGAGCGGTGAATCCCGGCCCAAGCCCGTTCGTGGCGCTGACGAAGACGGTATGGACGAAAAAACCGTCGAACAGGGCGCCGAGGCTCTGGAAGCCTATTGTGTTAACCTGAACAAGAAGGCCGAAGATGGCCGCATCGACCCGTTGATCGGCCGTCACGATGAAATCGACCGAACCATTCAGATTTTGTGCCGCCGGACCAAGAACAACCCGCTGTTTGTCGGAGATTCCGGTGTCGGCAAGACTGCCCTGGCCGAAGGCCTGGCCAAGCGAATAGTCGATGGCGAGGTGCCCGAGGTGCTTGCCGAGGCGGTGATTTATTCCCTCGATATGGGATCCCTGCTGGCCGGCACGCGCTATCGGGGCGATTTCGAGGAACGCCTGAAAAGCGTGATGACGGAACTCGAGGAAATGGACGATTCGATCCTGTTTATCGACGAAATCCACACTGTGATCGGCGCCGGGGCTACCAGTGGCGGGTCGATGGACGCGTCCAACATCCTGAAACCATCGCTGGCAAATGGCGCGCTCAGGTGCATGGGGTCGACGACCTACAAGGAATACCGCAGCTATTTTGAAAAAGACCGGGCCTTGGCGCGGCGCTTTCAGAAAATTGATGTTTACGAGCCCAGCATCGAAGATACGGTCAAAATCCTGCGCGGCTTGAAACCCTATTTCGAAAAACACCACATGGTTCGTTACACCATGGAATCGCTGCGCTGCGCGGTTGAGCTTTCGGCCCGGTACATCAACGACCGCAAACTGCCCGACAAGGCGCTCGACGTGATCGACGAGGTTGGTGCATCCCGCATGTTGCTGCCCAAGAACAAACGCCGCAAGACGGTAACCGTCAAGGATGTCGAAGCGACCGTCGCCAAAATCGCCCGCATCCCGCCGAAAAGTGTTTCCACGGATGACCGCAAGGCCTTGAAGACGCTGAGCCGCGATCTCAAGACCATGGTGTTTGGCCAGGGCAAGGCCATTGAGGCTTTGTCCAGCGCCATCAAGCTGTCGCGGGCGGGTTTGCGCGAGCCCGAAAAACCCATCGGGTCGTACCTGTTCTGTGGCCCCACGGGCGTCGGCAAGACCGAGGTTGCCCGGCAATTGGCGTTGACACTGGGGGTTGATCTGGTTCGTTTTGATATGTCCGAATACATGGAACGCCATTCCGTCTCGCGGCTGATTGGTGCGCCGCCGGGGTATGTCGGGTTTGATCAAGGCGGTCTGTTGACAGACGCCATTGACCACCAACCCCACTGCGTTCTGTTGCTGGACGAAATTGAAAAGGCCCACCCGGACCTGTTCAACATCCTGTTGCAGGTAATGGACCACGGCAAATTGACCGACCACAACGGCAAAGCCATAGA
>JABMOG010000192.1 GCA_013204265.1 Rhodospirillales bacterium
ATGCGCGACGACGAGGTGATCGCCGCCGCCGATGAGGCCGGACTAGCCATGGTGTTCACCGGTATGCGGCACTTTCGACATTAGGCGTTATTTACAGCCCGAGTTGTCTTCCCCGCCGGACGGCATTTTGGTACCGCAGAACACGGCCCCGTCCAAAACCGCATGCTTCAGGGTTGCTCCGGTCAGATCGGCGCCGGTCAGGTTGGCTTTGTAGAGAATCACGCCCGTCAGGTTAGCGCCGCGCAGACTGGCCCCGCCCAGTTTGGCTTGGCGAAGATCCGTTCCGGTCAGGTTGGCTCCCGACAGGTCGGCACTGCGAAGGTCTACTCCGTGCAGAACTGCGCCTACGAGATTGGCCCCGGTCAGATTTACCCCGTTCATTGCCGCGTTGAAAAGAACGGCCATTCTCAGGTCTGCGCGTTCAAGGTCCAGTCCTGTAAGGCCCGCCCTCGTCAATTCGCAGCTTCGGCATTCCTTTGTTTTTTTCAGCCTTTGCACGCTGACCGACTCATCAGCCTTGGTTTCTGCGATCGTCAAAACGCAAAGGCCGAGGGTAAGCAGAAGAGGCAAAGGGTTTGGTAAGTTTTTCATAAACGTGATGCTATCACAGGCGCACCCACCGGGTCATGCTACCTGTGGCCCTGATCGAATAAATGCAATACAAGGGACCCATGAACGCGAATACCGACCAACGCTTACCCTTGAGGGCCACCTTCGCCGAGGGCGCTCCGGGGGCATGGGAACATGCGCTGGCGCTGGCCATCCTGTTTGCCTTGTGCGCTTTTCCCTCGCTCTATCACGGTATCGCCAGGGACGTTCTGGCCAATTCGGATATGGATCTGGTATCTGTCTATCAGGCGCTGCTAATTAACGCCGGCCAACCGCTGGTCCCCAACGCCCACACCGGGTACGTTTATTTCCTGTCCCTGGCCGGGTGGTTTCAGGTCTTCGATTGGCTGGGAATGGTGTCGGTCCACGATATGAATGGACTGCTGGCGGCGACGAATTTCGATACTACCTATGGAGCGTTGGTCATAGCCGGGCGATGGTTTTCCGTTGTTCAGGCATGGATACTTGTGGGGTTAGTTTACGGCAGTATTTCCATCCTCCTCAAAAAACAAAGCTGGGGGTGGTGGGCCAGCCTTTTGCTGGGCGCGGTGTTTGCCATCGGCGGCGGCGGAATAGCCGCGCAGTCGGTTATGTTGCGGACCGAACTGTCGTCCATGATCCTGATTTTTGCCGCCGCACTGGCGCTGATGGCGGCGCCAAGGGCGACCCTGCGCCGTGGATGTTGGCTACTGGGCCTGAGCGGGTTTCTCATTCACGCCGCGCTGATGGTCAAAATTCAAAACGTCATCGTGATTATATTTCTGCCGCTTTTGCCCCTCGTTTTCGGCTGGTGGGAACGCCGGGACCTTACAAAAATGCCGCCACAGAAACTGATGTGGACCGTACCTGTCGTAGCCGTTATTTTGGCCGCCCCTGTCGCGGTTGTTTTCACCGGTAACCTCGCGCCTGGTAGCCACGGTCTGTATCAGGGCCTTATCGCGATATTCGTAATTTCCTGCGCTCTTATTTTTGGGCGATGGCACCTGGGCGCGGCACGCTATGGGGTGGTCGGCCTGGGAGCCGTCGCCATCGGATTTTCTCTGGCCTATGGTCTGAGCTTTTTTAACGACAACTGGTGGACGACTTTTTCCGTGGTTAATTTTCTCGAGCAGATGTCGCTCTATTCGCCCGCCCCCGCCAAGGCTGCCGCTTCGCCGGATGGTGGCGGAGCCATCGCCAATGTGGCGCGGTCCATCGCCAGTGGCTTTTCCATGACCGAGGTCATCCGTTTTGTCACTGAGCGGTTGCGGAATTTCGATTACCCGTTCGCGATTTTTTATATTCTGGTTCCCGCTGGCGCCTTTGTGCTGGCGTTGCAGGGCAAATGGGAGGCCGCCACGAAGGCTGGATTCCTATGCCTGATGGCTGGAATGATCGTGGCGATATTCTGGGTCGGGCGAGGGTTTTTTAATTTTTATTATAGTGTTTATGTCGAAACCTGGGTGATCTTAGCCGCCGCCATTGTTTTAAGGGAATTGGCGCAAATGATAGCCCCTTGGCCAAGGCACTGGCTTCGTGCTGGACAAGCGGGGATGTTGATTCTTATTCTGGCCGTAGTTACGGTCAATGTTCGATTCCGGCTTCTGGACCCAGCCGCCGCCAACCCGATCGTCGCCAAAAGTTCGTGTTTTATCCGCGGATTAACACCTCTTTTCTATACCAATTTTGATAACTACTGCGCCAAGGGGTGATATGGATTCAAGTTATTCCAAACGAAAAGACACCATCCGGGAACATGCGGACCTAGTCGCCAGCACCCGGGACTCCTGGATCGATAAGAACCGGTATTTTTACGAGAACGACTACCGGTATATGCGCTTTCTTATTCCCGAGGGCTTGCGGATTCTGGAAATCGGCTGTGGCACCGGCTGCCTACTGTCTGAATTGAGACCCGGTAAAGGGGTCGGCGTCGACTTGTCCACCAATATGATCGAGGTGGCTAAGGCCAATCATCCCCAGTTCGAGTTCCATGTCGGCGATGCAGAGGACCCCAAATTCATGAAGGGCCTCGGCGGACCGTTCGATGTTATCGTCATATCTGATACCATCGGATCGCTGTCCGATTGCCAAAAGGCGCTCGAAAACCTGCGGCCCCTGTGCACGCCCGAGACGCGCATCATCGTCGCCTATTACTCCGTCGCCTGGGCACCGTTGTTGAGAATCGCACAAGGATTTGGTGGTAAAATGCCGCAGCCACAACAGAACTGGCTGACCGCCGGCGATATCGGCAATCTTCTGACTTTGAGCCAGTTTGAGGTAATTAAACGCGAGTGGCGCCAGTTGGTTCCTAAATCCCTTTTCGGAATTGGTGGCCTTTTAAACCGGTTTATTGCGCCGCTGCCATTGATCAGGCTTTTATGTCTACGCAACTACGTAGTTGCGCGCCCGGCCCCTAATTTTGCCCCACCAGAGCAACCCAAGTCCGTCACGGTGTTGATCCCGTGCCGCAATGAGCGCGGCAACATAGAGGCCGCGATCAAACGGATACCGGCCTTCTGCAAGGATATGGAAATTCTTTATGTAGAAGGCGGCAGCAGCGACGGCACGCTGGAGGAGGTGCGCCGGGTCATCGAAAAATATCCGAAAAAAGACATCAAAGTTCTGGTTCAGACGGGCAAGGGCAAAGGCGATGCAGTACGCTTGGGGTTCGAGGCAGCCCGAGGCGAGGTCCTGATGATCCTGGACGCCGACCTGACCATGCCACCCGAAGACCTACCCAAGTTTTTCGAGGCTCTTGCCTTGGGACAGGGAGAATTCATCAACGGGTCGCGTCTTGTTTATCCCATGGAAGACGACGCCATGCGCTTTCTCAACCTTGTCGCCAATAAGGTGTTTTCGTGGCTATTCTCGTGGCTTTTAAATCAACGGTTTACCGATACGCTGTGCGGAACGAAAGTTTTGCGCAAATCCGACTACGAAATGATCCGAAAGAATCGCGGCTATTTCGGAGACTTCGACCCTTTTGGTGACTTTGACCTGATTTTTGGCGCCGCCAAGCTGAACCTTAAAGTAGCGGAAATTCCTGTTCGCTATGCCGAAAGGGTTTACGGAGAAACTCAGATTTCAAGATTTCGCCACGGCTGGCTTCTATTAAAAATGGTAATTTTTGCTTTCCGAAAACTGAAAGCCTTCTGACCATGACGGCAGAGGTTCTGGCTGAACACCGAACGATCTGGGAAACCAAACCGGTTTTGCGCGCAGTCTATTCGAACTATTACCGCAAGATCGTTTCCTGGTGCCGGGAAGGTAAAAGCCTGGAAGTCGGTGGCGGGTCGGGGAACCTTAAGGAATTTACCGTCGATGTTGTCTCCACCGACATCGCCGAGCTGCCCTGGTTAGATGCTGTCGCCAACGCGCAAACGCTGCCTTTTTCAGACGCTAGCTTCGCCAATATCGTCATGGTCGATGTTTTTCACCATATCGAACAACCGCGGTTGTTTCTGGCCGAGGCGGAGCGTGTGCTGGAACCGGGCGGGCGGCTAATCATGATAGAGCCCGCGATCACTGTGTTGAGCGGTTTCTTTTTCAGATTTTTTCACCCCGAACCTGTCGACATGACTGCCGACCCGTTAGCCGAAATCACGCCGGACCCGGACCGACAGCCTTTCGATTCCAACCAGGCAATCCCGACACTACTGTGCAGCCGGTACCGGGAGCACATGGGACAAGAATTTCCGGCCTTGAAGCTGGTCAAAATTGAGTGGTTCGATTTTATCGCCTATCCCCTGTCCGGTGGCTTTCGCCGGTGGTCCCTGCTTCCCGCCATGGCCGTGCCGGGTGTGCTGAAACTGGAGAGCCTGTTGCTTCCCCTGATCGGTCGCTGGGTGGCCTTTCGCTTGCTGGCGGTTTTCGAGAAAGCTGCGAACGGCGGCGCCAAAAAGATATCGGGCTAAACCCCAATCGGCTCTTCGTCGAGACGCACCGCAATGCCAACCAAATCGTCTGATACCGCCGGGTAGCGGTCCAGCACCAGTGGATCATGACCGGGCACGATGTGGCCCGGTGTCGGGGCCAGTTCGCGCAGGCGGTCGTAGCCCGCCAGCACCGCGCCGTGGTCGAAAATAATCGGAAACGGATTGCGCGTTTCCATGTTGGCGTACAGGTGACACGCATCCGACGCCACCACCACCCAGCCCCGCTTGGTCATCACCCGGACGGCTTGTAAGCCATCCGTATGGCCGCCGATGTGGTGAACGGAGGTGCCCGGAGCCAGCTCGGCATCACCGTCGTGAAAGACGACCCGCTGGCCGTAAAGATGGCGCACCATGCCGACCACGTCTTCGACGTTCATCGACGAGCCGTGCGCCGGGTTGAGCATGTTGCGCCCGGTGGCGAAGGCCATTTCCCGGTCTTGCAGGTGAAAATCGGCCTTCGGAAACTTGTCGAAATTGCCGATGTGGTCGTAATGAAAATGGGTGATGATAACGTCTTCGACGGCTTTCGCATCTATACCAACAAGAGCCAGTGCCTCGGCTGGGCAGCGGATATAGGTGCGCGCCCGGTTGATCGCCGTTTCTTCGGTAAACCCCATGTCGATAACGAAAGTGCGGGTTTTCGAGACCGCCGCCCAGACGAAATAGTCAATCGGCATGGCTTCGTGCGGGTCCGGTGGATCGACGAAATTGGCCGCCTGGGTGCGGCCATGGGTGGCGTACTTTACGGCGAACAGCTCATAGACGTCTGTTTCGGGATCGACCACGGGCGCCCCCCTAAAACTTTCGGTCCGGGATGACCGTTTCGTTCATGTGGCTCTGGCGCAGGAACTGCGACAGGATGTGCATCAAACCCTGGTGAACATCTTCGACGACGCCGTAATTATCGCCGGTCACATGCAGGTTAATATCTGCTAAATCGGCCGAGCGGCCACCACCAAACCCGGTAAAGGCGATGACGCCCAAGCCGTTGTCCTTGGCCCACCGGGCAGCCCGGACGACATTTTCAGAATCCCCCGACGACGAAATAGTCAACAGTATGTCGCCGGGTTCCGCTAGTGTCTTGAGCTGATAGACAAAAACTTCGTCGTAGCTGAGATCATTGGCGATGGCGGTTATCATTTCGATATTGGTCGACAGCGAGACCACTTTAGGCCTGAGGTCGGTATCGGTCTGGCCGCATTTGGAATGGTCGCAGACGAGATGGTTGGAAATCGCCGCCGAGCCGCCATTGCCGCAAACATACAGGGTCGCGCCCCGCCCACAGGCCTCGTCCAGCAGGGCGAAGGCGGCTTTCAGCCTGTCCCCATCGACCGATGCCTGCGCCGCAGCGCATTGCTCGAAATAGGCGGATGCGAACGCCGAAATATCGGAAAATTTATTGTCAGGAAATGTCATAAAGCCGATTGTCCGGTAAAAACGCCGCCGGTTCAATGTTCAACGATTCAACGTCCAACCTTTGAGGCACCCGTGTTTTCCCCGCGTTGGTCAGGCACGCCCGCTAACAGGCACAAGCCGACGATAAGAAACACTATGATCGTCGCCATGCCGGCCCGCTGGCTATCGAACGCCACCGTCACCCAAGCCAGCAGCGCCGGCCCCATAAATGCCGTCGCCTTGCCGGACAGGGCGTACAAGCCGAACATCTCGGTC
>JABMOG010000193.1 GCA_013204265.1 Rhodospirillales bacterium
CGCAGCAGCGCCTTGGTCGGGATGCAGCCCCAGTTGAGGCAGATGCCGCCTAAGTGTTTCTTTTCCACGACGCAGACCTTGAGCCCCAATTGCGCGGCCCGAATTGCGCTAACGTACCCGCCTGGGCCGCCACCGATGATGAGTACGTCGAATTGGGTCTCGGTCATACGCTCAGACCTCCTACAACATAAACTGAAGGGGTTCTTCGAGGATGGATTTTAGCTGGCCGATAAATTCCGCCGCCACAACACCGTCAATGCAGCGGTGATCAACGGCCAGCGTCAGCGTCATCACGGTCGCCGTCGACAGCGCGCCGTTGGTGACGACCGGGCGTAAGGCCCCGGCGCCGACGCTAAGGATAGCGCCCTGGGGCGGGTTTATGATCGAATTAAAGGACGTCACGCCCATCATGCCCATGTTGGAAATGGTGAAGGTGCCGCCCTCGTATTCGTCGGGTTTCAAGTCTCCCGCACGGGCGCGTTCGGCGAGTGATTTTGCTTCCTGCGCAATAGTCGCCAGGCCCTTGTTGCCGGCGTCTTTGACGATCGGCGTGATCAGACCACCTTCGATGGATACCGCGACCGAGATGTCGGCGCGTTTGTGGAAAATAGTCGCATCCTCGGTGAACGACACATTGCAGGCCGGAACCCGGGCCAACGCCAGGGCGACGGCCTTGATGACGAAATCGTTGACCGAAATTTTCTGTACCGCGCCGTCGTGGTTGTTGAGCCGCTTGCGGGTGTCGAGCAAGGCGTCGAGATGCACATCGACGGAGACGTTGAAGTGGGGAATATCACGCGCCGATTCCGTCAGCCGCCGGGCGATGGCCTTGCGCATGGGCGAATGGGGCACGGCTTCGAACTCCGGCATCGGGCTGAGCGGTGCGCCCGGTGCGCTGGGCGGGGATGGCGTAAAGGAGGATGCCGCAGCAGGTGCGCCGGGCATGGCGCTTTCGACATCGCTTTTGACGATGCGCCCGCGCGGGCCGGAGCCGGAAATCGTGGCAAGGTCGATACCCTTGTCAGCCGCAATACGCCGCGCCAGTGGGCTGGCGATGGTGCGCGTCCCGTCCCTTGCCGGTGCAGGAGCAGCTTGAGGGGCCGGTTGCGGAGCGGCGGCTGAGGGTCCTTCAACGGCAGGCGCGGCGACCGGTGCGGGTGCGGACGCCCCCTCCAAGGCCGAGGCGTCTTCGCCGTCCTCCAACAACAACGCGATAACCGCGTTGACGGCGACGTTTTCCGTGCCCTCGGCAACAAGGATTTTGCCCAGGATGCCTTCTTCGACGGCTTCGATTTCCATCGTCGCCTTGTCGGTTTCGATCTCGGCCAGGACGTCACCACTGTCGACGGCGTCGCCTTCTTTCTTGACCCACTTGGCGAGTTTACCTTCGGTCATGGTCGGCGACAGGGCGGGCATGAGGATTTGTACGGGCATGGGTCGTCTTACCTGTAACAGACGGATTTTGCCGCCTCGACGATTTGCGCGATGGTTGGCAACGCCAGTTTTTCGAGATTGGCGGCATACGGCATGGGCACGTCGGCGCCAGCGACGCGGACCACCGGGGCATCGAGATCGTCGAACGCCAGTTCCATTATCACGGCGGCGATTTCCGAGCCGATACCGCAGCCCGGCCAGCCTTCTTCCAAGGTGACCATGCGGTTGGTCTTGCGTACGGACGCCACGATGGTGTCGGTATCGAGCGGGCGCAACGTGCGCAAGTTGATAACCTCCGCCTCAATGCCTTCACCGGCCAGAACGTCGGCGGCTTCCATCGCCATGCCGACGGTGAAGGAAAAGGCCGTGATGGTAACGTCCGTGCCGGGGCGCTCAATCTTGGCCCGCCCGATGGGCAGCACAAAGTCCGGATCATCAGGCACTTCGAAACTTTGCCCATAAAGGATTTCATGTTCCAGGAAGATCACCGGGTTGGGGTCGCGAATGGCGGCTTTCAGCAATCCCTTGGCGTCTGCCGCCGACCACGGTGCGACCACCTTGAGGCCAGGACAATGGGCATACCACGACGCGTAACACTGGGAATGCTGGGCGGCAACACGCGCCGCCGCTCCGTTGGGACCACGAAACACGATCTGCGCGCCCATCTGGCCGCCCGACATATACAACGTCTTGGCCGCCGAATTTAGAATCTGGTCGAGCGCCTGGACGGCGAAG
>JABMOG010000194.1 GCA_013204265.1 Rhodospirillales bacterium
ACTGCATCATGGCGTTCTGGAATGCGCCGATGGACGACGACGATCATTGCTTTAATGGCTGTACTTCGGCGCTCGCAATGCTGGCGGAAATGGGGCCGCTCAACGACCGGCTTGAAATTGAAGCAAAAGAGGAAGGCCGCAAGCATATTCCGTTGAAGGTCGGCCTCGGCCTGAATTCCGGCGAATGCGTCGTCGGCAACATGGGGTCTGATCAGCGTTTCGATTACTCTGTGCTTGGCGATACGGTCAACCTGGCGGCGCGCCTGGAAGGCCAGAGCAAGAGCTATGGCATGAATGTGGTTCTCGGCCCGTCCACCAACGCGGCGGTTGAAGATCGCATGGCGACCATCGATCTCGATTTCATTCAGGTTAAGGGCAAGACTGAAGGCACCCGTATCTACGGCCTGATGGGGGACGCGGAGATCAAGGCAAGTCCCAGGTTCATAGACCTGCAAAAGAAAATTTCCGACGCCATAAAAACCTATCAGAACCAACATTTCGACGAGGCCGCCGAAATGTTCAAGGAAATCCGCGTTCTCGGCGACGCCGAACACAAACCCTGGAAGCTCGACGCCAACCTGGATGTGCTCTGCGATCTGTACGAAGAACGTATCGCCGAATACCAAATAAACCCGCCCGCCGCCGACTGGGACGGCGTCTTCATCGCGACCACCAAGTAGGGGAAAGCCCGCCCGTCCCGGCTAGTGCACAAGGGTTTAGAGGGAGAAGTGTTATTTTTCCGTTGAAAGCCTAGCTGGGATTAGTGCGGCAATAGCTGCAATTGGCAGTCTCGGAGCAGCTTACTTTGCCATGCGCTCTAGCCAGCAAAGTAAAGCTGCCATTCAAAGCCAGATCCAAATTAGATTTCTGGAACGGTATGGCGACCAGAAAATGAGTGATGCGGACAAGTGGGTTTTGTGTGCCTTTTGGCGTGTAAGGTTGAAGAAAGTTTGGTGAGAAATAGACGTTCGCTTTTTAGATCCGGTCCCGTAACGTGCCGGTTACTACCTTGTCGGCCAAATCCCCGCCGTCAGGTCCTGATGTCCCCGAACACGCCCCATTCGATCAGATGGTTGGTCATGTCCTCGGTGAATTTGTCACCCTTGCGCGCCACGCGGGCGTCATTGGAAAGACCAAGCGTTTTGGGGTCGGTTTCGTCGGCGCTGGTCATCAACAGGAATTTGGCGTCCGACAGGGCATCAATGGCCTTGAACACGCGGGCCAGCTCAATGCCGGTCATGTCTTCGTTAAAACGGCTGGCGGCGAAAATGTCGGGTGGGTTGGCGAGCGCGATTTCGATGGCTTGGAGGGCGGTTTCGGCCAGGCTGACCCGAAAGCCGCACGACGCCAGTTCTTCGCCGATGATCCGGCGTTGCAGGCCCTTCGGCAGGACCAGCAAAAAGCCGATTTCGCGGGTTTTCTGCTCGGTGGTAATGGCGTTCACCGCAACGGAGCCGCTGACCGGCAGGGCACGCAGAATTTCCGTGGTTTCGCTGTCGCCAGGATTGACCCCGGTGTCGGCAATGTCGCGGATGGTGTCGCAATAGACCTGGATGGCAGGTAGGTGCTCAGAGCCGACAGTGCCGGCGGTTTCGATATAATCTTCCAGGGCGTGGGCGATCATGGTGATGGCCGGAAAACCAAACGTGCCGCCACCGCCCTTGATGGAATGAATGCGGCGCAGAACTTCGGGGAAATCCTCATCCCAGTCGCCACTGCCATCCATCAGGCGCGTGAGGGCGTTATCGACGATAACCAGAGAATCCTCGCACGATTCTCGGAATTCCACGGACAATTGCTTGAGAATGGCGTCAACGCCGGGGGACTTGCTCATGATCCTCGTTTTCGGAAGGTAAAGAGGGAAGGTTTTAATGAAATAAAGAGAATTTCCGGGTTTACCAGAAGATATTTTGAAATGCGGGCAATTTTCCGCCTTTACTTTGACGTCATCACCCAGACGCCGTTCCATTCCTTGGGCGGTTCCGCCTTAAGGTGTTCACAGCGCTCAATATAAGTTTGCGCCAATTTGTCGTTTTCGTTGGCCTGGAACGCTTCTCTGAAGCGGCCAATGCTTTTGTCCCAATTGCCGGCGCGGTATTCCTTCACCCCTTCGTTGAAATAGTTCACGTTGTCCATCAGGTTGGGGTAGGTC
>JABMOG010000195.1 GCA_013204265.1 Rhodospirillales bacterium
CGGTTTCCTGCATGCCGGGGCCGAACACGTTGAACGGCCGGATGGTGTTGGTCGCCAGCCCGTGGTTTTCGTGAAAGATATAACACAACGTCTCGCCAACCCGTTTGCTTTCGTCGTAACACGCGCGCGGGCCTTGGGCGGCGACGTTGCCACGGAAACTCTCCGGCGTCGGCACATGGGCGGCGTCGGGGTCGCCGTAAATCTCACTCGACGAAAAAAAGCTGATCCGCGCCTGATGGCGTTGCGCCAGAGCCAGCATGTTCTTGGTCCCGGTGATGGCGACGTCCAGGGTTTCCAGCGGATACTTGCGGTAATAATAGGGGCTGGCGATGCCGGCGGCGTGGATGATGAAATCCAGCTTATCATCCCATTCGAGCGGCAGGATGACGTCGTGTTCCAGGAAGGTGATGTTGTCGGCCTCGGCGACATTGGCGCCCGCCTCGCCGGCGGTAATCAAGTTGTCGAGAACGACGATTTTGCACGGCTTATCGAGAACCGTTGCGTTCAGGTGGGTAAAGACTTCGGTGAAATAACGACCGAGAAATCCCCGACCGCCGGTCAGCATCACCGTTTTGCCGGCAAAGGCCTGCGCCTTGTCACCGAGCGCGGTGGCGATTTCCTCGATATCGTATTGTAATAAAAATTCGGTCATGGGGCTCCATTAACGGTTTGAGTCTGGGGTCCAAAGGTCTTCAGTTCCGGCAGCGGCACAATAAAGCGCCCGCCCCCGTCAAGAAAGGCGGAATGTTTGTCCATAATGGCCGATGCAAAATTCCAGGCCAGAATGAGAACGTAATCGGGGCGGCGTTTATAGAGCGCGCCGGACGCCACCACCGGGATATGGGTGCCCGGCGAATACAATCCCTGTTTCAGTGGGCTGTCATCGACGATGAAGTCGATTTCATCGGCGCCTATGCCGAAATGGTACATCAGTGTCGTTGCCTTGGCCGGGGCGCCAAACCCGGCAATGGTCTTGCCGTCGGCTTTGATGTCTTTGATCAAGGCCTTGAGTTGCAGCCCCAGCGCGTCGATATCGGCGGCAAAGGCCTTAAACGTCTCACTGCGGTCCAGCCCGGCCGCCTGTTCCTCGGTGATCAGGGCGGCGACCGATCCGTCGGCTGGGTGCGCACCGTCGATAAGACCGGCGATGCCCCGGATTGAGCCGCCGTGCGATGCGATGTGCTCTACCGCGAACAGACGCATGCCCTGGGCGGCAAAAAATGTCTCCAGCGGTTTTATGGAATGATAGGCCAGGTGTTCGTGATAGATGGTGTCGAACAAGGTGTCATGGACCACGTCGGCGAGATACGAGACCTCGAAAGCAAACACGCCGTCCGGTGCCAGTAGTGTACGCACGCCCTGGACGATTTCCGTTAAGTCGTCGGCATGGGCGAAAACGTTGTTGGCGGTGACGATGGCGGCGTGCCCCCGCTCAGTGGCAATCTTGCACGCCAAGCCCAGAGAAAAGAAATCGGCAATGGTCTCAACCCCGGCCTTGGTGGCGTTGGCCGCGATGTCGCGGGCCGGATCGATACCCAGTCCACGCAGCCCTCTTTTCTGGAAGGCCGCCAGCAAGGTGCCGTCGTTGGACCCGATATCGATGACCAGGCTGCCTTCGGCTGGTGCGAAGCGGTCAATCAGGGCGCTCGCGTAATCGTCAAAATGCTTAACGAAAGACGGCGACGTGCCGGACACATAGACATAATTTTCAAACAGGACCGCCGGGTCAACCACATCGAGAAGCTGGACGTGGTTACAGGTCTCGCAAAAGAACACATCCAGTGGAAAGCAGGCTTGAGGTTTGGACTTGGCCGCGTCATCCACGAAGGCGTTGGCCGGCGGCGTTGGCGTTAACGCCAGCACCAGGGTCAGGTCAGAACCACCACAAAGCCTGCAAATCTCCCGCCGGCGGCAGGTCTCGGCGGTCATGATAGGCTCAGTCCCCCGGCTTCCAGGACGTCAGCCCGTCGGTGCCCAGCATGTTGACGCGAACCACATCGGCCTCGTAAGACGCCTGGTCGCGGGGATTGCGCGACAGGGTCAGAAACGTGGTGTCTTCAGGAAATTTCATGCCGTGGTCGACCATCGGCGGCGTGAACACCATTGCACCGGCTTTGACGATCAGGCACTCGGGCTCCTCAACACTGCCGGTCGGGCGGTGGTAATATTCGATGGCGCCGGACAGCACGTAACAGTAATGCCAGTCGGTCTTGTGGTAATGGTTGGCGCGCAGCGAGCCTTTTTTTGATTCGATCATCACCGCGCTTCGCATCATCAGGTCCACCAGCGGCTGAATTTCACCGCGCGCGTCCACAAACGGTTTTTCCAGCGCTACGATTGGCTCTTTTGGCCAGGATGCTTTTTCTTCGTCGGTGAGGGGTGGGATATCGGGGCCGGACATAGAATTGGGTCTTTCGTGAATTCAAGGAGCTGGGGTCCCACTGGTCGCAGGATATAGCTGTTCAATAGTAAAGATAAAAGCATCGTAATCGATCGCCGGAATAATGGTGCGCTGGTTTTTTTGAGCAAGAACCAGGAAAACGATCAACATCGCCGCAATCAGCATCTGAAACAGTATGCTGCCGAGAACGAGAACGATTTGCGATGTCCACCCTAACATGTGGATGTCGGTGAACAGCTTCTGCAGGACGATAACGGTAATGCTGGTGAGGATAATGGCGCTCAATCCCAGGATGCCGAGAAGCAGCCTTACCCCGACCACATCAGCGTGGACCGAAAGGCCGCTGATTCCATGAATGACCAGGGATACCAAATTCATTTTGCTTTCGCCGTGCAGGCGCGACCCACGCGAAGACGGCAGCGTCTCATAAGGCACCTTCGCGCGCATAATGCCGGCGGGGAAGTGGCTCCAGATTTCAGAAATGGCGGCAATCCGCTTGACCAGCCGCCCGGGAATGGCGCTGAAATTGCCGATGGAAATCGGCATTCCGGTCAACATCCGGTACAGGGATTTGTAAAGCCCGTAAAACAATTTGAAGGTTATGCCATTGGCGCGACTGGTTCGTTCGGCAAAAATTATCTTGTTGTTGGTCTCACTGGCGCGCTCGACCAATTGGGGAACGTATTCGGGAAGGTCTTCCATATCGGAATCCATGATCACTAAATAGTCACAGTCCATTTCCTTGGCGATATAGCCAAGGCCGATGGCGATGGCGCGCTGGTTTCCCATATTGCGGGCCAGGGTAATGGCGGTAACCTGGTGTATGGCGCTAAAGCCCTGGGAAATCGGCACCGGGTTGTTGGCCGGGAACGAGGATCCGTCATCGACAACGACGACCCGTGCGTTGAGCGACGCCTGGGACAGGGACTCGTCCAGCGATTCCAGAAACGGCAGGAATGCATCCCAGTCGTTATAGGTTGCCGTCAGAATGACAATGTCTTTGGCTTCAGTCATGATTTCGGCGCGCTTCCCCCACTGGTCTGGTCCGGCGGCGGTGCCGGGACATTCGTGCGATCATATATTAACAGACCCGGACATGTCTGCGGGCGTAATCGATAGCGACTTAGCTGAGCGCCGTCATAACTACCCTTCAAACCCGCTGGCAGGATAAGGGTTGCAAAATAGCCATCATCAATCAAGCCGCCAACGCCGCCACCCTCCATGGAAACCCCCGAAGCTCGGTCCATAGGATAGTTGTAGTGAATGACAAAATGTTGACGTGCGGGAACCATCCAAGGCAGGGAAAGGTAGGGATTTGAGATGAACAGGGAGTCTGAAAGAGATTGTTGATTAAGGCACCCTGCGGCCGCCGTCATACTGTCGTGCATATGACGAGTCGATAGGACGCCTTGCAGCCCGACAAAAACGGAACTGACCGCAATCAGATTCCCCAACCAGCCAAGGCTCATGGCGCCATAAGCCCATCCCACTATATTCTCCTTTTGAGAGGATATCCGCAGCCAGGAAAGACCCGCCAACATCATGAAAAAGGTCAGGGTAAAATAATAGTTTTCCGAGGCGCCGATCTTGGCACTGGCCGGAATTGCCAGGACGGATGTTATCAGAACTCCTAAGAGAGCGAGTGAGAACGTTATTTCCGGCCCTCTATTTTCCCCTTCAGAAAATCCGACCCGAAGGACGGTTCTGAAGGAAGGGTTTATTACTGTGGCGATCACTGCGACCGCGAGCATGATAAGAACGGGCTGAATCTTTACGGTCAGATTGATCAAGTTACGAACGAGTTCATAACGGGCTAACTCGACGGACGTTCCTCCAAAGGCGACAATAGTGTGAACATAGTCGAGACTGCCGATAGCCAGAGTGAGACCCCAGGCGGACCACATTCCAAAAGTTAGAATAAAAAGAAGCTTCCAGTCACGCCTGATAAGGAGAAGCAGCCCTACGGCACCTGGTGAAAAAACGAATATTTGTTTAAAGCTCCAGGCGAGATACGCAAAAAGACAGAACAAAAGAACGGCTTTGACTGGATGGCTCTGGTAATAGCGCAGGAAAACGAAAACGGCCGTGACGTCGAGTGTTAGTGCCCAGATGTCCGGTGCCGTTGCAATGGCCCAAAAGCCCATGAGGGGTCCGAAGAAAAGAAGGACCGCGAAAGCGAAAGACAACAGCCTTCCGTTTTTGTCTTGGCCGAATCCCATATTCCAAAAACATCGATAGGAAACCCATGTTCCGATGGTCGCACCCGACAACGTCAATAATTTCGTTATCGTAGGCAACCACGCATCAGTTAGGGAAAGGGCGCTAAGGACAAAACTCGCGACCTCCCCATAAAAAGCATAATAGAGCCAATTATAATACGTTCCGGCAAATGGAATTCGCGTCTGGTCCACATAAACCGGTGCGCCCTGGATGTATTTCCAGATGACGTAAAGGGATTCGTATTCCGCGCCGCTAGTGGTCAATTGCAAGGGTTCGGAAAAAGAGACGGCGTAATATGTGCGCACGGCCATCAACACGACGCCAAGTCCGGCGCTAACCAAGGCTACAAAGGACAGAGTCTTGATGTTCATGGCGTTTTCAAAACCAGGTTCGAATCACCGAAACAATCGCCGGACAAAGATCGTCCAGATCACGGCAATGGCGTGGTGGGCCATGATCTTTTTTCCTTCGCCGTAGGTGCGGCCGTAATAGCTGACTGGCACCTCAAACATGCTTTCGGCCTTGGCCACGGCGCGCGATAGAATTTCCGCCTGCTGTTCCCATCCTTCGGTGACGATGTCTCCGACCGGCACCAGATCGCGCCGGTACAGCAGATAACACGAATAGACGTCGGTGAAGGTCGTGTTGTTGAGGATGTTGAAGGCGAAGGTAATCAACCGGTTGCCGACCTTGTGCCAATAATAGGACACTCGGGTGCACGGCGATGCCACCAGGCGGCTGCCCATGACGATGTCGGCGTTGAACTTCAACACCGGCTTCAACAGGCTTGCGTACTCCGCCGGGTCGTATTCAAGGTCGGCGTCCTGAAACAGGACGTAATCGCCGGTCGCGATCGCCAAACCATCTTTTACAGCCGCGCCCTTGCCGCCGTTTGCAGTGCGCTTTATCAATGTTGTATATAACGCCGGATTCTGTTCCAGACGTTCCACCGTCCGATCAGAGGAGCCGTCGTCGATGACGATAATTTCGAACGCAACGCCGTCTATGGCCTGTGCGTTGACGGCGCCTAGAATTTCGACAATCGTCGCCGCTTCGTTAAAAGCGGGAATCAAAACGGTCACTTTTATCTTGGAGGATTTTTGCCGGGGCAACGCGTGATTTCCTAACGGAACAGATTGTAGCGGAGGATGCAGACGATCACCCGGACACCGTCGCGCCAGCCGATTTTTTTACCCTCATCATAGGTGCGTCCTGAATACCCGATACCGACTTCGTATATCCGGGGCAAGGGCTTCAGGTGGCTGATTTTTGCAGTGATTTCCGGATCAAATCCGAACCGGGGTTCTTCCAGCGTAATTTGGCTCAATAGTTCCCGGCGGAACACTTTGTAGCAGGTTTCCATGTCGGTCAGATTGAGGTCCGTCATCATGTTGGACAACAAGGTCAGGAACCGGTTGCCGATGCTGTGCCAGAAATACAGCACCCGGTGGCTTTCGCCGCCGATGAACCGCGACCCGTAGACCACGTCGGCGCGGCCATCCAAAATCGGTGCCAGCAATTTTGGGTATTCTGCCGGATCGTACTCAAGGTCGGCGTCCTGGACGATGACGATGTCGCCGGTCGCATTCTCAAACCCGGTGCGCATGGCCGCGCCCTTGCCTTTATTTAGGTCATGGCAGACGAGTGTTATTTCGCGGTGCGCGTCGCTTAAGGCTTGAGCCTTTTCCAACGAACGATCTTGGGATTTATCATCAACAATAACGATTTCGAGGCCCAGGCCACAATGGTCAGCGCCAAGAACCTGGGCGACCAAGGCCTCGAGGGTATTCTCCTCGTTGAAGCAGGGAATCACGACGGAAAGGGTCTTGAAGGCCATGGGATTTTGAAACGCCTCGCGGCTTTACCGGGAAACAAAAAACTGGACGGGGTCGATCACGCCCAAATCTCGCGCCAGCGCAAGGCCAGCATGCAATTCCTAGACACTTTTCCACCGAGACGCAATTGGCGTGCTGTTATTGAAGGCATTCTGGGCCATTGAGCCTGAAAATTTCAACCTCCAAGGGGGCACTGACAAGGCCAGGCAGGGTCCGGGATTTGAAGTTCTTGAGGTGAAATCTTTTTCGTGGCACCAAACACCCCGATTCCCACAAAACCCATATTGGTGATTGCGCAAGATCGCCTCCGGATCCCGTTTCGACAGGCAACAAAACGTGCGTTACCCCGATAGACTTCAATTGGCGGTATAGAGTTTTGGGTTGGACCCTGCCCGTGCGTAATTCCACCTGCGTCTGGATATGGGATGATCCGAAAAAATAGGGGACTTTTAAATAATATAAAATTTGCCGGTAGCCGAGGAAAAGGCGGTCATTGGAACCTAGGTTGGCGTTGATCCATGGAACGACGTCGTAGGCAAGCAAGTTACGGGACAAAAATACCTCGCGACTGTCGTTGCCTGCCTGGTGCTTCAGATAGGCCAGGCTGAAAACCCCGTGACCGGCTAGTTGTACAATGAGCGTTAACCCCATTGCTGCCCATAAAGGCGAATGAGCTTTTTTCAGATCCGCGAAGCGGGCTGCCGCCACTGTCACAACCAATAAGAACAGGGGCAACACCGGCACAAGGTGGCGAATTCTTTGTGATGATCCGGTAAAAAACCAAAGGGCATAAAACAAGGCGCAAACGACGGCATACACAAACAGGCGGCTTTGACGCATCCGCTCCCGCAGGAACCAGGCTCCGAAAACGGCGAACGGCAATACTAACATACCGAAGGGGCCTAAACCGATACGCCGGGCCTCGAACACCGGCAGGGAGTCGAAGGTGGCCTTGAAGGGATAGCCGATAAACCACCAAAGGCTGCGGGGAACGTCGCGTTCGATTTTGCGCAGAGCCTTTTTGAACCATACGCTATAGTCTGCGGACCAGAAGGCCACGTCGTCACGTCCCAACCATTCGAAAAACATGGGAAATACCGGATCACCGGTGTGAAGGGCATTCCAGGCGTACCATTGAAACCCACTGGCGATTGCGGCAAAACCGAAGGCCGCGCCGGCGGCAAGGCCAGGACGAACCCCGCCCCGCTGAAACAAAATGACAAGACCCACTGCGGCGACGTACAGCAACCCCATGTATTTGGCGCCGGCGAAAAATCCTGCGGCCAATCCGGCCAGCACGGCGAAAGACAACCGTCCCGTCTCGATGGATCGCGCCAGGCCCCAGGCCCCGGCCATCACGAACAGGGTCATTTTCGGCTCCACCTGTCCACTGCCGCCGCCGAAAACAATTGCCGGGGTGGTCAGGTAAATTAAGCCTACTGCCAAAGACCAGTTCAGGGATAAATGGCGTCGGCAGAACACAACCAACAGGGCTGCCCCCGCCCAACTGGCCGTCATGGTCCACAGGGTCAGCGCAGCCTCGCCGCCGAGGGCCAGCGGCGGGATATAGGTCATCTGGACCAGCAACGGCACCGCGCCGATCCAGGCCTGCGGGATGAAGGTGATTTTTCCGGCTTCTATAAACCGCTTCGGCCAGTTGAAATGATAGGCCAGGCTGTCGGCGTCGGCGGGCGGGGCCAACGCCTCGACAAGGTCGAGCAACAACACTACAGCCAAGAGGACGAGCAGCGCCTTGGCTATGGCGCCCAGATTTTCGCTTAAGGTCGGCAACCCGCTATTGCGAAGCAACAGGACGCCAAGGGAGGAGATCAATAACAACGCCCATAACGACCCCGCCGACAACAGACCGGCGATGCCGATGGGGAAGACCAGCCAACCGAGAACACCAAACCCGATGGCGAACGAGACAGCCCAGTGTTCGCCCGGGGTGATGTCCTTATCAAGGCCGAGAACGCGCAAGACCATGGCCCCGAGGCCAAGCCCGGCGGTCACATTGGCAAGGACGACAAGCAGCGCCATTACCGAAGCCCCAAGATACTCAGAATTGGCCCGGCGAGGCCTCGGAACTGGATCATATAGGCGGTAAAGACGACAACAACCCACAGCCACAAAAACCGCTGCAACAACTTTTGCCTATCCATTATCGACCTCATGTTCCCGCAAATACCGTCCCCGGGGAGGGGGCGTTCCCAGGAAATAGAAACCCGTCATTGCGAGTAATGAAAACGGTAACTTTAGGATCGTCAATAATAACTGCACGAAGCGGCCCTTTCGGCCATAGGCGCGGATTGCCTCAAGGTAGAGCGCCGTGGTGCGAAACCAGACGCTGGGAAGGCCAGGCCCGGTTCGTCGTTTCAGGTCCGGCATATATCGCCGGGCAATTTTCAGGCAACATTGCAGGCGCCGGGCGGTGTGGCTCATGATGCCGCCCTTGCCCATGTGATAGCGCAACAATGGTTCTCCGAACACCAGAAATTCAGCCCCCGGACCCCGCGTCATGGCCAGCCACAAATCGAAATCCTGGGCGTTGCGCAGGCCGGGGTCGAAGCCACCGGCGGCGATCACCCGCGCGCGTGGGGCGATGACGCTGCACGACGGGATATAGCCTTTGCGGTACAGGCTGGCGAAGGCATCCCCGCCTTCGCGGAAGCGGGCTTGGCAATTGTGGTGAACGGCGGTTTCGCCATTGCCGGTCCAGTAATCGTGCGCGACGAGGCAATAATCGCTTCCCACCAGGTGGGCCATCGAGCGCTCAAGCTTTTCCGGCAGCCATTCGTC
>JABMOG010000196.1 GCA_013204265.1 Rhodospirillales bacterium
CCAGTGGTGAGCTACGCGGCGGCGTCGCCCTGACCGAACCCGATTGCGGCACCGACCTGCAAGGCGTGCGCACCAAGGCGACGCTGGACGGCGACGAATACGTCATCGACGGCAACAAGATGTGGATCACCAATTCCATAGAGGGCAACATTCTGGCGGTGCTGGTTAAGACCGACCCCAAGGCCGAGCCCGCGCACCGTGGCATGAGCCTGATTTTGGCCGAGAAAAGCAGTGGGTACGAGGCGTCCAAGCTGGAGAAGCTGGGTTACAAAGGAATTGATACCGGGGCGATGCGGTTCGATAACGTGCGCGTCCCGGCGGAGAACCTGATCGGCGGCGCCGAGGGCAGGGGCCTGCAGCAAATCCTGAGCGGGCTGGAACTGGGCCGTATCAATGTCGCCGCGCGCGGCGTCGGGCTGGCCCGGGCGTGCCTGGAAGAATCCCTGGCCTATGCCCAGACGCGCAAGACGTTCGGCAAGCCGATCTGCCAGCACCAGTCGATCCAGATAAAACTGGCTGATATGGCGACACGGGTCGAGGCGGCGCGCCTGTTGGTCGACCAGGCCGCGCACGCCTATGACACCGGGGAACGTTGCGACATGGAGGCAGGTATGGCCAAGCTGTTCGCGACCGAGGCGGCAGTCGAAAATTCCATGGAGGCGATGCGTATCCACGGGGCTTACGGCTATTCCAAGGAATTCAATATCGAGCGTTACTACCGCGACGCGCCGCTGCTGGCCATCGGTGAAGGCACCAATGAGCTGCAACGCATCATCATCGCGCGCCAGTTGGTCGAGCGTAACCCGGTGTAGGCGCGCCCGTAAAAAGGGAGAGGTGGTTCATGAACAACGGCGAAAAAACACACAAACACAAACCCAAGTCCGATTTCGAGGCCTTGGCGACCCAGGATATGAACGAAAACCTGACCCGGACGGCGCAATGGACGGTGACCCAGAAACTGGCTCTGACGGCGCGCATGCTGGCGGCCGAGGGCCATGGTTCGGCGCTTGCCGGCCAGATCACGGCTCGGGGCGAGACGCCGGGGACCATGTGGACGGCAAAATTCGGCCTCGGGCTGGATGAAATTCACGCCAGCGATTTTATTCTGGTCAATGATGATCTGGCCGTACTTGAAGGTAACGGCATGCCGAACCCGTCGAACCGGTTCCACCTTTGGATATACCGTGCGCGTGCGGATGTTACTTGCGTCGTCCACACGCACCCACCTTATGTTTCGGCACTTTCCATGATAGGCGTACCGCTGATCGCGTCGCATATGGACACAGCGATGTTTTTTGAGGACTGCGCCTGGTTGTCCGAGTGGCCGGGACCGCCCATCGGTGACGAAGAGGGTGACTTGATTTCCTCGGCGCTTGGCGACAAACGTTCCATCCTGCTGGCGCACCACGGCCAGCTTTCCGCCGGCGAGACGATTGAGCAAGCCGCTGTGCTGGCGTTTCATTTTGAACGCGCCGCGAAAATGCAGCTTTTGGCCATGGCGGCCGGCGAGATCACACCGCTGCCGCCAGCGGCCGGGCACCACGCCCATGACTACCGCCTCAAGCAAGCGCCCCTGAACGCTACCTTCGACTACTACGCCCGTCAGGTATTGGCCCGCGAAGGCGACAGCGTGCTCGCCTGAGCAATTCAGGGCAACCTGATTATTTGAGAAGGATGGAAGGGAATGCGGCCTACGTGTAGAGCGTCTTGCCTGCCTTATTGGTCGGGGTCGTTGCCCTCGGGCGTGTCCGGTGTAACTTCAGTCGCGCCGGGGAGGCCATTATCGTCGGCATTCCCATCTTCCGGCTTTCCCTGTTTGGCTTCTTGGCGCGCCGCTTTTTTGGCGGATTTCTGCCTTTGGCGCTCCAGGCGTTCGAATTTGTAGTTGGGTTTGCGGGGCATATCACCTCTTTCCGTGGGGTTGCCCGCGGTGGCGCATCACGTTGTTGAACTGTTGCCGGAACCCGGAGGTTCCGGCAACAGAGCAACAATGATGGCCAAGCGGATCGTGTTAGTCGACGACGACTAGATTTTCCGCTGAAGATTTTCCGCCTTGTCCGGGGACAAGTTCGAATTCGACTTTTTGACCTTCGTTGAGCGTCGACAGTCCGGCGCGTTCAACGGCAGAAATGTGGACGAAGGCGTCCTTGGAGCCGTCTTCCGGCTCGATGAATCCAAAACCCTTGGTCGGGTTGAACCACTTAACAGTACCAATAGCCATAGTATCTTCCTCTAACATGTATCTTAGTTCCGCGCTCCACACCATGTGGTGACGCGGTCGGTTGAACGTTTACATTGTCAGGGGATATCTAAGCTAATCGGTGTACTGGTTAATTAGGTAACTCAAAACAAATGCATCACGTATGAGGGATATGTAGAGGAAATCCCAAAGAAGTCAATGACTAGCGGAACATATAGGGAATTTTGAAAATCCAAAGAAAGCCCCGTATGTCTTTCATTATTAGAGCAATCGCTTAAAGTTCTTCTTCCCGTCGGCGCGATAAAGCCGGGGCGACGGGCGGGGCAGGGCCGAAATGGCAACGGAATTGGGAACATATAATCAATGTCACAACCCTTAGAAGGCGTTCGTGTGTTGGCGGTGGAACAGTATGGCGCCGGGCCATTCGGCACCATGTGGCTGGCCGATCAGGGCGCCGAGGTGATCAAGATCGAACAGCCGGGCAGCGGCGATTTCGCCCGCGATCTCGGCCCCTATTGGTTCAAAAACGGCGAAAGCCAGTGGTTTCACGCCTATAACCGCAACAAGAAAAGCCTGACCCTGGACCTGCGCTGTGACGAAGGGCGCGGCGTGTTTCTCGATCTGCTGAAGACCGCCGATGTGGTGGTCAGCAACCTGCGCGGCGACGTGCCCGAAAAACTGGGCCTGACGTATGAGCACCTCAAAGACGCCAATCCGAAAATCGTCTGCGCCCACCTGTCGGCCTATGGCCGCACTGGGCCGCGCGCGTCTTGGCCGGGGTTCGATTACCTGATGCAGGCGGAAACCGGCTGGTTCTCGCTGACCGGCGATCCCGATAATGAACCGACGCGGTTCGGGTTGTCGGTGGTTGACCAGATGACCGGGCTGGCGCTGGCCTATGCGGCGTTGTGCGGGGTGACCCGCGCGCGGGCCTCGGGCGAAGGCGGCGATCTGGACGTCAGCTTGTTCGATGTGGCGTTGTCTAACCTGGGCTATCCGGCGATGTGGTATCTCAATAACGGCTATGTGCAAAAACGCATGGCGCGATCCGCGCATCCGTCGTTGACGCCGTGCCAGTTGTATAAAACCGCCGACGGCTGGATTTACCTGATGTGCAACAAGGAAAAATTCTGGCCAGCGCTGGCGGGCGCCCTGGGCCATCCCGAATGGGTCGATGATCCACGGTTTAAAACCTTCAAGGAACGCTTTGAGGCGCGGCCGATAATTCAGGACATGCTGGACGCAGCCTTGTCCGCCAAGACCACCGCCGAATGGCTGATCGATTTTGCCGGTACCGTGCCGGCCTCGCCGATCCTGGATGTCGGCGAGGCTATGGAAAACCCGTTCGTTACAGACGAAGGTCGAATTCAGGATATCGAGTTGGAGGGCCACGGCACCTATCGTTACCTGCGCCCGCCGGTGCAGGCGGCGGAACCGGCCCCGGCCAACCCGGCGCCGAAACTGGGCCAGCATACCGATGCCCTGCTGGCCGAGATCGGTTACGACGACGCCCGCCGGGACGCCCTTCGCAAAGACAAGGTGATTTGAACCATGAGCCAGCCTATGACCTTATCGGAAAAAATCATCGCCCGCGCCGCCGGGCTATCCTCTGTGACCCCCGGCGACATCGTCACCTGCGCCGTTGACCTGGCGATGATGCACGATTCCTCAGGCCCGCGCCGCGCCGGGCGGATGCTCGACGAACTGGGCGTGCCGGTCTGGGATACAGATAAAGTTGTCGTCATCACCGACCATTACACCAACGACCCCGATCCCGGCAGCGTGGAAATTCAGCGTTTCACCCACCAATGGGTGAAAGAGAAAAATCTTCCGCATTTCCTGGCCGAGCAGGGTATCTGCCATGTCGTACTGCCGGAAAACGGCTTTTTGAAACCGGGCATGTTCTGTGTCGGCGGCGACAGTCATTCGACCACGGGCGGGGCCTTCGGCGCGTTCATGGTCGGCATCGGGGCGACGGAACTGACCGGCGTGCTGGCGACCGGCGAGATTTGGGTGCGGGTGCCGGAAACGCTGCGTATCGAGGTTACCGGAAAATTGCCTGCGGGCGTCGCCGCCAAGGACGTTATTTTGAAACTGTGCGGCGATATCGGCATCATGGGGGCCAATTACATGGTCGTTGAATACGGCGGGGCGGCGGTGCGCGCCATGCCCGTGGACGAGCGCATGACGCTGACCAACATGGCCGCCGAACTGGGCGCCAAGACGGGCATTGTTGCGCCCGATGAGGCCACTGCCGAATGGCTGGTGGCGGCAGGGGCCAAAGATATCGACACCGACACCTGGCAGGGCGACGCGGACGCCCCGGTTGCCCGCACCATTACCATCGACGGCGCGACCCTGAGCCCGCAAGTGGCGGCCCCGTCCAATCCTGAAAACGCGGCGGATGTGGCGGAACACGCCGGAACCCCCGTGGCGCAAGCCTATATCGGAGCCTGCACCGGGGCCAAGCTGGCGGACCTGCGCATGGCGGCGGACGTGGTGCGCGGGCGCACCGCCCACGCAGGCATGCGGTTTTTCGTCGCCCCGGCATCGAACCGCATCCGGGACGCGGCCATTGCCGATGGCACGTTGAAGACGCTGGAAGACGCGGGCGCGGTAATTCTGGCGACCGGCTGCGGTGGTTGTATCGGCCAGGGCGACGCGCGGCTGGGTGAGAACATGACCGGCATTTCGTCGACCAACCGTAATTTCGTTGGCCGCGCCGGGCCTGCGTCGTCGAAACTGTATCTGGGTTCGCCTTGTTCGGTGGCGGCGGCGGCTATCGCAGGCGAAATTACAGACCCGAGGGAGTTTCTATGAGCATTAACCCCGAAGGCCGCGCCTGGGTGTATGGCGACAACATCGACACCGATCAATTGGCGCCGATCCATTCCTACAAAAATCGTGAGGCCGAGGAAGGGTGCAAATTCTGCCTCGAAGCCCTCGATCCTGATTTCGCCGGTGCGGTTGAGGTCGGCGACATCTTCGTTGCCGGGGCCAATATGGGCATCGGGTCTTCGCGCGAACAGGCGCCGCTGCATCTGAAGCTGCTCGGCATCCGCGCCGTGCTGGCAAAATCCTTCGCCCGGATATTCTATCGCAACACGTTGAATTTCGGGGTTCCGGCGCTGGTCTGCGCCGATGTCGATCGTATTAATGCAGGCGATACACTGCGTATTGATCCTTTGCGCGGACAAGTCGCAAACCTGAGCACCGGAGAAACGCTAACCTGTGAGCCGCTGCCCGAGCATCTGATGGAGATGATTGCCGCCGGCGGCCTGATGGCGCATCTCAGGAAAAAATTTAAACAGGAGGTGTGAATGAACATCCGCGAACAGAGGAACGAGAGCGTGGTGGCGGCTATCGCCGACATCCGCGACATCGAAAAAACCCAAGGCGTTAACGCGCAAGCGCTGGACGCTATCAAGGGCGTGCTGCTGAAACTGGCCGCGAGGCGTGAGCTGTTCCCCGAAGACCATTTCCCGGTCGGCGACGAGGACGGCAACAGCGTGGTCTATCGGCTGAGCGAAGACGATGACCACCGGTTTGCGCTTTATGCTTCTACGGCGCTGCCTGGAAAAGGTGTGCCTCCACATAACCACACCACATGGGCGGTCATCGTCGGGGTTCACGGAGACGAGCGCAACATCTTCTATGAGAGGGCCAAAAATAGCTCTGAAGAAGGCATAGGAGAGGTTCAGAAAACTGGGGAAACAACGGTTTCCTTTGGTAACGGGGTCACGATGATGCCGGATGATATCCACTCAATTCACGTAACAGGTGACGAAAAAACAGTGCATTTACACATGTATGGGCTGGCGTTGGAGCAGCTGCACGAGCGCGTCATGTATAATACCCAGGCCGGAACCTACAAGGTTTTCCCGGCGACGCAGAATATCAAAGCGGCCTGAAGGGAAATTTCGTATGTCTGTGGAGCCTAAAATTCTGTCTGCCGCCGAGGTTAAGGCGTTGATTGTTTCCGGTAGCGAGCTGGCGCTGATTGATCTGCGCGAAGAAGGCACCTTTGGCGATGGCCATCTGCTGTTCGCCGTGCCGATGCCGCTGAGCCGGCTGGAACTGACCGCCGACGATTTTCTGCCGAGGCGTGACGTTGCCATTGTGCTATGCGCCGGGGGGAATGGCGACGACGACCTGATCGCGCGCGGTTTTGAACGGCTTGCGCGTTTTGGCTATACCGATATTTCCTATCTCGGCGGCGGTGTGCGGGGTTGGGCCGAGGCCGGGTTCGAAGTATTTTCCGGTGTCAACGTGCCCTCAAAAGCGTTCGGTGAGGTCATCGAGACCCGGTTCGAGACTCCTCATATCAAGGCCGCTGAATTAAATGCCATGCAGGATCGAGGCGAAAACATGGTCATCGTCGATAGCCGCCCGATGTCGGAATACAACAACATGAGCATCCCCGGCGGCATTGACGTGCCGGGGGCGGAATTGGCGCTGCGCATCCATGATATCGCGCCCGACCCGGCGACAACCGTAGTCGTCAATTGCGCCGGACGCACGCGATCCATCATCGGGGCGCAGTCGCTGATCAATGCTGGAATACCGAATACAGTCGTGGCGCTGGAAAACGGCACCATGGGCTGGCATCTGGCCGGGTTCACACTGGACCGGGGACAGACGGCTTCCTTTCCGGCGTTGTCCGGTGAAGGTCTGGCCCGTGCGCGGGACTGTGCCGATCGGGTGGTGGCGCGGTTTGGGGTTTCCGAAATCGATACGAAGACCCTGGACCAGTGGCGAAACGACGTGTCCCGAACGCTCTATGTGCTGGACGTGCGCGACGAGACCGAGTTTGAGGCCGGCCACCTGGCAGACGCCAAACCAGCGCCGGGCGGCCAGTTGGTGCAGGCGACCGACCGTTACGTCGCCGTGCGGGGCGCGCGGCTGGTGCTGGTCGACGACAACGGGGTGCGCGCCAAAATGACCGCGTCGTGGCTGGTGCAGATGGGCTGGGATGATGTCCATGTTCTAAAAGACGGGCTGGAAGGGGCGGACCTGGTCAGCGGCCCGCATCAGGCGCATATTTTCGGCCTCGTTGATGCCTGCCCGCAAACGGTGGAACCAAAAGAACTGGCGGCGATGATGTCCGGCGGCGGCGCTATTGTCATTGACTTGACCGACAACCGCGATCATCGCCGCGGCCATATTCCGGCTAGCCGTTTTGCCATTCGCGCCAGCTTGCCCGGAAACTTAGGTGCGATCCCCGACACCGCAAAGGTCGTGTTGACCTCGCCCGACGGGGTTCTGGCGCGCCTGGCCGCTGCGGACGCGGAATTGTCAGGCCGCGATGTTCTGGTGCTTGCTGGTGGCACGGCGGCATGGGTGGTGGCCGGGTTGCCGATGGCGACGGGTTTCAAAGACCAACTCGATGAACCGGTCGATGTCTGGTACCGGCCCTATGATCTGGATGAAGGCAATGAGGCGGCGATGAACACCTATCTAAGCTGGGAAGTCGACCTGACCGACCAAATCGTGCGCGACGGCACCACCCATTTCCCGGAGTTCCCTGAATGAAAATTCTTATTCTGCCCGGCGACGGCATCGG
>JABMOG010000197.1 GCA_013204265.1 Rhodospirillales bacterium
AAGTATGCGCACACCACCCTCGGGCTTGAGCGTGTCGCCGTGATCGACTTCGACGTCCATCACGGCAATGGCACTCAGCATTCGTTCGAACATGACGCCGGGTTGTTTTACGGTTCCAGCCATCAATGGCCGGCCTATCCGGGGACCGGGGCGTTGGAGGAAACCGGAAAATTCAACAACATCTGTAATTTTCCGATGTCGCCGGGCGAGGGCAGCGCCGCCTTCCGCAAGGGGTACCGCGACGACATCCTGCCGTCGCTCAGGGCGTTTAACCCGGATTTCCTGCTGATTTCAGCGGGGTTCGATGCCCATATGCGCGATCCGCTGGCGCAGATCAACCTGCAAACCGACGATTACGACTGGGTCACGGGGGAACTGCTATCTGTTGCCCAGGATTGCTGTTCGGGTCATGTGGTGTCGTTGCTGGAAGGCGGATACGACCTTGGCGCGCTGAAGGAAAGCAGCCAGGCCCACGTGCGGGTATTGATGCAGGCTTAAGCGGTTCCCATCCTTGCCTCAGGCCAAGGGGGACAGTAAAATCGCCGGCTCACCTAAGGGGAACTCATGGCCGACAAAAAAATACCCGCCGACATCCGCAAGATGAGTTTTGAGGATGCGCTGGAGGAAATGGAAGATATCGTCCAGCGTCTGGAATCGGGGCAGGTCAAATTGGATGAAGCTATCGACGCCTATACCCGCGGCGCCCAGCTCAAAGAACACTGCCAGGCGAAGCTAAAAGAAGCCCAGGTCCGGATCGACAAGATCGTGCTCGGCCCCGACGGCGAAATTGACTCTGAACCCTTAGGATCTTGAATTGAAAGACCTGAAAACAGCCCTCAGCGAAAATGCCGAGGCGGTAAATCGAGTTCTCGATGACTTGCTGGTATTGGGCGACGGACCGGAAAGCCGCGTCGTTGAGGCTATGCGCTATACGGCGCTCAGCGGCGGCAAGCGTATCCGCTCGTTTCTGGTCACCGCAAGCGCCGAATTGTTTAATGTCGATAAGGGCCAGGCCTTGCGGGTCGCGGCGGCGGTTGAAATGATTCACTGTTATTCGCTGATCCACGACGATCTGCCGGCGATGGATGACGACGATCTGCGCCGAGGCAATCCGACCTGTCATATTCAGTTTGACGAGGCGGCCGCCATTTTGGCCGGCGATGCGCTTCTGACCAAGGCCTTCGAGGTTGTCGCCGACGGTCGCACCCACGACAGCGCTACGGTGCGTGCGGATCTGGTTTTGGCCCTTGCCAAAGCGTCCGGGGATGCCGGCATGGTCGGCGGCCAGATGCTCGACCTGGTGGCCGAGGACCATGAATTGAACATGCCCGAAGTAACCCGCCTGCAGCGCATGAAAACCGGCGCCCTGATTGCGGTGTCCTGCGAAGCCGGGGCTATTTTGGGCCGGGCCTCGGAAAACGCCCATCATGTACTGCACACCTATGCCCACGATGTCGGCCTGGCGTTCCAGATTGCCGACGATTTGCTGGACGTGGAAGGCAATGAGAAGGACGTCGGCAAGAAAACCGGGAAGGATGCGGCGGCAGGGAAAGCGACCTTCGTATCACTTCTGGGTGTCGAGCGAGCCCGCGAACAGGCTCGGCTTTTGGCCGAGCAAGCCGCATCACACCTTGATATTTTTGAAGAAAAGGGCAAGTTACTTCAAGACTTGGCTTATTTTGTGGTAAACAGAACCACTTAGACATCGACAATACAGCTATTTCGGCGGCTAAAATAACACACCGTCGCCGACGTGTTGGGTTGGGGAAGGACGAAAATCGTGGCAATGGACAGCTCTACACCGCTCTTGGATAAAGTGCGGGACCCTTCGGATATTCGGGATTTTGACACCTCGAAATTAAAACAACTGGTCGAGGAACTGCGCGCCGACACCATTCACTCGGTGTCTTTTACCGGCGGCCACCTTGGCGCGTCGCTCGGTGTGGTCGAATTGACCGTAGCCCTGCACCATGTTTTCGATACGCCCCGGGACCGGCTGATCTGGGACGTCGGCCATCAATGCTATCCACACAAAATTCTGACCGGTCGGCGCGATCGCATGCGCACACTGCGCCAAGGCGACGGTCTGGCCGGTTTCACAAACCGCCGGGAAAGCGAATATGATCCCTTCGGCGCGGGCCATTCCTCGACCTCGATTTCGGCTGGTCTCGGCATGGCGGTGGCGCGTGATCTGGCTGGTGGCGACAACCATGTGATTTGTGTCATCGGCGACGGCGCCATGACCGCCGGCATGGCCTATGAAGCCATGAACAACGCCGGTTCCATGGATGCCCGGCTGATTGTAATCCTTAACGACAATGACATGTCCATCGCCCCGCCGGTGGGAGCGCTCAGCGCCTATCTGTCGCGGCTGATCTCGTCCAAGCCGTTCCGCTCGGCCCGCGATCTGGCCAAGGAAGTTGCCAAAAAATTCCCTCGCCAGATTGAAGAAGTCGCCGCCAAGGTCGATGAATACGCCCGCGGCATGGTGACCGGCGGTACCCTGTTCGAGGAACTGGGCTTTTATTACGTTGGCCCGATCGACGGCCACAATCTGGATCACCTGTTGCCGGTGCTGAAAAATCTGCGCGACGACAAGGAACGCGGGCCGGTGTTGCTGCACTGTGTAACCGAAAAAGGCCACGGTTATAAACCCGCCGAGGCGTCCTTGGACAAATATCACGGCGTGTCCAAATTCGACATCGTCACCGGCAAGCAGGACAAACCCAAATCCAACGCGCCGAGCTATACCAGTGTCTATGCCAAGGCGCTGATTGCCGAAGCCGAGGTCGATGACACAATCGTCGCCATTACCGCAGCCATGCCGGGCGGCACCGGCATCGATAAATTCGCTGAACGCTTTCCCGAGCGCAGTTTCGACGTCGGTATTGCCGAGCAGCATGCCGTGACCTTTGCCGCCGGGCTGGCGACCGAGGGCTACAAACCCTTTGCGACGATTTATTCGACGTTCCTGCAACGCGCCTACGATCAGGTTGTGCACGACGTCACCATCCAAAGTCTGCCGGTGCGTTTCGCCATTGACCGGGCCGGCTACGTCGGCGCCGATGGCTGCACCCATGCCGGCGCCTTTGATCTTACGTATCTCTGCACGTTGCCGGGAATGGTGGTCATGGCGTCCGCCGACGAAGCCGAATTGATGCATATGACGGCGACCGCTGCCGCCATCGACGATGGGCCTTCAGCGGTCCGTTATCCGCGTGGCGAAGGTATGGGCGTCGAGTTGCCGAGCCGTGGCAGTGTTCTGGAAATCGGCCGTGGCCGGATTGTGCGCGAAGGCAGCACCGTCGCCATCCTCAGCCTCGGCACGCGCCTGGGCGAGGCCCTGAAGGCGGCCGAGGAATTGGCGTCGATGGGGCTGTCCGCCACTGTCGCCGATGCCCGTTTCGCCAAACCGCTGGACGAAGATCTGATCCGCCGTCTGGCCCGTGATCATGAAGTTCTGATAACCATCGAGGAAAACGCCGCCGGTGGCTTCGCTGCCCATGTGTTGCAGTTTATGGCTAACGACGGATTGCTGGAAAACGGCCTTAAGGTGCGGGTCATGACCATGCCCGACGTTTTCATCGATCACAACAAGCCGTTAACCCAATACGAGATGGCGGGGCTGCAATCGTCGCACATCGTCGCCAATGTGCTGGCGGCGTTAGGCCGGGCCGACGAAGCCGATCCGGCGATTCTGGCCCAACTGGCTTGAGTTTTCGGTCTTAATGGCCGGAACCAGTGTCCAAACCCCCTAAACAACGTCTCGATCAGTTGCTCGTCGAACGGGGCTTGGCCGAAAACCGCACCCGTGCTCAGGCCCTGGTGATGGCTGGGCTGGTGACGTCCGAAACCCGGCGGCTCGACAAACCCGGACATCAGGTTTCTTCCGACATTCCTCTCACCGTCAAGGGCCCGGACCACCCCTGGGTGTCGCGGGGCGGCGTCAAGCTGGCGCACGGGCTGGACTATTTCAAAATTAACCCGCAAGGCTGCATCGCGCTGGACGTTGGCGCATCGACGGGGGGCTTTACCGACGTGTTGTTGAGTGGTGGCGCGGCCAAGGTCTATGCCGTCGATGTCGGGCACGGGCAACTGGCCTGGAAAATCAGCCAGGATTCGCGCGTGGTGGTACTGGACAAAACCAATGCGCGCCATCTGACCTCGGAGCAGGTAACTGAGCCGGTCGATCTAATTGTTTGTGATGCCAGTTTCATCGGGCTCGAGGTGTTGCTGCCGGGACCGATGGCGCTGGCGGCACCGGGGGCGCATATGATCGCCCTCATCAAACCGCAATTCGAAGTCGGTCGTGGCAATGTCGGCAAAGGCGGCGTGGTGCGCGATGCGGACCTGCACCGAGCGGTGGTCGAGCGCATCGAAAGCTGGGTCAACGACCAGATCGGCTGGCGTGCGCTCGGCGTTACCGACAGCCCGCTGAAAGGTGCCGACGGTAACACGGAGTTCCTGATTGCGGCGGTGTTTGAGGGTTAGGCGGCGGCCCTGCGGATGCGGATGTCTTTTTTAATCCGTTTACCGAGAGTCTTGCGGGCTTTTTCCAGATCATGAGCGGCCTGAAGGTGCTGCCAGAATTGCTCCGTCGTGCAGAAGAATCTCGATAGCCTGAGCGCCGTATCGGCGGTCACGGCGGCCCGACCGTTGACGATGGCGTTGATGCGCGATACCGAGACTTTAAGTTCCCGCGCCAGGGCAGCTTGCGAAATCCCCAGGGGGGTTAAGAATTCTTCCAGCAGAATTAAGCCCGGGTGAATTCCGGCGGGGCGCGGCGTGCTGGTTTCCGGCAACGCCGTCTACAAGCCCTCGGGACCGCAGGGGCCGTCTTTTTTCAACAGCGGCAGTTTTTTGGGAATGTCGGGAACGATAAACTGGGTTTCCGTCGGACCGCCGGCTTCTTTCCACGCCTTGATGCCGCCGGCCAAGTTGATAATTCTGGTGTGGCCGGTGCCGAGCAATTGCTTGGCGGCGGCGGCGGAACGCCTGCCGATGGCGCAATGCAGAACCACCATCTTTTCCGGAATTTTTGGAAACACATCGGGATCGAACACCGACAGGGGGCACAGCACGGCGCCTGGGATATGCTCTTGTTCGTATTCCGACGTTTCGCGAACATCGACCAGAACGATTTCCCCGGCCTCAAGCCAGCGCCGGACCGTCAGCGCATCCGCTTCCGGAACGTCGAGGGGGTTAGAGAGGGATTCCGGTGCCGCCGGGCGGGCGGCCAATTGCACGGTCATGACGGGGAACTCCTTTAAACAGTAAATTAGTGTTTTTATATTAATAATACTAAATAAATTTGTCAAATAAATAAAAACACATAAAAAAACAGTTAAATTAAGAATTTCAGAAGTTCACCCACGAATTAAAGAGGAACAATGTTACTCAGCCTTGGTGCGGCATGATAAAAATAGAAATGAAACGGCAGGGTGGTCATCACCCGGCACTTGGCCCAACCTAGGCGATGGCGGGTTCGACCGGCAAACCGGCCTGTAGCCATGCCGCCAGTCCGCCGGTCAGGTTATAAGCTTCGCTCAGGATATCGTTGGCGATGAGATACTGTGAGACCTGAACCGAGCGCATACCATGGGCGCAGATAAAAACGATCTTTTTGCCGCTGTCGGTGGGCAGTTGGGCCGGATCGAACGCCGACATCGGTACGTGGACGGCTCCACTGACACTGGCTTGAGCGAGTTCATTATGTTCGCGCACATCGACAATTACGGCTTGCCCGTCGGCGGCCCATTGGTGCGCGGTTGCAGGATCGACTTCTAAATATTGCGACATCGGGCCATTCCTTTTTTAAACGCTTAATTCGCTGTTATATATAAGCGGACAATTTTATTTTTCCAGCCGCCATTTACAGGCCTTCCCGTGTTTTGTTGAGGATTGAACTTTGAGAACCACCAACCAATGGGGCCAGGACGTGACAACAACGAAACCAGGTGCCGCGGCCGCCCTGGATGAAACCCTGATGAGCTATCTGGCAATCGGTCGGGAAACCGGCGATTTGCTGAAATCCGTACTCAACACCGACCCCGATATGGTCATGGGCCATTGTCTGAAGGGGTATTTCTTTTGTCTTATGGCCTCAGGGTCGCTCTGGACGCGGCTGCCAAAAGTGTTGGCTGCCGCAAACCAAGGTCTGGCCGCAGCGACGCCGCGCGAGCAGGCCCACGTTCAGGCGTTGACACACTGGGCCGATGGCGACCAAGGAGCGGCGGCGCGGGTGTGGGAAGAAATTTTGAGCAGCCATCCGCTGGATGTCTTGGCGCTGAGGTTGGCGCACCACGCCTATTTTTACAGGGGTGCGGCGGGTGACATGCTGGCTTCTATTGAGCGCGTCCTTGGCGCTTGGGATGAACACTGCCCCGGATATGGTTTCGTGCTTGGTATGCGGTCGTTCGCGCTGGAGGAAACCGGCGAATATTCTGAGGCCGAAAAAATCGGGCGCGCCGCCGTCGATCTCAATGCCGATGACCCCTGGGCCATTCATGCCGTCGCCCATGTCATGGAAATGCAGGACCGCCACATTGAGGGCATCGACTGGATCACCGGATTGCAGCCGCACTGGAACGCCGCCAACAACTTCCGCTATCACCTGTGGTGGCACCGGGCATTGATGCATCTGGACCGGGAGGAATTGGATGAAACCCTGCGGCTATATGATGAGAATATCTGGGACGCGGAATCGGACGAATACCTGGACCTGTGCAACGACGTTTCCCTGTTGCTGAGGCTGGAACTTCTCGGTGTTGATGTCGGCGAACGTTGGCAAGGCATAACGGAAAAAGTGGCGGGGCGAACGGGTGAGCGCATATTGGCGTTCGCTGATTGTCACTTTGTCGCCGCCCTTGCGGCGGGTGGCCAGATGCAAGCGGCCTATGATATGGCCGGTGCGATGGCGGCGGCGGGTGGCATTTTCGCCAGCGTCGGCGCGCCGGTCTCAAACGCCCTGATCGCCCACAGGAAAGCGGATTACGCCTCGGCCGCCCGGCTGCTTGGGGAGGTTCGCGGCACCATTATCACCATGGGCGGCAGCCACGCCCAGCGCGAATTGTTCGAATTGATTTTAAAAGACGCCGAAGGGTGAATCGCCTGAAAAGGATCTGGTTGGTTACGTTATTAATTGCTAGAATTTTTGAAAAACTCAGTAGTCTAAATTGTGAGATTTTGGTTTATGTAGTTATTCTGAGCTATAGAAAATGATATCACTTTTTGAGAAGGCCTTGGCCAATAGGAATAGAAGTTTTCAGACCTTCAGATGGAGCAAAAACAGGCTCCATACATTGTACTTTATTTTTTAAAATTTGGCTGCACCACGAACTGGTTGCAACTTTTTTAACACGCCAACTTTCAACTTTAGTGGGAACCTTTATTTTTATATTTTTAGATATCATATTGGGATCATTAATATTTTTGCGATTAATGTACCAAATAAGAGGCCAGTTTTCTGAACTTTTGGTAAATTTTTTGGCAATTGAGGACAATGTTTCTTTTTCTGCAATGGTATGCATTTTTATGGGTAGGTTAACTGTGTTTTCCCTTAAACTTTTGCCAAAGAATTTGGCAGGCAAATTATGAATAGTGATAAATTTCACAAATGAGTTCACGCCAGTGCGAAGAGATTTTGAACTTATTTTTTTATTAGGATGTTGCACGGATGCTAGGCGTGCAAAGCCGGAATAACTCCCTTTCCAGGCAAGAGATTCTCCCCCGAGGTTTTCATCTGGGAGAATATAATTTGGGGCTGACCCAGATAACTATCTCAAATATCGTTTAACCCATTGTCTTATCAGTGATAATTGAACTGACAGGTCACTGTTGTTAAATCGCCACTCACATTCCTTCAAATATAAGCCGAATTGAGCCTTTGGAACACCGTTG
>JABMOG010000198.1 GCA_013204265.1 Rhodospirillales bacterium
GCCAAATCCGATTTCCTCGCCGTCATGAGCCATGAACTCCGCACGCCGCTGAATTCCATCCTCGGGTTTTCGGAAATCATCAAGAATCAGATGTTCGGTCCCGTCGGCACACCACGCTATGCCGATTACGCCGCCGATATCATGGAAAGCGGTACACACTTGCTCAACCTCATCAACGATATCCTCGACCTGTCCAAGATCGAGGCCGGGCGTATGGATCTCCATGAGGAACCCGTCGATCTGTTGGCGGTTATGCAGGACGCTACCAACATGGTTCAGGACCGAGCCGACGCGAAGGGTATCCTCCTGAGGATATCCCTGCCGCAGGACCTGCCTATGGTCATGGCCGACAGCCGGTTGGTCAGGCAGATGCTGATCAATCTTCTGGCCAACGCCGTCCAACACACGCTCAAGGACGGGTGGATCGCCGTGACCGCCGAGCGCATCGATAAAGGCGGCATTGTGGTCGCGGTCGCCGATAACGGCGTCGGCATCGCGCCGGAAGATCTGCCCCGCCTGCTCAAACCCTTTCACACCAAAAGCCATCCGACTTCCGGAAAGTCAGAAGGCACGGGCCTCGGGCTACCGCTGGTAAAATCCCTGATCGAGCGGCATGACGGGGAGTTCCGTATCGAAAGCACCCCCGGTGTCGGCACCACGGTGGTCCTGTCGTTCCCGGCAAGCCGGGTGATCAACGGCAACGTGAAAGTTATCAAAGCAGTGTCCTGAACCGGTCTTTCCTTGACGGAGGGGCCCTTCCATCGCCAAGCTTGTCCGCCATGAGCAATGCGCCGCCTCCCGATCCGGAAAAATTTGCTGCCGCCCGCGCCAAGGCCCAGGGGCGCTTGCTGGCGGAAATCGAGGCCAATGCCAGGGAAACCGCCAACTGGACCGGAAGGCCCAAGTTTTCGGGCGCCGTTATGGCGGCCATGGCGCGCGTGCCGCGCCATGAATTCGTTGGGCCGGGTAACGAGGCCGCCGCCTATGCCAACCGACCCCAGTCCATCGGTTTCGGGCAAACCATCTCACAGCCCTATATCGTCGCCCTGATGAGCGACCTTCTGGATATCGCCCCAGGCGACCGGGTGCTCGAAATCGGCACCGGTTCGGGTTACCAGACGGCGGTGTTGGCGCAATTGGGGGCCGAGGTGTTCTCGATGGAGGCGGTCGACGCCCTGGCCGGTCCGGCCCGCGCCCGTCTGGCGCGGCTGGGCTATGACACCGTCCGGGTGATTACCGGCGACGGCTTTGGCGGCTGGCCGGCGGAAGACCCAGCCATCCCCCCCTTCGATGCCATCATCGTCACGGCGGCCCCGCAGCGCACACCCCATGCCCTGGTCGAACAACTGGGCCGGGGCGGGCGCATGGTTATTCCGTTGGGCGGCGTGCATGAAACCCAGTTTCTGACCCTGATCACCAAAGACGCCGCCGGAACGGTGACCGAACAAGGCCTGTTGCCGGTCGCCTTCGTGCCGATGGTAAGGACTTAAGCGACTGAGGCTTGCCAAACGAGCCGCAAATCTGAAACTCTGTTGCTTATGCAGATCGACACCACGTTGGAGCGCCCGCGCATTGTCGCGGTGCTTGGCCCGACCAACACCGGCAAGACCTATCTGGCGATGGAACGCATGCTGGGCCATGCGTCGGGCATCATCGGGTTTCCCTTGCGCCTGCTGGCGCGGGAAAATTATGACCGGGCGGTGGCGATCAAAGGCCGGGGCCGGGTGGCGCTGATTACGGGCGAGGAAAAAATCATCCCGTCGGGCGCAAAATATTTCCTGTGTACGGTCGAATCCATGCCGATGGGCCGCGTTGTGGCGTTCATCGGCATCGACGAAATACAGATGTGCGCCGATCCCGACCGGGGCCATATCTTTACCGACCGATTGCTGTATGCCCGTGGCCGGTATGAGACCATGTTCATGGGCGCCGACACCATTCGCCCATTGTTGCGCCGTCTGGTGCCCGGGGTTGAGTTCGAGACCCGCCCGCGATTATCAAAACTGAGCTATAGCGGCGCCCATAAAACGGCGCGGCTGAAACCGCGTTCCGCCGTTGTCGCTTTCAACGCGGCGGAAGTCTATGCCCTGGCCGAACAGGTGCGCCGCCAGCGCGGTGGGGCCGCCGTGGTGCTGGGCGCACTCAGCCCGCGCACCCGCAACGCCCAGGTCGCCATGTACCAGAACGGCGAGGTCGATTATCTGGTCGCCACCGACGCCATCGGCATGGGGCTGAATATGGATGTCGGCCATGTCGCCTTTGCCGCAACGCGCAAATTCGACGGCCGCCGGCGGCGTTCCCTGACGGCGGCGGAACTGGCGCAGACGGCGGGCCGCGCCGGGCGTTTCATGAAAGACGGCACCTTTGGGGTGACCGGCAACACCGAACCCCTGGATCCCGAAATCGTCGAGCGCATCGAAAACCACCGCTTCGCGGCGCTGGAAGTTTTATACTGGCGCAACCCGGATCTGGATTTTTCATCGCTTGATCTATTGCAGCGCAGCCTCGCCGAGCCGCCCCGCACACTGGGCCTGGCCAAGGGGCGCGAGGCCGTTGACGAATTGGCGCTGCGCCAGTTGGCGGGGACGGCGGATATTGCGCGGCTGGCCGGAACGTCGCCGGGCCTACGGCTGCTCTGGGACGTCTGCCGCATTCCCGATTTCGGCGGGGTTATGAGCGATGCCCACGCCGGGCTGCTGGGCGAAGTCTACCGCCACCTGATGGGGCCGGGCGGGGATGGGGCGGGGCATCTGCCCACCGACTGGCTGGCGCGCCAAGTGTCGCGGCTGGACAACGCGCAAGGCGACATCGAAACCCTGGCCGGGCGCATTGCCGGCATCCGCACCTGGACCTATGTCTCCTATCAGGCCGATTGGCTGATCGACGCCGAGCATTGGCAGGGCGCCACCCGCGTCATCGAAGACAAGTTGTCCGACGCCCTGCACCGGGGGCTGACGCAACGGTTCGTTGATAAGCGCACGGCGATGCTGGTCAGCCGCATCAAGGAACGCGACGAATTGCTGGCCGCCGTCAACACCGATGGCGAGGTTACCGTCGAAGGCCATTACATGGGGCGCATGGACGGCTTTCGCTTCCTGCCCGAGGGCGGCGTAACCGACGACGACCAGACGGCGGCCCGGAAAGTCTCCAACGCGGCGGTGCGCGCACTGAGGGGTGAGACGGAGGTCCGCCTGAAGCGGCTGATATCGGACACGGACGATAAATTTCAATGGGACGCGGATTTGGGAAGCGGCCGACGGGTGCTTTGGCGGGGGCAACCGGTGGCCCGCCTCGTCGCCGGGGCGTCGCTGTTGAAACCGGCCGCCGCCGCGTTGCCGGGCGGCCTGTTGGAAACTGCCGGGCGCGAGCAACTGCGCCGCCGGGTTCAGGACTGGCTGGACGGCGCCATCGACGAGGTCTTTTGCCCATTGACGGCGGCCCTTTCAGAACCGGCCTTGACCGGACCTGCGAGAGGGCTGGTGTTCCAGATCGCCGAGAATCTCGGCTCAATCCCGCGCCGCCCGGTCGATGGCCAGATTGACGCGCTTGGCAGCATTGGGCGCAAACACCTCAAATCCCTGGGTGTCCGTATTGGCCGCCATTGGGTGTATATGCAGGCTCTTACAAAGCCCCGCGCAGTCGCGCTCAGGGGCCTATTGTGGGGGTTGTGGAACGGCGCCGATATTGCCGCCCCGCTGCCGGGCCGGGTGTCGGTTGTGATTGACGCGGCAGCACCCGCCGGGTTCTACGAGGCCGTGGGCTACGCTTGTTTCGGGGCGCTGGCGGTGCGGTGCGACATGGTCGAACGATTGGCCTCCCTGGCCTGGGACTTGGCCCGCAAGGGTCCCTTTACCCTGGCGGGAGAGGGCGGCGCCGGTCTGATGTCATTGGCCGGGTGCGGGGCGGACGAGATGGCGGAAATTCTGGCCGGGCTCGGCTACCGCACCGAACCCGGCAAGGACGGCGTATTGCAGGTATCTCATGCCCGGCCCCCGCGCACGCGAGCAAAAATAGCCCCTTCGGTTGGCAAAAAGCGGCAGAAAATTAACCCGGACTCGCCCTTTGCCGTCCTGCAAAATCTGGCGGCGCCGCATGGACGCTAAGGCGCCACTGGAAAACCGCCGTCTCGACAAATGGCTGTGGTACGCACGGTTTTTCAAAAGCCGTTCGTTGGCGTCGAAGTTCTGCGCCTCGGGCAAGCTCAGGGTCAACGAAGCGGTCAACAGAAAAGCCCACCACGCCCTGCATGTCGGCGACATGCTGACGTTTCCCAAAGGCCAGTATATCCGCGTCATCCGCGTTGCCGCCCTGGGCACGCGGCGCGGCCCGGCGGTCGAGGCGCAGATGTTGTATGAAGATCTCGACCCGCCCCAGCCGCGCGCCAAAACCGACCGGCCACCCAAACCGGCCATGCGCGAGCCCGGCTCCGGCCGCCCGACCAAACGCGAACGCCGCGATACGGAACTATTTACGGGAAAAAGTGATCCCGAAAGGGAGTGAGCCCGTCTTTGATGGGAAAAACCCTGTTTAGATCGCGGGTTCATTTGATCTCAGCGACTCCTCGCTGCCAGCGGTCCCCCAACGCCGTCTTCTCTGCCGTACTGAACCCTCGACGATATCTTTGCTTCATCGGCAGACACTCCATCTTTGCGTTTAAGACAAAGTGCTGCGTCGATCAGTTGAGACCACCACCC
>JABMOG010000199.1 GCA_013204265.1 Rhodospirillales bacterium
CAAGATAAACCATCATGGATGGCTTTTTCGCGGCCATCCACAACCTAAGATGAAAATAGTTACTCGCGATGCGGCAGTAATTCTATTTTCAGAGTAAACCACCATGGGTGGCTGGGATCGCGGCCATCCACAACCTAACATGAAAATAACCGCTCGCGGAGTCGCTGTGTGGTTATTTTCAGAGTAAAAATATGCATTCTATAGTTGCTACTTTGTCCCTTGTTTGTTAAATTTAAAATTCTTTTAGTTCTTGAAATCTCAGCATGGATGTTTTCAAAGAAATAAAGCGTTTAAGAGACGAATTAAACCGGCACAACCGCCTTTATTACCAGGAAACCGCACCGGAAATCTCCGATTCGGAATTCGACCGGCTGTTAAGACGACTGATTGAACTTGAAACGCAGTATCCTCAATTCTACGACGCCAATTCACCTTCCCAAAGAGTCGGGGGCGAACCAAGCCGGGGATTTGAATCTGTCCCTCACAGCGGCCCCATGCTGAGTCTGGCCAACGCTTATTCCTACGATGAACTGATCGATTTCGACCGTAAGATTAAAGAGTCACTTGAAGAGAAGTACCACTACACCTGTGAATTGAAAATCGACGGGGTGGCCATAGCTCTTAGATATGCAAATCGTAAACTTGTGCTTGCGGCGACCAGAGGCGACGGTCAGCAGGGGGACAATGTCACCGCTAACATTCGTACCATCGGTCAAATACCGCTGGTAATCCCGGATGATAGTCCGGCCGATTTTGAAATCCGCGGCGAAGTTTACATGAACATCCGCGATTTTCAGACTCTGAACGACCGCCGCGAAGCAGCCGGTGAAAATAGATTTGCCAACCCGCGCAACTCCACTGCAGGTTCTTTGAAACTCTTGAATCCCCAGGAAGTCTCTAAAAGACCTCTGCGGGCATTTTTCTACGACCTCCGCGGAGTGGACGATTCATTATCTCACTCACAGAGACTGGAATTGCTGGAAAAAGCCGGCATTCCCGTAAACCCTGAACGTAAAGTCTGTGAAAATATAGAACAGGTTTGGGATTTCTGCCGGGAATGGCATGAGAAGAGGAATTCACTACCCTACGAAATCGACGGCGTTGTCTTGAAGATCGATTCAATCGCTCAGCGCGAAATTATCGGTTATACCGCCAAATCCCCCAAATGGGCCATCGCCTATAAATTTCCCGCTCAGCAGGCCCGGACAATCTTGAATGACATAACTCTTCAGGTCGGACGCGTGGGCAGTATCACGCCCGTGGCGGAACTGGAACCGGTTTACCTGGCTGGTTCTACCATTAAACGAGCCACCCTCCACAATGAAGACGAAATCGCCCGCAAAGATGTCCGCGAAGGCGATACTGTCATTATTCAGCGGGCCGGTGACGTGATTCCGCAAGTCGTCTCCGTGGTTCTGGAAAAACGGCCCGGTGACTCCAAACCCTACGTATTTCCAGATATTTGCCCCGAATGCGCCAGCCATGCCGAGCGTAAGGACGGCGAGGCGGCGACGCGCTGCACCGGGGGGCTGGTTTGCCCGGCGCAACGGGTCGAGCGGCTGAAACATTTTGTGTCCAGGGGCGCGTTCGATATTGAGGGGCTGGGGGCCAAGCATATCGAGGCCTTTTCCAATGAGGCAATCATCAAAACCCCGGCGGATATTTTCCGCTTATCCGACAGGGCGGATGAAATCGCCAGCCGCGAGGGCTGGGGCGCACAATCGGCGAACAAACTTTTCGCCGCCATCGACGAGCGCCGCACTGTTTCGTTAGAACGGTTCATTTTCGCCCTCGGCATTCGCCAGGTCGGTCAGGCGACTGCCCGCCTGTTGGCCCGCCAATACGGATCCTACCAAAACTGGCGCGATCAGATGGACACCGCTCAGGACCGGGAATCGGACGCTTACGGCGAACTGGTCAATATCGACGGCATTGGCCCGCTGGTCGCCGACGATTTACTGGGGTTTTTGGGTGAGGACCACAACCGGGCAGTCCTCGACGATTTGGCCAGCCTTCTCATAGTCGAAGATTTCAAAGCCCCCGATACCACGTCATCACCGGTGGCCGGGAAAACGGTGGTGTTTACCGGGACACTGGAAACCTTGAGCCGCGGCGAAGCCAAAAACCGGGCCGAGGCGCTCGGCGCCAAGGTCGCCGGCAGCGTGTCGAAAAAAACCGATTATGTCGTCGTCGGTACGGACGCCGGATCAAAGGCCAAGAAGGCCGGGGAGCTGGGGGTTATGATACTGACGGAGCAGGAGTGGCTGGAACTGATCGGGTCGGGGGGCTAATCCCGTCCAAACCCTTTGCCTTGTCTCCCTTGACAAAGGTGCCAGACAAACACATGTACCATATATGTTCCTTTGCTCTTTGACATGGTGAATATGAATCAGGCCATGAATGGTTTTAGGTGGCCACACTCCTGCGGCTCTATCGAAGGGCCGCCAGTGAGTCGTTGCGCCTTATGGCTTTGAAAATGTTGATAAAACGGGCGAATGTAGACAAATGTAGACAGGCGTATGTAAACTTGACACCCGTAGGCGGTTGGAGTCACAATCGGTGCCATGCTTGAATTTATACTTACCACGGTGGCGCTTGTGACCGCCGCTATAACAATTATTTATACTGATGGCAGGCTTGCGAAAGCGATTGGTGTTGTTCTGTCGTTGGCCCTCTATTTAGGTGCGCTCTACCTAATCGAGACTAAGGGCGAGAATTGGCAGTTAGAAGTCCAACAAAGGAAACAGCTATCTGAATTTGCGAGTTCGACCATTAAAAAATTCCCGTTTCGTGTTTTTTGGCACGAATCATCTCAATCAAAAAATTACGCTGAGGACGTAGCTTTGACTTTTGCTAGGAACGGTTGGCGTGGGTTGGTTTACTTAGACCCCTCAGCCGACATTACACGAAACGTCCCTGCTGGAATTTACGTGGCTATTTCTAATTTTGAACAATCATCAAACGCCGATGCCATATATTTACATAAATTGCTTAAAGATTCCGGACTAGGCCCCCATGAAGGATTTTCCAGCCAAGATGTTTTATCAAAAGGACAGATTGGCATTGTCGTTGCGAAGCAACCGATTTGGAGGGTCAGTGATTTATGGCGGTAGGGAAATACCTAAGCCTTGAGGAAGCCCGCAACATGGGAAAGCTGGACCGCTTTGCCAAGGAGCACCCGTCGCAAGCCGATGAACGCTTTTGGCCGCTAATGAAGGCCGCCGCTAAAGGTTTGCCAGAAGGCGACCAAACATCAATTCAGGGGTCTTACGAAGGTTATAGCGATACTCAAACTCCCCCAGATACTTCGGAAGATACTTAGGCGAGATATGGATATGCGTACCCCGAATAGAGCGTTTAAGCATGGACCAGAAGGCCTCAAGGGTGTTCACGTGGGCCTCGCCAATGGCCCATATCTTGCGACCATGCTGGACCGTCCGGTGATCGTAGCCCAAGCCGGTGAGGATTTTGTACGGTGCCCATTCGTCGGTGCTGATTGTGGTCCCGGCCTTGACGCGCTTGAAGATCGGCGGGATGAGGCTCAAGGGGGAAGCGTTGGGAACGACCTTGGTATAAATCTGCCCTTCGCGCTCAAGGATGCCCATGACAATGGTCTTGCCCTTGGAGCCGCGCCCGGTAAAGCCCTGCTTTTTGCCCCTACGGACACCACCGACATAAGTTTCATCGACTTCAACGTGACCGGTCAACGGGGGCTCGCCATCAACAGAACCCATGTAGTCCCTGATCTTGTGGGACATACGGAAGGCGGTCGGATAGGAAACGCCCAACTGGCGTTGCAGTTCCTTAGCGGGAACGCCGTGGCGCGTGGTGGTGAACAAATAGAGCGCGTAAAACCACTTTTGCAACGGCACGTGGGAGCGATGGAACATGGTATCAACCATCGGATAAATCTCGAAACCGCACCATGCACACTCATAGGCCGGGTGGCGCTTGGTCCGGTGAAACTTGCCTGTTTTCCCGCACTTCGAGCACTCAATGACTTCGCCGTGGCGAAGCTGCATCAGGTAATCAAGGCAAGCGTCATCGTCTGGGAACTGCTTGAAAAAGTCTTGAATGGTCGGTGCATTAGCCATGTTTCTCTCCATTTGATAAGGAGATATTAGCAAAATGGCTTACGGGTGTCAAGTTTATAATCGCGTGTAGACATTTGCGGCCAATTGCGGCTTTTTCTCCAGGGAAAAGGGCCATCAAGTGGAGCGACTTTGTTTTTGTTTCAATGTGTTATGGATTTAGCAGAGGGAGCGGACGTGTCGCACCCTGAAAGGCCCGTGAATGCCCCTGAAACCAAGGTTTAGTGGAGTTTTCCTGGCAGCTCCTTGATCGCATTATCAATCAGCGCGTCGGCTTGCTTGCCCTTTAATTCCTTGGCCAGGAATTCGCGGGTTGCGTCGAGGGCCAGATCGATGGTTTTAGCGCGGACATCTTCAAGCGCCTGGGCTTCGGCCTGCTCAATACGCTCAATGGCCAGTTTGCGGCGACGTTCCAGCGAGGCTTCGAGGCTTTCCTTGCCTTGGACCGCAATGCGTTCGGCTTCTTGGCGGGCATGTTCCAGGATTTCTTTGGCTTCCTGTAGGGCGTCGCGCTGCTTGCGCTGATACGACGCCAACAGGTCCTGGGCTTCCTTGCGCAGGATTTCCGCTTCTTCCAGATCGGCGCTGATCTTGTCGGCACGCTTGTCGAGCCCGGCGGTAACGAGGCGGCCCAGCGGGCGGGCGGCAGCGCCAATGAAAATGACAAAGGCGACCAGCACCCAGAAGGTCGGATCATACAGGAATGCCATACTAATCGTTACCCCTGCGCCTTGAGGACACGGTCAATGGTACCGGCCAGGATTTTTTCATCCGCCGCCTGTCCGCCCAGGCGCTGCAAGGCGTCCCCGGCAACCTCTATGGCGATGTCGCGGACATTGCTCATGGCGGCGTCGATTGCGACCTGGATTTCGGCTTCGTTTTTGGCGAAGTCTCGGCCCAGTTCGTCGGCTACCTCGGCCTCGCGCGCCTCGGTCTCGTCGGCACACTGTTTGGCGGCCTGGGCATTGAGGGCTTGCGCCTCGCTGCGGGCCTCGGCCATGGACGCCTCATAGGCGCTAAGCGTCTCATCGGCTTCCTGTTTGGCCTGGGTGGCCTTGTCCAGGTTGTCGCTAATCCGCTTTTGCCGGGCTTCCAGCACGTTGGCTATACCGGGTACGGCAATTTTCCACATGATGAGGAAAAGGGCGGTAAACGTGATCACCAGCCAGAAAACTTGTGGCAGGAAACTTCCGACGTCTTCTATTTGTGGCATGCTGTTATCCCGGAAATCCGGGGGGCTGGTGTTAACCTGCCCCCAAGACCCTTACCCAAACAGGATAACCAGGGCGATAACCAACGCGAACAGGGCGATGGCTTCGACCAGGGCAAAGCCCAACATGGTCATCGGGAAAACGGCAGGCTGTGCCGCCGGGTTGCGGCCGACCGCCTGAATGAACGAGGCGAAAATTGTGCCGATGCCGATGCCGGACCCGATAACGCCGATGACGGCCAGCCCCGCGCCAATGACTTTGGCTGCTTCGATATCCATGGGAAGTTTCCTTTCTAGCTTTGAAATTCAGTTTAATGGTTTAAATCGGAAAAAAAAGTGCCGTTCCTAATGCAGGTGCAGCGCGTCGTTAAGATACAGGCAGGTCAGAATGGTGAACACATAGGCCTGCAACATGGCGATAACGATTTCCAGCCCGGTCAGGGCGACGACGAAGGCTAGGGGAAAGACGCCGAACACGCCCAGCGAAATAACAAAACCGGCGAACACTTTCAACAACGTGTGCCCGGCCAGCATGTTGGCGAACAGACGAACGCTGAGGCTGATTGGCCGCGACAGGTAGGAAATGATCTCGATAGGCACCAACAGCGGCGCCATTGCCATGGGCACCCCCGGCGGCATGAAAAACGTGAAAAAATGCATCTTGTGTTTGGCGAGGGCGATGATGGTGACACCAATGAATACGACCATCGCCATGGCGAAGGTGACGACGATGTGGCTGGTGAAGGTGAAACTGTAGGGGACCATGCCGAACAGGTTGCCGACCAAAACAAACATGAAGACCGTGAAGATAAACGGAAAATAAGGCCGGCCTTGCGATCCCACCGTGTCCTTCACCAAATTCGCGATGAAGATGTAAAGCAGTTCCGTCAACGACTGCCAGCGACCGGGCACCAGGGCATGGCGGCGCATGCCGAAAATCAGAAAGGCGCTGGTGGCGATCACCGTTAACACCATGAAGGCAGACGAATTGGTGAACGAAACATCCAGGTTGCCAATTTCAATCGGCACGAGGCGCTTGATCTCAAATTGGGCGAGTGGGCTGTGACCTGCGGCCAACGTCTTTATCCTTCGTTGCGGGGCTCATCGTCCCCGTGGGTGTCGTCTTGTTGGTAGCCAACGGAGTAACCGAAGCCGCGAGCCATTCTATAAACGTTCAAAATACCGGCCGCGCCGCCCAATAAAATGAACACCAGCATTAACCATGGTTGGGTGTCGAGCCAGCGGTCTAGAAGCCAGCCAATCGCCACCCCAATGGCAAGGGCAGAAACTAACTCGACACCGACGCGCATTGCAAGGCCAAGAGCGCTGTCTGGTGGTCTATTTTGGTCATTTTTTTTCAGGGGATTTTCATAGACTTTGCCCCGCGCCTCGCGAAGCCGCTTATCCAGGGTCTCAATCGGGCGTTCCGGAGAGTCGTCGCTCATTCAGGCGTTTCCCGCTCAACCGCTAAATCTTAGGTTAGGCCGTTGCCCTCAGCTCATCGGCACGGTGCAGATCGACGGAAACCAATTGCGAGATTCCGCGTTCCGTCATGGTCACGCCAAACAAGCGGTCCATGCGGGCCATCGTCATGCGGTGATGCGTGATGATGAGGAAACGGGTGGAGTCGGTGCTGGCCATTTTCTCGACCATGGAACAAAAACGATCGACGTTGGCATCGTCCAGTGGGGCATCGACTTCGTCGAGCACACAAATCGGCGCGGGATTTGTCTGGAACACCGCAAACAGCAGGGCCAGCGCCGTCAGGGCCTGTTCCCCGCCCGACAGCAACGACAGGACCTGGAGGCGCTTGCCCGGCGGGCTGGCCATGATTTCGAGGCCTGCATCCAACGGGTCGTCGGACTCTGTCAGTTCCAAGTGGGCGCGACCGCCACCGAACAGTTGCAGGAAGAATTCCTGGAAATATTTATTAACCTCTTCGAACGAGGCTAATAGGCGCTGGCGCCCTTCGCGGTTCAGCTCGGAAATGCCGCGTCGCAGTTTGTCGATGGCTTTCAGCAAGTCTTCGCGTTCACTGCTCAGGGTATCGATCTGCTGCGTCATTTCCTCGGCTTCGGATTCTGCCCTCAGGTTGACCGGCCCCATGGTTTCGCGCTCGCGGTTAAGGCGTTCGACCTTGCGCTCAATGGTGTCCAGGTCCGGGATATCAACATCGGGTTTGAGTTCTGAAATCTCAAACAACTGGTCGGGGCGGCATTCCAGCCGGTCGTTGATGCGCTCAGCCAGGGCCAGGCAGGATTGTTTAGCTTGTTCGGTCAGGCCTTGCAGCCGGACCATATTTTCCCGTGCCGCTGCTAGTTGGGCTTCGGCACTGCGAAGGTTACGGTCGGCCTCGGCCAGCGCGTGTTCCGATTGCGCCAGGGTGTCGGCCAGGGTTTTACGGTTTTCTTCGGCCCGTTCCAGCGAACCCAGAAGCGATTGGCGTTGTTCCTGAATTTCGGCAGGGCGGGCAGCCAGGCGTTCAAGGTCTTGCTCCAGATGTTCGCGGCGTTCTTCCAGTTGCTGCAGCTGGGTCTGGGCAATTTGCCGGCGCGCAACCCAGGATTCGATTTCCGATGTTATGGTGCCCAAGCGCTGGATACGTTCTTCAGCGGCGCGTTCCAGGGTGTCATGGTGGCTTTGGCATTCGACCTGATTGGACCGGCGCTCGGCCAGGTCTTCGCGCAGGGCTATGATCTCGGCCCTTGGTCCCTCGGCGTCGGGAATGGCGCTCAGCGTCTCGGCGGCCTCTTTTTCTTCCGCTTCTAAGTGCTCGATGTCGGTGGCAATATCGATGATTTGGTCGCGCAGGGATTCCAACAGGGAGATGCGCCCGGCGGACCTCTCCTTGATCTCGGCGACCCGGTCTCTGGCCCGGCCATACGCCGCGTCGGCTGCGTTGGCGGCTTCGCGGGCGGTTTTCTCGGCCTCCCTGGCCTCCACATCGGCGGCCTTGGCTTTGCTGTGGCGGTCTTCAGCGGTCTTGGTTTCGGAGTTGGCTTGCGCCAGTTTTTGCTGGCCGGATTTCAGGCGTTTGCGCTGTTCCAGGCGGGCCTGCGCCGGGGTCGTTGCAGTGGCGGAAATGGTGAACCCGTCCCAACGCCAGAGGGCGCCGGACCGGCTGACGATGCGTTGTCCCTGGACCAGGTCTGCGGCCAGGCGGCGGGCTTCGGTATCGTCTTCGACGACGCCGACCTGCGATAGCCTACGGTCGAGGGACGCCGGCGCGCGCACAAAATCGCTCAAAGGCCGGGCGCCGGAGGGAAGCGCCGGCGCGTTGGCAAGGGGCGCCAAGGCCCGCCAATGGCTGGGGGCGGCTTCGTTGTCCGATGCCGACAAATCCTCGCCCAACGCCACCGCCAACGCCGCTTCATAGCCGGTCTCGACGCCGAGCGCATCAATCACCGGTGGCCATTGATCCGAGTCTTCGGAATCCAGGATTTCGCTCAAGGCTTCAACTTCGGCCTTGAGGCGCGAAGCGGCGGCATTCGTGGAATGGTATTCGTTGGTGGCGGTGTTGAATTGACTGATGGCTTCGGCGCGTTGGGTTTCTGCAATTCCGGCGGCGTCACGGGTCGCCTCGCGGCGTAATAGGGCATCGGCCAGAGTTTTTTCGGCCTCAGTCAGGTCGGAGGATTCGGGGCTGTCGCTTTGTAGTTGGTTGCTTTGGTTGGTGACCGTCAGGCGCCGTGCATTCAGGCGCTCCTTGCGGTGTTTCAGGTCCGTGACTTTGTGCTCCAACGCGCTGCGGCGGGCTTCATCGTTGGCGACTTGCTCGGTCAGCACGGTCAGCCTTGCGTCCATGGTATCGACCTGGGCGATGGCGGTCGCGAGGTTTTCTGCGGCTTCCGTCAGGGCATTTTCTTCACCATCGGCGGGCACTTGGATACGGTCGCGTTCATCTTCCAGGCGAGTGAGGGCCGAGGCCGCATCGCTAACGAGGGTCTCTTCACGGATCTTGTCGGCGGCGATTTCCCCGATACGGTTGCGGCAATTGTTGGCCTGTTCGGCAACCCGTTGTTCTTCGGTCTCCAGGCTATCGCGGGCCAGGGTCAAACGTTGCAGTTCCGCCGCTGCCTCGGCTTCGGCCTGGCGCTGTTGCGGCAGATTAGTGGCGTGCTCTGCTTGCAAAACGGCAGCCCTGGCAGCCGTGCTGGTCTGTTCGTTGACGACGGCCTCGATTTCGGCAAATTCCTTTGTCGCCGCCTCAAGGGTTGCCTCGTCGGCGGTCCAGCGCAGGAAAAACAGCGTTGCTTCGGCCTTGCGGATTAGGTCGGATAGGTTGCGGTAACGGGTGGCTTGGCGAACTTGTTTTTTCAAGTGGGCCAGTTGCGCTTCCAGGGTGATCAGGACGTCGTCCAGCCGCTCCATATTGGATTCGGCGCCCCTGAGGCGGAGTTCGGCTTCGTGGCGGCGGGAATGCAAACCGGTGATACCGGCGGCTTCCTCCAACAACAGGCGGCGTTCCGTCGGTTTAGCGGCAATGATCGAGCTGATCTTGCCTTGGCTGACGAGCGCCGTGGAGCGAGCCCCGGTGGCGCTGTCGGCAAACAGGAGCTGAACGTCGCGCGCTCGAACCTCGTGGCCGTTGATGCGGTAGGTCGAGCCTTTGTCGCGTTCGATGCGGCGGCTGACTTCCAATTCGTCAACGTCGTTGAACTGGGCCGGGGCGACGCGGGCGGTGTTGTCGAGACTGAGGATAACCTCGGCAATGTTGCGGGCCGGGCGGTTGCGGGTGCCGCCGAAAATGACGTCGTTCATTTCGCCGCCGCGCATCTGCTTGGCCGATGTTTCACCCATCACCCAGCGTAGCGCCTCGACAAGATTGGATTTGCCGCACCCATTGGGGCCGACGACACCAGTCAGGCCGAGTTCGATTTGCAGGTCGGAACCGTCAACAAAGGATTTGAAACCTGAAAGCCGGAGCTTTTTAAATCGCATCAAAGTCGTGTCTTCCCTATTTCCTCTTCGGCCTGTGTCCGGGCCCGGCGCTTATTTTTTTAGCGCTTTGTCTATTGCTTCCTGAAAAACCTCGAACGGATGTGCGCCGCTGATAATTTCTTTGCCAATGACAAAAGATGGTGTGGAATTGATTTTGTATTTTTCCTGTCCAACCAGGGCGCCCTGGCGAATATGCTCCAGCACCGACTGATACTTCAGGCAGGCCTGAACGTCGTCCTCGGACATGCCGCCGAAACGCGCCACCTGACTCAGCGCCTGCAGGGGATTTTTGCTATTTGCCCATTGTGCCTGAGAGCGGAACAAAATCTCTATAAAGCCGAAGAACTTTTTCGGCCCGGAACACCTGGCGACCATAGAGGCCGCTAACGCGGGGTTGCCCAAGGGGAAATCCTGAAAGATCAGCCGGACTTTGCCGGTGTCGATGTAGTCTTTTTTGATTTGGGGCAGGGTGTCGCGGTGGAACTTGGCGCAATGGGGGCATCCGAGTGACGAAAATTCGATGATGGTTACTGGGGCGTCGGCCTTGCCGATCGACATTTCGGTCTTAGCTTCTTCCATGCTGACGATGGCGGCATTAGCCGTCCCCAGGGCCGCCAAAGGCACCAACAGCACGGCTATTAACGCAAGACTTGGTGTAAGACGGGTCAAACACACCTCCTAAAGCACAAGATATTGATCCAATCATAGTGTCGGCCTTGGCGCAGAGTCGAATCCTTTTGCAAGGTTATCCACCGCTTTTTTCGCCTCGTTGGCCTTTGGCCGCTTTCGTGCGTCCCTAACTTGGGTTGTGTTTTAACCCTGGTTACGGCCAATAACGGCGCGGCCCAAGGCCTGCAGGGCTTGGCGAATGTCGTCATCGTCAACGTCCATTAGGCTTTCGGCCAGCCCGTGTTCTTCCCCCGCTTCCAGCGGCCTGGGAGACCACGGCTGTTTTTTATCTCTGCCCGGCAACGGCCCTTGGGTGATTTTTATCCGGTCGACGGCTTTGAAGCCGAAATACCCGTTGATGCGTTCAATCAACAAGGGTTGCAGATGTTGCAACTCAGTAGCCATGGCGCCGCTGTCGATTCGCAGGTGCAGGGTGCCGCCATCGCCGGCGCCCTGGGGGTAGGAAATTTTCTCAGGCTGGCTGTGCGCTGCCAGTTGCGCACCGGCAATTGCCGACCAGTCCTTGAGGATGGCGCCATCGGCGAGCCCGCGCTGGCCGAAAATCTGTTTGGTGATACTGCCAAGCGAAGTTGCCAGGGCGCGCGGGCCGCTCCCGCGCCTGCTGTGTTTGGTGGTTCCGGTTGCCATGTGGGAATGCTAGGGTTAGTGGGGTCGCAGGGCAATCGGACAAAATGCCCAAGACGATCCGTTTCGGCCAAGCCCCGCATTCAGGGAACCCAATTTTGAGCCCGCCAATCCCCGATCCCATATCCGTTCGCCGCCGTTTACTTCAGTGGTACGACCGCCATGGCCGCGAGCTGCCGTGGCGCTACAAAAAAGGCGAGACTCCCGATCCCTATCGCGTGTGGCTATCGGAAATCATGCTGCACCAGACCACCGTGACGGCGGTGAAAGGGTATTTTGACGATTTCACCACCCGTTGGCCGACGCTAAATGACCTGGCGGCGGCGGACCTGGATGCCGTGCTGCATGCCTGGCAGGGGCTTGGCTATTACGCCCGCGCCCGCAACCTTCACAAATGCGCACGGATTGTCGCCGGTGACCTTGGCGGGCAGTTCCCCGGAACGGCGCCGGGGCTGAAGGCGCTGCCCGGCATCGGCGATTATACCGCCGCTGCCATCGCCGCTATTGCGTTTCAGAAAAAGGCTACGCCTGTAGACGTCAACATCGAGAGGGTCACGGCGCGGCTGTTTGCCCTGTCCGATGCCCTGCCCAAAGGTCGCCCTCGGATCTTTGAGCGGGCTTCGACCCTGACCCCACAATCGCGGCCCGGCGACTTTGCTCAGGCGATGATGGATTTGGGCGCGGGCGTGTGCACTCCAAAAAGCCCGGACTGTGGGGTATGTCCCCTGAAGGTCGATTGCCTCAGTGCACACCAGGGTAATCCCGAGCGCTATCCCGTCAAGGCAGCCAAAGCCCCCCGTCCGGTACGTTACGGTGTGGTGTTCTGGGCGGTTCGGGAGGATGGCCGGGTGATGCTGCGCAAAAGGCCGGAACAGGGGTTGTTAGGCGGTATGATCGAGATTCCGTCAACCGATTGGAGGGACCAATCCTGGGCCCAAGTTGAAGCTTCGAGACAGGCCCCCGTCAAAGGTCGTTGGCGGAGGCTCGACGGCGTTGTCCGCCACACTTTTACGCATTTTCATCTGGAACTGATGATATTAATTGCTGACGTGGATAAAAAGGCGGGGAACCCGAAAGGGGCGTTGTGGTCCACGCCTCATAAGTTTTCCGAACACGCATTACCGACGTTGATGAAAAAGGTCGCCCGCCACGTATCGCGTTAATCGTCGTAGGCCATCAATGTATCGAAGGGCACTCCATTTAGTTTTTCGCGCCCGCCCAGGAACGTCAGTTCGATCATGCATGCGGCGCCGACGACGTTTCCGCCAACCTTATTCAGCAAATTGATTGAGGCGGCCATGGTGCCGCCGGTCGCGAGCAGATCGTCGAGAATAACCACGCGCTGGCCTTTTTGGATGGCGTCGGCCTGGATTTCGATGATGTCGGTTCCGTATTCGAGATCGTATTCCAAACCGACGGTCTCGCCGGGCAACTTGCCTTTTTTGCGGATCATGGTGAACCCAAGTCCCAGCCGGGACGCCAACGGTGCCGCGGTCAAGAAGCCCCGGGATTCAATGCCCGCCAGAATATCCGGCTGGTACTTGCCGACCATTTTAGCCAACCGGCCCAAGGCCACCTGCCAAGCATCAGGGTGCGCCAGCAGGGTAGATATGTCATAAAATAAAATTCCCTCTTTCGGGAAATCTGGAATTGAGCGAATGTGATCTTTGAGGTCCATAATGGTTCCTAAACATGGGCGTAGACTCCACACAACACAGAAGCCCGCCGAGTTGGTTAAAGGTTGTCCATATAATTCTGCCCCGGCCACGGGATGGCAAGCGTCAAAGGCGAATACCCATGATCTATTTTAAACCCACGAACTATTCTCACCTAAAATAGGGAAGATTAATTCCAATGAACAAGAATACTATTTTCGGTATTGTTGCCGCGGTTATTTTCATTGTTGGAGGGGGGCTGTTCTACAGCCAGCAACAAGAGCTTGCGCGTCTGGAAAGCCAGAAATCCGCAGCGGGGAAAGCCAATAAAAGATTTATCTCCATCGGCACCGGTGGACCGACCGGTGTTTATTTTGTTGCCGGTCAGTCGATCTGCCGTTTGGTTCACAAGGCTGCTGCCGAAGGCCGCAAGACTGGTCGCAAGCACGGCATTCGCTGTTCGGCCCCATCGACCAACGGCTCAACCTACAACCTCGACCGGATTAAAGAAGGCGAACTGGATTTTGGCATTGTCCAGTCCGACTGGCAGTTCCATGCCTACAACGGTTCGTCCAAGTTCAAGGGCAATGCCTATAAAGGCCTCCGGGCTGTGTTCTCGGTGCATCCCGAGCCCTACCAAATCATCGTCGGCAAGGGTTCCGACATCAAGTCGTGGGCCGACCTCAAGGGCAAGCGGTTTAACATCGGTAATCCCGGATCCGGCCAGCGCGGCACGACGGAAATCCTTATGGCGAAGTACGGCACCAAGATAAGCGACTTCAAGATAGCCACCGAACTGACCTCGACCGAGCAGTCAAAAGCGTTGTGTGATGGTAAGATCGACGCCTACGCCTACACCGTCGGCATACCTAATGCTGGCGTGTCTATGGCCACCGATGGCTGCAGCGCTAAGATAATCAATCTGACAACCTCGGTTGAAGAAGGCTTGGTCAAGGCCAAACCGTATTATGCTTTTACGACGATTCCGAAAGGCACCTACAAGACGACCGATGCTGATGTCACCACGTTTGGCGTGGTGGCAACGTTTGTCACCGGCGCTAACGTGCCTGTAGAGGTGGTTTACGAGGTGGTGCGATCTGTTTTCGAGAACCTCGACGATTTCCGCAGCCTGCATCCTGCGTTCAAGAACCTTGATCCTGAATTAATGATCAAGAACGGCTTGTCCGCACCGCTGCACCGTGGCGCTATCAAGTACTACAAGGAGAAAGGCTGGATGTAGTTTTTTCAGCCCGACGGATTTTCTGTCAGGCGAAAAAAAACGCCGCCGATTTATGCCCGGCAGCGTTTTTCAATTAAAGGTTGCGAGGTGACGCTATTTTAACGTTTTCATATAGGCGATGACGTCTTCGATTTGCGATTCTTTTTTCAGGCCGGCGAAGCTCATCTTGGTTCCCTTGACCAGTTTTTTTGGTTTTTTAAGGAACTTTTCCAGGGTGTCTTCATTCCAGGTCAGGCCGCTGTCTTTCATGGCGTCGGAAAAACGAAAGCCTTCGGCAGTCCCGGCTTTGCGGCCGACGACACCGAACATGGACGGGCCGATTTTCTTTTTACCGGCCTCGGTGCTGTGGCAGGCCTTGCATTTATTGAAAACTTTTTTGCCCTTGGTGGCATCACCTGAGGCCATTGCCGCACCGCTCGTCAGGGTTAGGGCCGAAGCTAATGCTACGGCGAAAAATTTTATTTTGTTCATGGTTAGGAGCCTCTTGAAGGTGGACGATTGATGTTAAACTTAGATTCTGAGTTTCTATATATGAGGTTGAGCCTCGCCTTGCAACCGTTACCGGAGTCCTGGAGGGGATCTGTCGGGGTATTAAAATATAGGGTCAAATCACCATGTGTAGTGATATTCATCACTGCAAACTGTTCTGGAATTACGCTAATATACTTTTGAACAGCGAGCGGGGCAAGCGGGGCATGTGTGTGGCTTTAACCGTTACCTAGGAAACCCCTTGGAGAGCATTGGTTCATGACTGAAAAAAAACTGACCCAGAAAGACGTTGCCCGGCTTTTGTCGGACCCTTCGCCCGACACCCGCGCCGAAACGGCGGCCAAGATTGCCGATGGTTTCGACGCCGGTGCCATGAGCGATACCGAGCGTCAACTGACTGAGCAAATTTTCCGTGTCATGGTCAAGGATGCCGAGGTTCGCGTTCGCGAAGCCCTGGCGCAGAATTTGAAAGAAAATTCTGATATTCCCCACGACGTAGCGCTCAGTTTGGCCCAAGACGTGGAACAGGTTGCGCTGCCGGTATTACAGTTTTCAGACGTACTGACCGATGATGATCTGACTGCGATTATCAACAGCCAATCCCCTGAAAAGCAGGCCGCCATCGCAAAACGATCAACCGTATCGGAAAATGTTTCAGATGCCCTGATCGAAACCGGCAATGAAAAAGCCGTCAGTACGCTGGTTTCCAACGAAGGCGCTAAAATTTCTGAACGCTCTCTGCTGAAGGCAATTGATACGCTCGGTGATCGCGAAATCATCCAGGACGCCATGGTGCATCGTGGCAAACTACCCGTAACCGTATCGGAGCGCCTGGTGACGATGGTGTCGGAAAAATTTGCTGCCGACCTGATCGGTCGCAAAGACCTTCCGGATAACGTTGTTACCGACCTGATACTGCAAACCCGTGAACGTGCGGTTATTTCGCTGTCTGCGGATTCCGAAGTAGGCGATGTCGAACGTCTGGTCAAACAATTGCGCCAAAATGGGCGGTTGACGCCTTCTATAATCCTGCGCGGTTTGTGCATGGGCGATATGACGTTTTTTGAGTCGGCGATGGCGGAACTGGCTGGGGTGTCGCTGATGAATGCGCGTCAGTTAATTTACGATTCCGGCGCCTTGGGGCTCAGAACCCTTTGCCGCCAGGCGAACATTCCTTTGGCGCAGTTGATTGCCGTGCGCGCCGCCATCGACGTATCGCTGGAAGTAGATTATGACGGCCGCGAACACGACCGCGAACGCTATTCACGGCGCATGATCGAGAGGATTATGACGCAATACGATGACTTGGGCGTCGAATTTGAATCCGATGACCTCAATTACCTGCTGACAAAAATGAACCAGTTGCCCAGCAATATTCTTGAAGACGCCGACGCAGCCTGAAACAGTTTGTTTACGGCTGGTTGAGTTCCCGCCAGATTGCGTAATTTTCACGGAACGCGTTTAGGGACCGCAAAACCTGCTTGAATTTTCGATCAACCCTGGCTTCCTCCTTGGCGACGTCGAGCCACGCGGATTTCAGGGCATCGAGAATTTCACCCGGCCACCTGCGGATGGTCACACCTTCGGCTTGTAACTCCTTTAGGGCTTTAAACTGGGCGGACGCGCCTTGCGCCAGGCCAAAGCGGATATTGTCGCCGCAGACGGCTTCGACCTGGGCCTTCGCCGATGTTGGCAATGCCTCCCATTTTTTTAGATTTATCATCAGCTCGAACAGGGTTGAGGGCTGATGCCAGCCGGGGAAATAATAGTTTTTGATCATTCGGTGCAAGCCCAGCTTCAAATCGATCGCGGGCATGGAAAATTCAGCGGCGTCGATCTCGCCGGATTCGAAGGCCATGTAAATATCGCCGGAGGTCAACTGAGATGTCTCCACGCCCAATTTTTGCATGACCTTGGCGCCGAGGCCAAAAAACCGCATTTTCAGGCCCTGCAGGTCCTCTACGGTGCGGATGCGATTGCGAAACCAGCCCGCAGCTTCCGGTGAGACGATGCCGCAGAAGATGCTGTGGATACCGTTGGCGTTGTAGATTTCGTTGAACAGGTCCTGGCCGCCGCCGAAATATATCCAGGCCAGAAATTCTTCGGCCGAGGGGCCGAATGGAATGGCGGAAAACAACTGTAGAGCCGGAATTTTATTGCCCCAAAAACCGGGAGAGGAAAACGCCGCGTCAATAACCCCGGCCCGAACGGCATCGAACATTTCCAGCGGTGGCACCAAAGCACCCGGTTCATAAAACTTTATTTCCAGTAGCCCGTCGGACACCCGCCAGATATCCCGGTCCAGCTTCTTGGCAAGGGTTCCCAGTAACGGCAGGGTGCTGGGATAGGCGCTGCCCATTTTCCAGTGAACGGTTGTCGGCCCAGCCGGGGATGTTGCCTGCGTGTGGCGCGGAATCACGGGCGGGATGGATGCCAGTGGTTTGAGGGCCTCGACCTTAGGCGGGGGTATTTCTGCGTCGGTAGTCAATGGCGATTTGGCGGTGGGAGCGATAATTATTTTCGGTTTATCAGCCTTTTTTGGCTTTGCCTCGACGACCACGGTTTTATTTGCTTTGGTTTTTGTCTTTTTAGGCGGAGCGAGGGCGACCTCTACGGCCTTTTCGGGGTGCGCCGCCTTGGTGGCGATATTTTTGCGGTCGGCCTGATTGAGCCTGGGTGCAACGACCGTGGCGCCGACGACGACGCCGATGACAAGGCCGATAACAATGCCGATAATAGCGTTGCGCACCATGCCCCCCTAAATGGCGGATCGGGAGCCGCCGGGTCTTAAAAGAAGTGGTCGGGGTGATAGGATTTGAACCTACGGCCTCTGCGTTCCGAACACAGCGCGCTACCAGACTGCGCCACACCCCGACAATGACTTTACACGTTTGGCTGGGAAATTCCCGCCCCGCCGGAGGCGGTTATAGCGCCCATGCGCAGGTTGGGCAAGAACCGCTCTAATAGGCCCGGTTAATGCAAAAATCTATCAGTTCGTTGAAGGCCAACTTGTGCGGACCATCGGCAAAAATACCGAGCGCGTCGTGGGCCATGGCGCCGTAATGGCGGGCGCGCTCAACGGAGTCTTCCAGGGCCTGGTGTTTTTCCATCAGGTGGATGGCGTGCTCCAGATCGCCTTCGTGCTGATCGAGCTCTTCCAGGGTGCGCCGCCAGAATATCCGGTCGTCGTCACTGCCGCGCCGGAATGCCAGAATCACCGGCAGGCTGATTTTGCCTTCCCGAAAATCGTCGCCGACGGTTTTGCCCAAGGTGGCCTGTTTGGCGGAATAATCCAGCACGTCGTCGATCAGCTGAAAGGCAATGCCCAGATTCATGCCGAACGTCTCCAGCGCCTCTTCCTCGACCGGCGGGCGTTCGGCGACAATGGCGCCGATCTGGCAGGCGGCGGCGAACAACTGCGCGGTCTTCGCCTTGATCACGTCGAGATACGCGGTTTCGCCGGTATTGGTGTCGTTGGTGGTAATCAATTGCAGGACTTCGCCCTCGGCGATCACCGCTGACGCCCCGGACAGGATATCGAGCACCCGTAGCGATTCGTCTTTCACCATCAACTGGAACGACCGGCTGAACAGGTAGTCACCGACCAGAACGCTGGCCTTGTTGCCCCACACCGCGTTGGCCGAGGCCAGCCCCCGGCGCAGGTCGCTATCGTCGACCACATCGTCGTGCAACAACGTCGCCGTATGAATGAATTCGACCGCCGCCGCGAGCCCCAGATGACGGGTTCCCTCAAAGCCGCACATGCGCGCCGCCGCCAACGTCAGCATCGGGCGCAACCGCTTGCCACCGGCGGCGATGATATGCCCGGCCAGTTGCGGGATCATCTGGACCGGACTGTCCATGTGCTGGACAATCAGAATATTGACTGCTTTCAGATCATCGGCGACGAGGGCGTTAAGACCATCGAGGGACGGTTTCTGATCCCGGTTGCCATCCAGGTTGACGACAATACCCAACGGTTATCCTCCTTACCTGCCCACTGAGCGGCTTGACGATTTTGCTCTTGGGGGTGAGCATAGGGCTTGTTCTTGCCCGTCTCTAGGGTGAATCATAGAAATGCGGTTGCCTAAGAGCAAGGCCGTAGAAATCAAAGCCCCTGGGGGAGCCTCGCCGATGGAAGAGCTGGTGCGCACTAACGATGCGGTGTTTTTGTCCTGGTTGACCGCCCATCTGGGCGGCGAAGGCATCGAGGCCGTCGTGCTGGACACCCATACCAGCGTCATGGAGGGTAGCATTTCCGCCATTCCGCGCCGAGTCATGGTGAACACCGAAGACTTGTGGCGGGCCAAACAAATCCTCGCCGAAGGTGAAAGAATCCAGGCTGGCGACGGCTCGGCCGGAGAGGGTTTTGGCTGAAACGACCATCGATACGATTCTCGGCGGACGGGTGACGATTGTTCAGCCGGCGCAAGGATACCGCACCGCCATCGACCCGGTGCTGCTGGCCGCCGCCATCCCGGCAAACGCGGGTGAGGCGGTTCTGGACGCAGGGTCGGGCACCGGGGCCGCGTCCCTGGCATTGGCGGCGCGCTGCGATGGTGCCAGAGTGACCGGATTGGAGGCCCAAGGCCCTTTGGTAGCTCTCGCCCGCGACAGCGCCGCGCAAAGCGGCCTCGATGGCCGCGTCCGTTTCCTGGAGGGCGATCTGCTTGCTCCACCGGAAGAACTGGCTGTGGGCAGCTTCGATCACGTCATGGCCAATCCGCCCTATATAGCCGCGGGCCAGGGCAATCCGCCGCCGGACGCGGGTAAGCGGGCGGCGACGGTGGAAGGCGAGGCGGTGCTCATGGATTGGCTCGAATTTTTGCTGTCTCGGGTGCGCGACGGCGGCACCGTCACCGTCATTCACCGTTTTGATCGCACGCAAGAGATTACCGCCGGGCTGTCGAAGGGTGGTGCGGGCGGCATCAAGGTTCTCCCGCTGTTGCCCCATGCCGGGAAAGCGGCAAAACGGGTTATTGTTCAGGCGCGAAAGGGCGATCTCGGAGATATACGGACGGCCGATGGCCTGATTCTGCACGAAGCCGACGGGGGCTACACGCCGGCTGCGGAGGCAATCCTGCGCGGCACCAAGGCGTTGTCCTTGTGAGAACGTCATTCTACCCCCATTGAAATTCGCGTAACACGTTGATAATGCCGATTATTGGCCGAAATCACCGGTAAACGTAAACATTTGTAAACATATGTAGCCATTTGTCGTTATTTCGGTGCCCTGGCGGGCGCGATCTCAAGTTCCTAATAAATGCATATAAAAGGAATTAAACCATAACTTGAGATATATATCAAGGATAAATTTGGCTTTGCCGCTGTTAATTCAAAAAGAAGCTGTTTGCACCACAGATCACACAGATATCACAGAGGTAGGTATAAGTGGATTATTGGGGATGGGGGATAATAAAAAAAATG
>JABMOG010000200.1 GCA_013204265.1 Rhodospirillales bacterium
CCACCAGATGGGCGTGGAAACGGTGAATGCTGCCGTCGTCGAGGTTCCAGGCGATAACTCCCTGGCAGGTCCCGTCGTCCGCCATAATCAGGTCAATGGCGAAATATTCGATGAAGAACTCGGCGTTGTTCTTCAGGCTCTGCTGGTACAGCGTGTGCAGCATGGCGTGGCCGGTTCGGTCGGCCGCCGCGCAGGCGCGCTGCACCGGGGCTTCGCCGTAATTGCGCATATGCCCGCCGAAGGGCCGCTGGTAAATCTTGCCTTCTGCGGTGCGTGAAAAGGGAACGCCGAAATTTTCCAGTTCATAGACCGCCGGCACCGCTTCGCGGCACATATATTCAATAGCGTCCTGATCGCCGAGCCAGTCGGAGCCTTTGACCGTGTCATACATATGCCAACGCCAGTTGTCCTCGGCCATGTTGCCGAGAGAAGCACTAATCCCCCCTTGGGCGGCGACGGTGTGCGACCGGGTCGGGAATACCTTGGACACGCAGGCCGTTTTCAGGCCCGCAGTTGCCAGCCCCATGGTCGCGCGCAAACCTGCACCGCCGGCGCCGACGACAATGACGTCATATTTGTGTTCGGTTATCGGGTAGGCTTCAGGCATTTCAATTCAGCTTCCGAAGGCCAGCAGGGTAATGGAATAAATGGTGTAGACGGCCAGTGCAAAGGCCCCCAGCTTGACCATGATCAGGGCGGTGAAGTGGACTACTTCATGGTGGATGTAGTCTTCGATGATGACTTGCAGAGCCAATTGCCCGTGATGGTACATCGCGATGGTCAGCAGGATCAGCAACACCGGGTTGCCGGGGCCGCGGAGCCAGGCTTTGAACTGGATCAGATCGGCGCCGACCATGGTAAGGGCCGAAACCACAAACCAGATCGTCAATGGCACCAGGGCGATAGCCGTCATGCGTTCCGCCCACCAATGCGAAGTGCCGCCTTCCTTGGATGGGCCGAGGCCGCGCACGCGGGCTAATGGAGAGCGCAGTTCCATCAGCCGCCTCCCCTGAGGGCGTATCCGGCGGCGAAGGTCAGGACCGTCATGACGAAGGTGAAAATAACCACCGCCCAGCCCGAAACCTTGAGCTTGTTCATCTCGTAGCCCCAGCCGATATCCCAGGCCAGATGGCGAACGCCGTTGGCCAGGTGGTAAAATAGTGCCACGGTCAACCCCAACAGCACCAAGCGCCCGAACCAGGAACCAAAGAACCATTGTGCCCTGGCGAATGCTTCGGGGCCGTAGGTGGCCGATGCGATCCAGTAGGTCATCATAAGAGCGCCTGCCCAAAGCCCGACACCTGTGATCCGGTGCAGGATCGATAGAATCGAGGTGAGCTGAGGTCGATAGACCTGAAGATGTGGTGAGAGCGGCCGGTTACCGGATGCCATGGCAGAACCTCTCGGACAAAGGGAAAACGCCGATGGCGACGTTCCCATATGCCTAAATTGGTAAACGCCCACCAAGGTCAAGTCAACGCTTGCGAGATCATCGCCGGGGCGATGTTCGGGGTAATTTCGATGTCTGCGTCCGGGTTGAGGGTCCCACCAGACGGGAATTTGTAATCCATTGGTTTTAATGACCTTTATGATTTGTGTGCGTAGGTGTGTGGATAAGGTGTGGGGCGATTGTGCAAGACTGGAACAGTTATGCACAGAATAGTTGGATTCCGCCCGTGTTTTGAATTGAAAAAAGTTTTCGATATTTTCACACTGAGACCAGTACGCGAAAGCGTCGGCGCAACGAGTTTTTGGAGTCCGGTTAGTCGGCCCTTCGGGTCCGGCGGCCGCTCTTCAGGAAATGGTTGTCCTGAAGTTTTCCGGAGATTTCGGTCTCTGGCCAGCTGAGGGAAGGTGTCCGGAAAATCCAATTGCGGTTCGCCGCAGGAGAACAGACCGGGTGCCGGCAAAGGTCTCGTTGATCGCGAGGCGGATGTTGGGGGACATGGCGGCTCACCCTGGTGAGTGTATGCGGGTTCGTTAAGGTTCGTGCGCGAGAGAGGGCTTTGTTTTCGGCGGTTTGTGGCAGGGGGGATCGGCAACGAAAACTCCTGGATTCAAACCACGTCCCCGCCTCCTAGGGCTGATCTCTGCCCAGGGTGTGTCCTAAAGAGGAGGGGTGCGGAACGAACGCTGCTTTCCGTATGCGGAGCCTGGCCGGCTCCATGAGGTGTCAGGAGCGTTGTTTCGGCGGCGCGTTATTGAGGTTTCCCAGGACCTCGGTACCTGACACCTCTTCTTTTTATCAGGGCACTTTTTCAGTGACAAACAATATTTCGTGTTTCGGTAATTAAACCCGGAACAGATTCTGAATTTTTGATATCTATATCAGGACTCAGGTGATTCTATATTGAGTCTTTACAACGGCGTACCCGGAATGCCCGGCCGTTAGACTGTCGATGGCAGGCTGCCTAATCGCCCTCGGTTTTCAGTGCGGCTTCCCTATCCTCGATGGCTACGGCCATGGCGACCAGCCGCTCAGCATTCATCACGTGCAGGTTTTCAATCAACTTGCCCTCGACAACGACGACGCCCTTGCCTGCAAGGGTGGCTTCGGCGTGGGCAACAATGATCTTTTTCGACCATTCGATGATTTCGGGCGGCGGTGAAAACGCTGTGTTGGCGGCGGCTATGGTTTTCGGGTGGATCAGCGTCTTGCCATCGAAGCCCAGTTCAGCGCCTTGTTTGCAGGAATACTCGAAGCCTCCGTCATCGTTGAGGTTCAAATGCACCCCGTCGAGAATGACGATCCCGGCGGCCCTTGCCGCCAACATGCACATCCCCAGCGAGGTCATGAAAGGCAGGCGGTCCAAGGTGTGGGCGCATTGCAGGTCCTTGGCCAGGTCCGACGTGCCCATGACCAGGGCGGCGACGCGAGGGCTGGCATGGGCAATTTCTTCGGCGTGCAACATCCCCAGGGGCGTTTCCATCATGCACCAGATTGCCTGATCATCGGGCGCGCCGGCGGTGGACAGAATTTCCTCGGCCTGGTGCACGGCGCTGGCGCTTTCGACCTTGGGTAGCAAAATGGCATCGGCACCCATGGTGGCGGCGGCGTTCAGGTCGTCGAGACCCCACGGTGTGTCCATGGCGTTGGTGCGAACGATCAATTCACGTTTGCCGTACCCGCCTTGGCCGATGGCGCCGCGTATCAGGTCGCGGGCCGTTTCCTTGGCATCGGGGGCGACGGCGTCCTCCAGGTCGAGGATCAGCCCATCGGCGGCAAGGGTGCGGCCTTTCTCCAGGGCCCTGGCGTTGGACCCCGGCATATACAGAATGGAACGGCGCGGCCTGACAGGTTTTGACATACCGTTTTTTCCCTTGGCAAGGATATCTTATGTCGGAAACCGCCCAAGCCTACAGTTTCCGATCGACCCGATGCAAGCCTGGGCCAGGAAGGGCGAATTTGGTGTGGACAGTGGAATAGCTATCATCAATTAAAAATTGTCATGAAATTTGAAATCAAAGCCTTGTTATTTTTAAAAAACCCCTCGCACTGGAGGGGATCGTTCCCCTATAATCTTGTATACAGTTTTGCATAAAAACCATGGGGCGTTGGTATTGCCAACTAGCGCCCTTGCAAATAAGACCCCCGATAAGGTTTCCCGACTACGATCAATAAGGAAAACCTGGGAGGATGAAAGCCGACTAAGATGTGGGATACATACCTGCGAAATGTTCGTGTCCTGATTGTTGACGATCAGGACTTTATCCGTTCCCTGTTGCGCCACATTTTGGGCGTGCTTGGCTGCACGAACATTACCGATGCGTCGAACGGCGAAGCCGCTTGGTTTGCCATTCGCGATAACCCCCCCGACCTGTTGATCGTCGACTGGGAAATGGAGCCCATGGGCGGCATCGAACTGGTCGGTAAAATCCGCAACGACGACACCAGCCCCGACCGCTTCATGCCGATCATCATGATCACGGCGCATTCCGAACGGCCCCGGATCATCGCCGCCCGCGACGCCGGGGTGAACGAATTTGTTATGAAGCCTGTCTCGGCGCGAACCCTGTTCAGCCGCCTAAACGCGGTGATCGAACACCCCCGGCGCTTTGTGCGCACGAGCGAGTATTTCGGCCCCGACCGGCGGCGTAAACGGACGTTTGTCGATTTCGAGCGCCGCGATACCAAGAATAAAAAGAAGGCCCCCGTTGATGCCGCCAAGGCCACCGACCCCAACAAAGAAATGGATCAGGGCGAAATTAACGAATTCCTGAACCCCAGCGGGAAAGACACCGAGGCGGGCGTCGCGTAAACTCCTGCCCGGAGCTGGAAATCAGGCCGCTTTTTCGATGTACGACCTGATCAGTTCCTCGGCGATCTGCACGGTGTTCAACGCCGCTCCCTTGCGCAGGTTGTCGGACACCACCCACAAATTGCAGGCGTTGTCCAAGGTCGAGTCCATGCGGATGCGGCTGACATAGACCGCGTCTTCGCCGGCGCACTCGGCGGGCGTCACGTAGCCCCCATCGTCGCGGTGGTCGACGACGATGACGCCCGGCGCTGATTTAAGGGCCTTGCGAATCTGGGCTTCGGTGATGTCCCCATCGAATTCAATATTGATCGCCTCGGCATGGCCGACAAACACTGGCACGCGCACGCAGGTCGCCGTCAGCTTGATGGCGGGGTCGAGAATTTTTTTGGTTTCCACCATCATCTTCCATTCTTCCTTGGTGGAGCCGTCGTCCATGAAGGTATCGATGTGGGGAATGACGTTAAACGCGATCTGTTTTGTGAACTGCTGCCTGTTACTTTCGATCGGTTGGTTCACGAAGATGCCCTTGGTCTGGTTGAACAGCTCGTCCATAGGCGCCTTGCCGCCACCCGACGTGGATTGGTAGGTCGACACCACGACGCGCTTGATCGGCACCAGGTCATGCAGGGGCTTCAACGCCACCACCAGCTGAATGGTCGAACAATTGGGATTGGCGATGATGCCGCGTTTGGTGTACCCGGCGATGGCTTGCGGGTTGACCTCGGGCACCACCAGGGGCACGTCGGGGTCCATGCGGAATTGCGACGTGTTGTCGATAACGACAGCGCCGGCCTTGGCCGCAATCGGGCTGTATTGCGCCGACACCCTGGCGCCCGGCGACGACAACACGATGTCGACACCATCGAAATCGAAGGTCGCCAGATCCTGAACTTTAAGAATCTTATCGTCGCCATAGCTGACTTCCTTGCCGGTGGAGCGCGACGACGCCAGCGCGATGACTTCATCGGCGGGGAACTCACGCTCAAACATGGTCGTGAGAACCTCGCGACCGACGTTTCCTGTGGCGCCGACGACGGCGACTTTATAACCCATAACCTAACTCCTTATTGACCGGCACAAACCGCAAGGCACATCCCCGCGCCGGGGTGGCATCGTTTACGCCCGTTTGGCGATTATTTCAAGTCAGGATCGGCGTAAATCCGCATCAGATTTTGACTAATGATCAAGGGGAATTGCCAAAACGGGGGTCATCGTCGATAGTGCGGGCATAGGCATTAACCTCGACCGGGCGATGTTTTTTTTTGTCGTTTCGCCAGCACTCACAATATGTAAATCGATATGAAATCCAACCCAGATACTATCGTCAAAGACCTCGTCCTCATCGGGGGTGGGCACAGCCATGTCATTGCGCTCAAGAAATTCGCCATGAACCCGGTAGCCGGCGTTCGCCTGACGGTCATCGCCCGCGATGTGCATACTCCTTATTCGGGTATGCTGCCGGGGTATTTGGCCGACCACTACGGATATGACGAGGCGCATATCGACCTGCGCCCGTTATGTCAGTTCGCCGGCGCGCGCCTCTACCATGACGAGGCGATTTTGATCGACCTGGCGGCGAAACATGTCGTCTGCAAAGGCCGCCCGGCGGTTCCTTATGACGTTCTGTCGATCAATATCGGATCGACCCCGAGCTTCAACGGCATTTCGGGAGCCGAAGAATTCACAACCCCGGTCAAACCGATCAACAATTTTGTTGACCGCTGGCAACATTTGGTCACCCGCGTGCTGGACAATCCTGGCCCGCACCGCATCGCCGTGGTCGGCGCCGGAGCAGGCGGCACGGAGCTGTTGTTGGCCGTGCAGTATCGGCTCGGTAATCTGCTGGCCGAGCGTGGGCATGGCAAAGGTGACTTGGAATTCCACCTGTTTTCCAAGTCCGACACCATCCTGCCAAGTTTTGGTGAAGGGGTGCGGCGGCGCTTCGCAAAGATTCTGACGGCGCGCGGTGTGCACATCCACACCGGCGTCAAAGTGGAAAAAGTTACGTCCGGCGCGATCACCACTGCGCAGGGCGTTACCATCGACCTGGATGAAATTCTCTGGGTCACCTCCGCCGGTGCGCCGTCGTGGCTTCGGGACTCCGGCCTTGCAGTTGATGAGGACGGCTTCATACAGGTTCGCGACACCCTGCAAACAACCGCCCACGACGATGTCTTCGCGGTCGGGGACATTGCCTCGGTGGTCAATCATCCGCGCCCGAAAGCTGGCGTCTTTGCGGTTCGCCAGGGGCCGCCGCTGACGGAGAATCTGCGCCGTGTCCTGGTCGGCAAGCCGGCCCGACCGTTTGCGCCGCAGCGCTCCTTTCTGGTGCTGATCAGTACCGGCGACAAAAACGCCGTGGCCGCCAAGTGGGGGATGTCTGCGCAAGGCCGGTGGGCCTGGAAGTGGAAAGACTGGATCGACCGGCGCTTCATGAACAAATTCAACGTATTGCCCGAGATGGCGACTGAAGAGGCGATATCGCTCGATCCGGGCCTCGCTGATCCAGCCACCCTCAGCGATTTATCAGCGATTGCCATGCGCTGCGGCGGCTGCGGCGCCAAGGTCGGAGCGACAGTCCTGACCCGCGCTCTGGCCGACTTGCAACCGGTCGCCAACGCAGATGTTCTGGTCGGTCTGCACGCCCCCGACGACGCCGCCGTCGTGCAAGTTCCCGACGGCAAGGTAATGGTTCACACGGTCGACTACTTCCGGGCCTTTATCGATGACGCGTATGTGTTCGGACAGGTTGCCGCCAACCACGCCCTGAGCGATATCTTCGCCATGGGTGCCGAGGCTCAAACGGCGCTCGCCATCGCCACCGTTCCCTACGGCCTGGAAG
>JABMOG010000201.1 GCA_013204265.1 Rhodospirillales bacterium
GTGCCGGATAATTTTTTTAAGTCTACGCCCTGTTCCTCGCCGGCGACGATAAAGCCCGCCAACACGGGCAGCACAGCGCCGTTCATGGTCATCGACACGCTCATCTCATCGAGCGGGATGCCGTCGAAGAGAATTTTCATGTCCTCGACGGAATCAATAGCGACGCCCGCCTTGCCGACATCGCCGACGACGCGGGGGTGATCGGAATCAAAGCCCCGGTGGGTGGCAAGATCGAACGCCACCGACAGCCCCTTTTGCCCGGCGGCCAGATTGTCGCGGAAAAACTTGTTGGAATCCTCGGCCGTTGAAAACCCGGCGTACTGGCGGATGGTCCAAGGGCGACCGGGATACATAGTGGCCCGCGGCCCACGCAAAAACGGCGCAAACCCGGGCAACGTATCCACCGCCTCGATACCTTCCAGATCTGCGGCGGTATACAGCGCCTTGACCGGAATGCCTTCCGGGGTTTGCCAGACAAGATCATCAACGGAGCGATTTTTTAATTCCGCGTCCGCACGGGTGCGCCAGTCTTTCAGTGTTGTATCGGCGGATTTTTTCGTCATCAAGCCTCTCTGGAACACATCGTTCTAAGCCCGAATTATAGGGGTATCTACCCCCTCGGCGACACACCAATCTCGCAGGTGCGAGAAAAACAGCTCTGAAATGCCAAATCCGAAAAACTGATGACTTATCCACACCATATATGGTGCGACTATTGCCCCATTTTCATAAATATAGTATTTGTCCATAGATATTGTGATTTCTAATTTTGACCACACAACAAGGAGGTTTCGACCGCAAAGCGTTGGCAAATTCTGGGGTTGTCCGTCGTTAAGCGCCGAAAAAATAAATCATGTCAGAAGAATGGACACCTACCCGCATCAGCATCCTCATCGCCCTTTGGAACGAAGGCCTGACCACCAGCGTTATCGGTGTGAAGCTCGGCATAACCAAAAACGCCGTCGTCGGCAAGGTCCACCGGTTGGGTCTGCCGAAACGGGGCTCACCCATCCGCCAGAAGCCCAAGCCCGCCAAAGTCATTAGCCTTGATGCCCTTCGCCCCGGCATGTGCAGCTGGCCCGATGGCGAACCGGGCAAAGAGGATTTCCGTTTTTGCGGCGACCCGACGCTAGCCGACAAGCCCTATTGCGCGCATCACTGCGAGAGGGCCTACGTCAAAAACGTCAAGGACAGGAAAACCGCAGCCGCTTAATGCGGCTCCGTCCTTCCCACAATTCTCGGGCTGGCGACTGTATTTTCAATTGGGCTCCGCCCGGTCCTGCTTGACCTTGGATAAACGCTTGGTTTTTATAAGCGGAACGCCCAAGTGCAGGATTTAAAGGGACAACCGAAATGACTGGCGAGACTTGGACAGTTTATCTGTCTGGCGAAATTCATTCCGACTGGCGCGACAAAATTGCCGACGGCGTCGCCAGCGCGGGCTTGGCGGTAAAATTCTTAGGCCCCGTCACCGATCATGCTTCCAGCGACGATTGCGGCGTTCATATATTGGGGGCCGAGGACAATGATTACTGGAAGGACCACAAGGGCGCACAGGTCAACGCCATCCGCACCCGCACCATGATCGAAAAATCCGACTTGGTCGTGGTTCGTTTCGGTGACAAGTACAAGCAATGGAACGCCGCCTTCGACGCCGGTTTTGCGGCCGCTCTGGGCAAGCCCCTGATCACCCTGCACGACCCGAACCTGACGCATCCTTTAAAAGAAGTCGACGGCGCCGCTCTGGCAGTCGCGCAAACGCCCGAACAAGTGGTACAGTTGCTGAGCTACGTGATCGAAGGCACCTTGTAACTTTTCAACCGCGGGATCGCCCATCATGGACACACACGTCGAACGGCAGGGCCTGTTCCCCAAGTTAGAGCCCTTTGCTAACGGCATGTTGTCGCTCGACGGCGGCCACGAAATGTATTGGGAACAATCGGGCAATCCTGACGGTGCGCCTGTGGTTTTTCTGCACGGCGGTCCCGGCGCTGGCGCAAATCCGGCGCATCGCCGGTTTTTTGACCCCCAGTTTTACCGCATTGTAATTTTCGACCAGCGCGGCGCGGGGCGCTCCCTTCCCGTCTCGAACCTGACCGACAACACTACCGAACATCTAATCAATGACATCGAAGCCCTGCGCCGGCATCTCACAATCGAACGCTGGATGATGTTTGGCGGGTCGTGGGGTTCGACCCTGGCCCTGGCTTACGGGATCAATCACCCAGAGCGATGCACCGGGTTTATCCTGCGCGGCGTTTTTCTCGGCGACACCAGGGAGCTCGACTGGTTTACGCACGGCATTCGCAATGTTTTCCCCGAAGCCTGGAACGAATTCTCCGGCTTCCTACCCGAATCCGAGCGCGGCGACATCACAGCCGCCTATTACCGGCGCCTGACCGACTTGGATCCTTCCGTGCACCTGCCCGCCGCCGAGGCATGGAACCGCTACGAAGGATCGTGTTCGGTGCTTCTGGTGGATTTCGGCGACGCCAGCCCAGCCAGCGGCAGCGCCAGCGCTCAAGCTCTATCGCTGGCCCGCATCGAAGCCCATTATTTCGAGAACGGCATGTTTCTCGAAGACGGGTATCTGCTCGACAACATTGCCGCCGTCCGAGACCACCCAGCGGTTATCGTCCAGGGCCGTTATGACATGATCTGCCCCATCGTTACCGCCGACAAACTGGCCGCCGCTTGGCCCGGGGCCGATTACGTGATCGTGCCCAACGCTGGCCATTCGGCCATGGAACCGGGCATCCGTACCGCCCTGGTCAAGGCGACGCAAGATATGAAACTGCACCTGGCCGGATAGTCGCTATTCAACCATCCCGTCGGTTACCAGGGCATAATTTCTTGAATCTGAACGCAATATCCCTAGAATGCAAAAATATAGGGATTTTTTGAGGGGGCGGAGACTTCGTGTTCCATCGCATTGCATTAGCGGTTTTACTGACGCTGTCGGGCTTGAGTTTCTCCGCCGGCCCAGCCCGGGCCGACGACCCGAGCTTTCTGACGTTTGGCGTCGGTGCCTTTGACTTCAACCGCCAAAAGGACGACGGGGCCGAATTCCGGCTCGATTACCGTTCCGATTACAAACTCGGGATATTCAAGCCATTCCTGACTGCCGCCGGAGCGTCCAACGGCATGACTTTCTTGGGCGCCGGAGTTTTGATCGATGTGTATTTCGGCAACCGGTTCGTCATTACCCCCAGCTTCGCGCCGACGTGGTGGCGCGGCAAGACCGATAATCTGGATTTGGGGTACGCCCTGGAATTCCGCTCGCAAATAGATTTTGCCTATCGCTTCGACGACCGCTCCCGCCTAGGCCTCGCCCTTTCCCATTCCTCCAATGCCTCCCTTGGCGACAGCAACCCGGGCACGGAAACATTGCTGGTCAACTACTCTTATCCTCTTGGTAAAATATTTGGCCGTTAGAGTTTTCGCGCCGAGGCCGCCTCAAAGGAAATCCGCCTGACCGACGCGGCCCCTGAGACGCCGAGATCATCGCTGTCGGAGCTAATCAGGACATGAGAAACAAAAGTCGGAACGCTGCCAAATATTTTGCGGTAGTCGTCCACCACATCGATCCGCTCCATCACCCAGGCCCCGACACGGTCATTGCCATTACGCACGATTTTGAGCGCCCCTGCCGCACCTAAGTAAGGGCTTTCCTGTAAATCTCCGCGCCGCCCTGTGCCGCCCCAGATGTAGGAAATCACCCGGCCCGGCGTGTCCTTCCCCCGAAAAATTTCAACGAAGGGCCGGAACAATTTTTCGGCCAAGCTGGCTGCGTCCGCGTCATAGGGAAACGAAACATACAACGCGATAGCGCGGTCGTCTTTGCCTTTTTCAAACAAATCCGATTGGGGCGGGGGGCGGTCAATCATCCATTCCCAGGTCAGCAC
>JABMOG010000202.1 GCA_013204265.1 Rhodospirillales bacterium
CGTTCACCGAACATTCTCTACCCTTTGTTTTAGACGCAAATTCGTCGTCGCGGAGGATTCCATCCGCTCGGGATTTACTCTAAGTGCATACAGTTAAGTAATGCAGCGAAAACAATTCGTTGTCATCGACCCAGGTTTTGACGGTGGTAAATCCCGCCTTGGCCGCCAGGGCCGCGAATTCCTCGGTGTGGTATTTGTAGGAATTCTCGGTATGAATGGTTTCGCCTTTGGCAAACCTGAAATCCACCCCCTGGATATGCACCGTCTGTGCCATGAGGCTGACCAGATGCAACTCGATCCGGCTTTCCTCAGGGTTATATATCGCCTGGTGGCAGAAAGCGGAAAGGTCAAAATTACCGTCCAGGTCCCGGTTGATCCGCTCGATCACATTGAGGTTAAAAGCGGACGTCACCCCGGCGGTGTCATCATACGCCCGAATAAGGGTTTTCAAGTCTTTTTTCAGGTCGACGCCGATCAGAAGCCCGCCGCCTTCACCAACCGTTTCGCAAACGGTACGAAGAAACTTTATCGCCGCCTGATGATCGAAATTACCAATTGTCGAGCCCGGGAAAAAACCGACCCGTTTGGCTTTTTGACCCACCTTTTCCGGCAAGGCCAAGGCCTGGGTGAAGTCGGCAATCAACGGCTGGATATCCAATTCTGGGTAGTCCTCCGCCAGGGCCCGGGCCGAGTCCAACAAGTGATCACCGGAAATATCGATCGGCACGAACAGGGCCGGGGAATCCAGGGCGTCAATCAAAAGCCGGATTTTCGCCAGCGACCCGCATCCGTATTCGATCAGGCAGACACCGGGGCCGATCAGATCGGCGATTTCTGCACCACAAGCCTCCAACAACGCCGTTTCCGTCCGCGTCGGGTAATATTCGTCCAATTGGCAAATTTCGTCGAATAGTTTCGAGCCCCGTTCATCATAAAAATATTTGCACGCCAGTTCCTTTTGCGGCTGCGCCAAGCCGTGCAGAACATCCTGGCAAAAAGCCAAGTGTTCCTTCGCCACGGCAGAGAGGGGAGCGCGCGTATCCATGTCTCAAATATCCTTGTTCATGTCTCAGATATCCTCGGCCAAGCGGATGCCGCTGAATTGCCAGCGGTCCGGCGGATAGAAAAAATTGCGGTAGGTTGGCCGAACGTGGCCTTCAGGCGTGACTGCTGAACCGCCCCGCAGCACCATCTGGCCACTCATAAATTTGCCGTTGTATTCGCCCATGGCGCCCGCCGCCGCGCGGTACCCCGGATAGGGTGCATAGGCGCTGCTGGTCCATTCCCAAACGTCGCCGAAAACCTGGGTGGCATAGCCCGCCGGTTCCGTTCCTTCGTCTGCCCGATGCGGATGGAAATTACCACTATCGGCAAAATTCCCGGTGACCGGGCATACAGAGGCCATGCGTTCCCATTCCACTTCCAACGGCAACCGCCTGCCCGCCCATTTTGCAAAGGCGTCGGCTTCGAAAAGACTGACGTGACAAACCGGCGCGCCCAGATCCAACCTGCGCAACCCGCGAAGCGTCATCACCCGCCAGCTGGCGGCATCCTCTTGGTGGTCTCCGCCCTGTTGCCAGTACAATGGAGCGTGCCAGCCGTTCGACTGACACGCCGCCCACCCGTCCGACAGCCAGAATTCCGGACGCCGGTAGCCACCCTCAATGATGAACTTCAGGTATTCAGCGTTGCTTACCGGCCGCGATGCGATACGGAACCCATTCAGCCAGACCTTGTGGCGGGGTCCTTCGTTGTCATAGGCGAAACCCGGCGAGGCGTCGAAATCATGGCCGATTTCCACCAGCCCTTCGGGAAATTCGATCCACGATGCCTGAGCGCTCCCCCCCGCATCCGGGCCGACACCGACCGCAGCGGGTTTTTGCGGCTTGTAAGGCGGGTGGAGCGGATTGCAGGAAAACACATGCTTGATGTCCGTCAGCATCAGTTCCTGGTGCTGCTGTTCGTGGTTATTGGCCAACTCCATAAAGGGCCGGATTTCGCCCCAGGCCGCCTCATCAATCCCACTGAATAAGGCTTCCGTAGCGTTTTCCACGTGCTGGCGGTAGGCATGCACGTCTTCCAGTGGCGGTCGCGACAACAAACCGCGCTTTGGCCTTTGATGCCGGGGGCCAACCGATTCGTAATAGGAATTAAACAGAAAATTGTATTTCGGGTGGAATTCCTCGTAACCAGGATTAAACGGCTTGAGAACAAAAGTTTCGAACGCCCACGACGTGTGTGCGAGATGCCATTTGGTTGGACTGGTGTCCGCCATCGACTGGATGCATTGGTCTTCCGCCGTTAACGGCGCCGTCAGTTCCAGCGAGGACGCGCGAATGCGCCGGAACATATCCAGCGTTTCGTCCCGGGTTGCCCCCGGTTTTTCCTCCGAAGCGATTTTCCGTAACTGTTCCATCACCGTCCTACCTTCACAAATCAAAGTTGCTCAATCAAGGGTCTCACAATTTTTTACCAATTCCCAAGAATTTAGGTCATGACATCACTTTTCAATTTTCAAACCACCCTGGCGGCTTGCCCGCCAAGCGCTAGACCCCGATAATCGCCTGCAGTCTGCAATGTCGCTGACGGGAACCTGCCTTTGATAAAAATTCTCTTTGTCTGCCTCGGTAACATCTGCCGTTCGCCCACCGCCGAAGGCGTGTTCATGGCGCTTGTCGAACGCGAGGGCTTGGCCGACAAAATCAGCGCCGATTCCGCAGGCGTCGGCAGTTGGCATGTCGGCAATCCTCCCGACCGTCGCTCCCAGGTCGCCGCCCTCAAACGTGGCATTGATCTTTCCGGCCAACGCGCCCGCCAGGCCAAGCCCCAGGATTTTTACGACTTCGATTATGTGATCGCCATGGATTCGGAAAATCATCGTGACCTCAGTGGGATTTGCCCGGCGGGGGAAAAACACCGGCTGCACATGTTCATGGAATTCGCTCCGCACATCGGCCATGGCGACGTTCCAGATCCCTATTTCGACGGCGATGACGGCTTCGATGTCGTCCTTGATTTGATCGAAGCGGCGTCCGCCGGATTGCTGGCCGATATTCGCGCCAAACACCTGTAAAATTCCGGGTGGGCACGGGCCCTTGGAGGATTCGGTCCCAAACAAAATAATGAGCCAGGACATCAAAACCATTATCGCCCGCACCGCCGGCTCTCCACCGATGCGGTTTACACCCTTGGGCGGCGGCTGCGTCGCCGATGTTCGCGCAGTGACGCTTGCCGACGGCCGCACACTTGTTGCCAAAGTTGGCGATGCCGGTGCAAACCTCGACCTCGAAGGGTTTATGCTGCAATATCTGCGCGATCCCGGTGGCCTGCCGGTGCCGGACGTTCTGTACGCCGACGATACTCTGTTGCTGATGAGCCGGATCGAAACCCTGGGCGGCCTCGATGCCGACGCTCAGAACAACGCCGCCGACCTGCTGGCCGGGCTGCACGGCGTCACGGCAAAAAATTTCGGCTTTGAGCGCGCGACGGTCATCGGTGGGCTGCATCAGCCCAACCCGGAAACCCAACACTGGACCGATTTTTTCCGCGATCAGCGATTGCTGTACATGGCCCGCCAAGCGCTGGATGCCGGGCGTCTGCCACCGGCTGTAATGGCGCGGGTCGAGGTGTTGGCGGCAAAACTCGATACCTGGCTCGACAACACTGCGGCGCCTGCGTTGATTCACGGCGACCTGTGGGGCGGCAACGTGCTCAGCCACCGGGGGCGGATTTCCGGCTTCATCGATCCCGCCCTCTATTACGCCGATGCCGAAATCGAGCTCGCCTTTTCAACCCTGTTCGATACCTTCGGCGATGCCTTTTTCCGCCGTTACAATGAGCACCGCCCAATTCGGCCCGGTTTTTTCGAAGAACGCCGAGACCTCTACAACCTGTATCCGCTGCTGGTCCATGTCCGCCTGTTCGGCGGCGGCTATGTCGGCTCGGTGGAGCGTACCCTGGCGAAGTACGGCTGCTGACGGTTTTTCATCGTATTTTGTAATATCCCATAGGGATTCTACGCAATTGTCTGCATTCGTCAGCATTTGTTGGTATTTCCGCGCACGGACAATGGGGACCGTCAAAAGTGCGTCCGGAGGCCGTTGGAACGTCGTCGAGAAGTCGTCGGAAAGTCGTCCGGATGTCGTCCGAAAGTCGTCATTGTGTCGTCCGAATGTCGTCATTAAGTCGTCATTTTTTCCGGCTGATTTCGGCTTAACTAATTGAAACAAAACAATTACGCTTCTCGCCAGGCTCAAAAATGTCGTCATTTGTCATCATTCTTCCGAAACCGCAATCTAAACCAATGGGTTTCCGTCTCAGGCGGTTACAGGCGGGCTCGGGACAAGCCGGGAAAACCGGCAACCACCGACCGGCGCGCCAAAAAAAACGTTGATGGTCTCCCTATTCACGATGTCAAAGAGCGATGAGGGTGAATTAGAACAAATATAGAACATATAATTGAAAAAATCAAGGAGAATATATATATATACTAGCTGTCCCCGAAATTCGCGGAGTTCGCCATGAAACGCTTTTATCTTTTTGTATTATTTTTAGCCACCTTCGCACTGGCCGTGCCCGAGATCGCCGACGCCAGAAACCATCGGGGTGGTGGTGGCAAGGGCAGCTTCGAGAAAAAAAGCGGCATGATGGGCGGTATGAAAGGTAAGGGGCAGGACTCATCGCAAACCGATTCCTCCGGAGGCGATCCCTTAAGCCGTTATGCCCCGGTCGATGTCCTTAAAAAAGGCGGGCTGATAGAGATCGGGTTGCGTCCGGTTTATCCCGAAGGCGCCGAGTGCCTGCCGATTGAATCTCATTTTTCCAGCCCGACCCGTTTCGACGGTAGCCCCCGGGTCAGCGACGCCTTCGCCGGGTATCACAGTGGCTCCGATATTTCCGCCCCCATCGGCACCCCGGTAATCGCTATCGCCGATGGCGAGGTGATTCACAAATACGTCGGCGGGCGGCTGGTCGGAAACCAGATTTATCTGCGCCACACCCCCGAAGACACCGGCTTGGCCGTCACCCTGTATTCCAAGTACAAGCATTTCAACACTCTGCCCGACCTGGAAATCGGCCAGCGGGTCAAGATGGGGCAATTCCTCGGCCCATCGGGCGATACGGGCACCGCCGGCGGCCATTTCCCGAGCGGCTATCCGCATTTGCATTTTTCACTCTATACCAGCCCGTCCGCGGAATATTCGTCGAAGGAAAATTCGGTCTATCCCAAGGACGTGAAGCACCTCGACCCGGTGGCGTTATACATGGCGCCGCCGATCACCGACAGCCATGCGGCCCTGGGCCTGGACGACGAGAAAAAAGACGTGCCCATTGCGTATATGACGACCGACGGCAAGGTGGTCCCCGAAGGGGCCAGAATTATCTGGCCGTTCGCGTGTGCGCCGAAGTAGAGGTGGATGATCCACTTGTCATAGCCGCCCGGAGAAACTGAACAGACGTATTCACCACAGAGATCACAGAGAAACAGATATCAAGGGTAGAGTAAGGGGATCAGAGAGATAGGGGATAGTCCTGAAGCACCGTATAGTGCGCCCCGCCGTTGCCAAGATGACTTTCGAACAGCGTGAAATGAGCGACGGTGAACGCCGGGGCCTTGAACCCGGCATGGGTTTCCAAATAACGGGCGACATCCGTGGCGGCGCCATTTTTTATCCGCGCCAGTGCCACATGGGGTTTGAATTTGCGGTGTTCCGGCTCCCACCCCGCACGCACAAGCGCCGATTCGATGCGCGCGTGAAGGGCCTTTAGGGCATCTGGTTTATCCACCCCGGCCCACACCGAATGGACCCGGCCCCGGCGATCAAAGGCTCCCACGCCCGCCAGCGTCACATCAAACGGGTGTCCCCGCACAGATTGCAGGGCCAGGTCGATATCGCGTTCATCCCCATTGGAAACCTCGCCGATGAAGCGCAGCGACAGGTGCAGGCTCTCATCCCCGATCCAGCGCGCACCCACTATGCCGCCATTCAGCGCCCCAAGCGCGGCGCGTACATCGGTGGACAGAGGCAGACCGACGAACAGGCGCATAGTGCGAACCTCTTACGGCGCAGGGTTGGTGTCCTCAGCGTGGATGGCGTCGATCCCGGCGAGGACGTCGTCCGGCAGCGCCATGTCTTCGGTATCCAGGTTGGATTGTAGTTGTTCCGGCGTCGTCGCCCCGATGATAGTCGAGGTCAGAAAGGGCCTGGAATGGACGAACGCCAGCGCCATCTGCGCCGGGTCCAGTCCATGTTTGCCGGCAAGCGCTACGTAAGCCTCGGTCGCCCGGACGCCGTTCGGTTTAAAATAGCGCATGAACTGGGGAAACAGCTTATGGCGGCTGGCATCCGGCAGTTGGCCGTTCAGATATTTTCCCGTCAGCGCGCCGAAGCCTAACGGCGAATACGCCAGAAGCCCGGCGTCTTCGCGGATGGCGACTTCCGACAGGCCGATCTCGAACTGGCGGCAGATCAGGTTGAACGGGTTCTGGATGCTGGCGATACGGGGCAGGCCTGTTCGCTCGGCAATTTCCTGAAATTTCATCAACCCCCAGGCGGTTTCATTCGACACCCCGATGGCGCGGATCTTGCCCGCTTTGACCTGTTCGCCCAAAGCGCTCAGTTGTTCCTCCATCGGAGTCCCGTCATCGCTGTCCGTATGGGCGTAGTCGAGGCGTCCGAAATAGTTGGCTTTACGCTCCGGCCAATGGGTCTGGTAGAGGTCGATGACATCCGTTTTCAGGCGTTTCAAACTGAGGTCCACGGCGTCCGTTACCTGTTCGCGGGAGAAATTGAGCTTGCCACCCCGGATGTGCGAACGCTCGTTACTAGGTCCGGTGATTTTTGTCGCAATCACCACTTTGTCGCGGTTGCCACGGGCCTGCATCCAACTGCCGATGATTTCTTCGGAGCGACCCTGAGTTTCGGGGCGGCCAGGAAAAGAATAAGCCTCCGCCGTGTCGAAGAAGTTGACGCCATGATCGACGGCCATGTCCATTTGGCGATGGCCTTCTTCCTCAGTGTTCTGCTGGCCGAAGGTCATGGTGCCGAGACAAATGCGACTGACCTGAATGCCGGTGCGACCCAGGGGGTTCATCTTCATTTTTTTCAAAATATCCTTTTTAGAGAAAAAGCGTCAGAACGCCCGTGTAGCCGTAGACCAGATTGTTGGAAATTTCGCCGTTGCCGAAAAATCCAACCAGCGGGACATCGCCCAGGACGTCGTGGATGATAGAAATTTCTTTGCCTTCTTCGCCGAACATGTTGGGGCCACGCGCGATACAGGAAAAATAAATTGCGCCCCGAGGTGGCCCCGGCAGACGATTTTTCAGATTTTTCAGCATCGTGACGAGGTCTTCCTCGGCGCTTTTAGGATCGCGGCGCACAAACAACACCCGGTCGCCGGCCTCGATATTATCGCCAACCGCCAGCCAGCCGCGATCGGGGTCGATGCCGACCAGGTTGCGAACCACGTAATCTCCGGTGTCGGAACCCGCGATGGGGAAGGCTGCGTGAATGTAGCCCGCCGCACGCTTGAGGTCGCGCGACAGCAACTCGCCAACGTCTTCTTTGAACACGTCGAGCGCCGGCTTGCCATCTAGGCCAATAAGGACGTTGTCGAGACAGTCCGACACCACATGGCTGGGTCCGACCGGCAGGCAACCCTGGGTCAGGCCGGTGGCGACCTCGACGCCGGGCGCAAAAAAAACGCCCGACACGCCGCCGCCGGTAATGTCGCCGGCGATTTGCGGATGCCCGGTCCGCGACGCCGTCATGCCGCCGACCAGAAACCCGAACGTCGCGACGCCTAAGCCTTCTATAATATTCGCAGACAGTTTGTTGTTGGGATCGCCGTGAACAATGGCAAATGGGGGCGAAGTGGTCTCGACCCAGGTGCTGGCCGCGTCGGTCAATTCCTCGATGTCATCGAGAATGGCGGGAAACACGCAAAATCCGTCTTCCGGCAACCGCGCCACCATGGCCGCCGCCGCCGGGCGGTCGAAAAATTCCACACCCGTTGCGCAAATACCGATGCCCACGGTGCCGACCCAGTCGTCGATGCCGGTGGTCTGGCGAAGATAGGTGAGGATTGAACCAACATCTTCGGAGATAACGTCGGTGACGTACAAAAACCCTAAAAGAGCTTCACCGTCGTCATGGGTGAGGTCCTCGCCGCTCAGCAGCCCCTCAACCAGGCCGCGGGCGATCCCCGCCCAGTCGGCGGCATCTGAATGGGCATATTTAAACGGCGCCATAGTCTGGATATCCCTTGTCTGACACCTGTTTACCCTGCCCGCAACCTGCCATCAACGGCGTAAATTACCGGACAATCACCGGGTTATTCCTGAGAGACAAATTTTCGCCGTATTTCTGGTGGATAGTCCTATTGATCGAAGGGGGTTTTATGCCATATATAGCCACAAGCGGGCTTTGCATTCGCCCCTAACCAATTAGGAGACCAACATGGCTTTCGGACCTGACCAGAAATTTTCCCTTCGCACCGCCCAGATGAGTGGTGCTCAGGCCCACGCGGCGGGAATCGACGTCGGCCTCAGGGAGTATATGCTCCGTATCTACAACTACATGGCTTCGGGCCTGGCCCTGACCGGCATCATCGCCTACGCCTCGGCCAATACGCCGGCGATTATGAACATGCTGTATGTGGTCGGCCCCAACGGCATCGCCCAGCCGACCATGCTGGCCTGGATCGCCATGCTGTCGCCCCTGGGCTTCATCCTGGCGCTTAGCTTCGGCATCAACAAAATGCAGGCGTCAACGGCGCAGGCCGTGTTCTGGGGCTTTTCCGCAGTCATGGGATTGTCGCTGTCGCACATTTTCCTGTCCTTCACCGGTGCCTCTATCGCGCGGGTGTTCTTCATTACGTCGGGCACCTTCGCCGCCATGAGCCTGTACGGCTATACCACCAAAAAAGATCTGACCGGGCTCGGTTCGTTCCTGTTCATGGGACTGATCGGCATTATTATCGCCAGCATCGTCAACATGTTCCTGCAAAGCTCGGCCATGCAGTTTGTCATCTCCGTGATCGGGGTGTTGATTTTCGTCGGCCTGACCGCCTATGACACGCAGAAAATCAAAAACATGTATTCCGCAGTCGATGGCTCGGAGACCGCTTCGAAAAAAGCGATCATGGGCGCGCTGACGCTGTATCTGGACTTCATCAACCTGTTCCTCATGCTGCTCCGCCTGTTCGGCGACCGCCGCTAGTAC
>JABMOG010000203.1 GCA_013204265.1 Rhodospirillales bacterium
GATCAGTCGCGTCCTCGTCAGTCCGCAACAACGCCGTGAGCGTGTTCACAAAAGGCGGAAAGAAACACACCAATGCCGCCAGCGCGATTTTGGAACTCCAGCCAAAACCAAACCAGGCGATGATCATGGGCGCCACGGCAATGCCCGGGGTCACGTTGAAGACGACCGCATAGGGCGCGATATAACGCCGAAAACGCGGGCTAAACGCGGCGCCAACCGCCAGACTGATGCCAATTGATACACCGATAAAGAACCCAATCATGGCCTCAGCCAGGGTCGTGTAAAAGTGGAAATAAATCTTACCGCTGACAAAAAACAAATCCCATAGCTGAGCACCGATCAGGCTTGGCCAGGGCGATATCAACTTGTTTAATTGACCGGTTTGACCGAGGATTTCCCAGATAGCGATAATAAGCCCGAAGGTAATAATATGCTTAAGGGATGCTTTGAGAGCCTTTGCGGTCCGAGACGGCGCCGCTTGCTCGGGGCTGAGGACGGCCGTCATTCGGCACCTCCAGCGGCTACCGCTGCCGGTCGACTAACCATCACCGCATCCATCGTCGGTTCCCATTTACCGGCGAGGCGGCGGCTCCGTTTGTTCATCAATTTCTCGCTGTGCCAATAAATAATGCGATAGTTGATCGCCTCCATGGTGCGGAACAACACGAAACCGAAGAGGGTTATCGACAACAGGGTTGCGAACGAAAATTCCATATTTAATGTCTGCACATATCGGCGCATCAGTACCCCAAGGCCGTTAGTGGCAGAAATAAACTCTGCCACGAGCGCGCCGGCAAAAGCCCCGGCAACCGCCAGCTTTACCCCCGCCGTGATTAGTGGCATGGCGTTTGGCAATCTCAGTTTAAAAAATATTTGCCTCTTCGATGCGCCCAGCGAACGGAACAATTCCTCGGTCTCTTCGTCGACCTGCATGAGGCCGGTCATGGTGTTGACAAAGGGTGCAAAAAAACAAACCAGCGCAGCGAGCGCAACCGCTGACGACCAACCGAACCCCAGCGCCGCAATAAAGATCGGTCCGACGGCAATGCGCGGCATTGCCTCGACGAGGATAATGTAGGGCTTGAGGTAATCGCGGAAACCTGCACTTAACGCAGCAGCGGTGGCCAACGCCATCCCGATTAACGTACCGATTGAGAAGCCGCCCATCGCCTTGCCGAAGGTCGAGCCTAAATGCGGCCATATTCCCGCCTTGGCGATAAAGATCGACCACATACCTTCCACGATTCCGCTTGGCCTGGGGAACAGCAGCGGATCGACCCAACCCGCGCGGTTCACGGTCTCCCATAGGCCTATTAGCAACCCGAAAATGACGAAATGCCACACCAGGTGGACGGGATTAAAGCCCCTCTCCGGCGTGTATTCGACTTCAGCCGTGTCAGCTTCCATGCTCATACGTAACTTCCGAGAAGTTCGCGCACTTCGGATTCGATTGCGTTGAACTCTGGTGTCAGTTGCAGTTCCAACGACCGTGGCCGCTCGAACGGCACTTCGACAATTCTCGCCAACCGTCCCGGCCGTGGCGTCATTACCATGACTTCATCGGCGAGAAAAATCGCCTCGGCAATATTGTGGGTGACGAACAAGCTGGTCGTCGGGGTGTTATCGACGATACGCATCAGTTCGATGTTAAGCCGCTCGCGCGTGAATTCATCGAGCGCGCCGAACGGTTCGTCGAGCAGCAGTATATCGGCGCCTGTCTGCAACAGCCGAGCCAACGCCACGCGCTGTTGCATGCCGCCGGAAAGCTGGCGCGGAAAATGAAACTCGAACTCTGAAAGTCCGACGAGATGGAGCGCCTCAATGGCCCTACGCCGGTCATCTTCGGTCACCGAACCCTTTATTTCCGTTGGCAGGAGCACGTTCTCAACCGCCGTGCGCCATTCCAAAAGGGTCGGCTTTTGAAACATCATGCCGATGTCGGTACGCGGCTCGGCGACTTCCTCTCCGTGCACCTTAATGCTTCCCGAGGTGCGGTCGATCAATCCGGCCGCCAGCCGCAGCAGCGTCGACTTGCCGCAACCACTGGGACCAACCAACGAGATGAAGGCGCCCTCTTTGATCTGGAACGACGCGCCTTGAAGCGCGATGACCTCTTCACTGAACGCCTTGGTTAGGGCGTTAGCCTCGATAACAACTTTGCCGCTCGATAAAGCTTGGGTGGGCGCTGTTGTCACGGATTTCAGCTCGCTATCGGACATAAACAGCGACCTTTTGGCACGGCACGCCGACGATGGCCGTTACCGCACATTCCTGCCCCATGTACATAATGTTTAGTAATCTCCCAATTGGCTACAACACTTAAACTTGTGTTGTTTAGCAACTCCCAATGGTTGAAACGCTAACACCCGTTGACTGGGGATGTCCATGCCGCCGGAGGTGCTATTGTGTGTAAATATCGATATTTTCAAAAATATCGATATTTTTTAATATCTAACCCGCATAGCGCTCATTTGTAGCGTCTCGGCAAGGCCAATACGCCTTACATTGCACGGTCTGAAAAGGGATTGGGGAGGGAAACTAGCCGACCCGCAAATAGTGGATCGAGAACAAATTTTCGGCATCGGTCCAGTAGCGATAAGCCCGCCACCCGGCTTCGGCGGCCAGGGCGTGGAATTCCTCAATGGTATATTTGTGGGAATCTTCGCTGTGGATCGATTCCCCTTCCTCGAAATCGAACGCGTGGCCATCGATACGGACTGTCTGCTCGCGCGTGCTCACCAAATGCATCTCGATACGGCCTTCTTTCGGACGCCATCGCGCGTCGTGGGTGAACCCGTCGAGGTTGAAGTCGGCGCCAAGTTCGCGGTTTATGTGGTGCAATATATTAAGGTTGAACTCCGCCGTAACCCCGGCCGCATCGTTGTAGGCGGCGTGTAAAATCGCCGGATCTTTTTTCAAGTCGACGCCTATCAGCAGGCCATTATCGGTCCCTATTTCGGTCGCCACAGTGTGCAGAAAATCGACCGCCTCGGCGTAGGAAAAATTGCCGATCGTCGAGCCGGGGAAAAACCCGATACGCACCACCTCGTTGGGGATGCCCGGCAGTTCGAGCGGCTGGGTGTAATCGGCGGCGACCGGCACCACCATCA
>JABMOG010000204.1 GCA_013204265.1 Rhodospirillales bacterium
AGGAAAAACTGCAGGAACGTCTCGCCAAGCTGGCCGGCGGAGTTGCCGTCATTCGCGTCGGCGGCGCCACCGAGATCGAGGTTAAAGAACGCCGCGATCGTGTCGACGATGCGCTCAACTCGACCCGTGCCGCGGTCGAAGAAGGCGTCGTTGCGGGCGGTGGTTCGGCATTGTTGTTTGCCACCCGGTCGCTCGACAAAGTCGTCGGCGAAAATGATGATCAGCGCGTCGGTGTCGATATCGTTCGCCGTGCGTTGCAGACCCCGGTTCGTCAGATCGCCGAAAACGCCGGTCATGACGGCGCCGTGATCGCCGGTAAGCTGTTGGAGCAGAAGGACAACACCTTCGGTTTCAACGCGCAGACGGGCAAATACGTCAACATGCTGAAAGCCGGCATCATCGACCCGACCAAGGTCGTGCGGACAGCCCTGCAGGACGCCGCCTCGGTGGCGGGCCTGTTAATCACCACCGAAGCGATGGTGGCCGACGCGCCGTCAAAGGATGACGGAGGCCACGGTGGTGGCGGTGGTCACGATATGGGCGGCATGGGCGGAATGGGCGGCGGCTTCTAAGTCTCTCGTTTTTACCCACTACCCGAAGAATCAGGGCCGTCCTTTCGGGGGCGGCCCTTTTTTTGTGCGTGAACGCTTTGGGTGAAGGTTTACAGTGCTGTTTCCGAGCCGATGAAATCCTCGGTTAAGCAGGCCATGACTCTGTAGAAGGGAAGCTCGGCCCGATTCTGGACCTGGCGACAGAACTTCGGTACCCACTTGGCCATGTGTGTTGTCACGAATTCCTCTTCGATCCGCTGTAGTGTCTCGGCGTGCTGCAGATCCTGACGTTCAAGGGCCGCGGCCTCGTTAGCGGCGATCTCTTGCATGAATTCGAGTTCGACCGCGATATGGTCGGGAAGATCAAAATAGTCCGCCTTGTATTCGAAGCCCGCGGCCTCGATGAATTGCTTCACCCAGATCGTCTCCGGGCCCCAAAGGGACGCCCCGTCGCCGGCTAAATAAATGGCGGCATAAGGGGCAACGTGGTTGCCCGGACCGAGGAACAGGCGTGCGTACTCCACCGCCAAATCCTCCAGCAGTTTCTTTTCGGAGGCTCCGCTCAAGCTATCGGCCAGATCGGAGCCAACCGCCTTGAGCGCATCCTGGAAAGGTGCTTTGCGGATTTCCGCAAGCAGTTCCACCGTCGGCTCTGTCCGGAAAACGGCAGCCAGGAAGCCATAGAGATGGCTTCTCTCCATGGCTGCCGTGGCCCTGTTGTCTGTTTCAAGGACGACCGCTTGCGCCTGAGCCGCGCTCACACGCTGACCGCCTTGCTGACGCTGACGACGGTATCCATCCAGCGTTGCTGACCGCTGATAGGATCGGGATCATTGGGAATGATCCAGTTGGGATGTTCGCCGTGGCTCTTCCACCACATGGTCTCATCGTGGGCAAAGTCGTCCTTGGCGAACGGCCCCTTCTTGCCGGAAGCAAACCGGCCGTATTCCCAATGCCCGCAATGCATGGAAATGGCGATCACGCCAGGGGCGACGGCGGGCGTCACCCGCGCCGTGGTCTCTATTTCGCCGATGGTGGACGCGACCTTGATTGTGTCACCGTCCTTGATATTTCTGGCCTCAGCCGAGACCGGGTTAATCCAGGCCGGGTTGTCGTGGTAGATCTCGGTCAGCCACTTGCAGTTCTGGGTGCGCGAGTGGGTTTGCACGTTGACCTTGAAGGTGGTCAGGATCATGTCATCCGGTTTCATGGCGGCATGCTCGGGGATGGCCGTGTAGCTCGGCATCGGGGCCAGACCCTTTTCTTCCATAATGCCGGAATACAGTTCGAAATAGCCTGTCTTGTTAACGGCGTCGGGCTTGAAGCCACTATAAACCTTATCGCCGATTTTTTGGCCGACATAGGCTTTGAAGGACTTCTTGGTGTGGGTGTAGCCCTTGGCCTTGGCGTCTTCCAGGCTCTTGACCTTGGCTTTCTTCCAGTTCCAGTAGACTCCGGTCGCTTCGTCCAGAATCACACCGTCTTTGGCCAGATCGGCGTCCTTGATCACTTTGGCGTAGCTGTAATATTTGGGTTTGGCCTTCGGGTCATGCCAGACGCCGTTTTTCTTCATGTATTCAAACCCGCCGGCCTCCTTGACGCCGGGCGTCATCTCGCAGGACTTCTTGACGAATTCCTCCATGTTTTTGACACCGAGCGGGAACCCCATGCGTTCGGCGAGATCACAGACAACGTCGCCAAAGTTGCGAACCTCGCCCAGCGGTTTGACCAGGGGTTGGCGAATATAGTACTCGGGCACCTGATTGGGAGACACCATGTCTTCCCAATCCCACCGTTCCAGATAGGTCGCGTCGGGCAGAATGATGTCGGCCAGCGCCGCCGATTCGTCGTAGAACGGATTGACGCAGACGGTGAACGGAATCAGTGTTTCGTCCTTCAGTACCTCTGCGTTGGCCTTGCAGTCGCCGTTTGAATAGACCGGCGCATAGCAGTACCACATGTAGACATCGGGCCGGCCCAGCGAGCCATCCTTGATCACGTTGAAAATCTGGTGATTGATGTGGTGGGTCGGCAGCTTGGCCTGTCCTTTGAAGCCGTCAACGATCTTCAGCTTCTTGGCCTTCGGAACTTCTTCCGGTCCTTTCGGGTATTTCCATTTGGCGCCGACCGCCTTGCAGCGCCCGCCCGGATTGTCGATATTTCCGGTGATCGCCGCCAGCATCTGCGCCGCCCGTTCGCCTTCGGG
>JABMOG010000205.1 GCA_013204265.1 Rhodospirillales bacterium
AGAAATCCTCTCTTATGCAATACCGCTAAGTTGTTCCATAGGCGCTGACGTTAGACAAGCCCGGCGAAGCCGAGGGCACAGGCCGCGAGTATCCATTTGACGCTGAGGATAGAGCCGTACGCGGTGCCGATCAGGCCATTCAGGTTATCGACATAGTCAAACGCAAGAACGCCGCCGGTACCGGCAATTAACACAACCGCAGCGATACCAATGGGCGTGAAACGGGCCAGCAGGCCGGGCCACAGACCGGGATGGGCGGCCAGGTCCGGGGCTTTTTTTATCAATCGCCAAAGAGCAATCAGATGCAGCACCCCGCCGACCCAGACCGCCGCGCCCAATTGATGCAGCACCGTCAGGGTCATCAGAATTTCGCGGTCCTGCGCGCGGCTGGCCCCGTGGGCTTGCCAGGCGCCGGTGGTGATAAGCAGCGCGGCTGCGCCGAAAACGGCCCCCCAACGCAATGAGGATGAATGGTCCCGCCGCAGCCAGACCACTGCCCCGCCAAGCAGGGCGGCGAAGAGGGTGCGGATCAATCCGGTCTGGAACGCCGTGGTCTCGAAAAAGTCGGGATACGGCGAGACGTTGAGCGCACCGGCAAGCGCCTGCGCCTTTGCCATGACCCCGAGCCCCTGGGTGATGGCAACCAAGGCCGCCCCGATGGCGGCAAGCCGGAGGCTGTGATCAAGGATGCGGTTCTTGGTCACCTCGGGAATGTCGGCCCGCCGGACCCCCAGCGCCGCCCAGAAAATACCGCCCAGAGCCAGGGCCAGGGCAATCAGCCCGCAAGACCTGAGAAGATCGCCGACAAACAGGGAAACATCGTAAGACATGAAACTCCGGCGCCTTTATTTGGGTTCGGAAACGGCGAAACGAAGCAGGTTATCGGTAAAATGCCCATCCACCGCGAGCAACCGGTAGCGTAACGCATAGGCGCCGGGTTTCAGCAACGGTATTTGAATAAATATTGCGTCTCTGGTTTTGCCCGCCTTAACCACCAAGCGGGTTTCCTGGCCTTTTACATTGATCAGGAAGACCCGGACAAAGTTGAATTCAACGGCCGAATTGAAGTGCAGTTCGACCTCCGCCACACGGTTCGCGGCAAGCGGCTGGCCGTTCATGCTGGTGCCGGTGACGATGGCATGCGCCCCCGCCGCGGCGGATGTCACGAGAAGGGCGAACAGGGCCGCCGAACACAGGTTTGAAAATTTTCTCAATATCATGGCGTCCCCTATGACACAGGCAATGATACCACCCCACACAAAGAGGCCCATCGCCGGATTTTGTGACCGCACCCCGGTCCTCCCCCTTCACCCCACTTCCCGTTGATGCAGCGCCGGCATCAGATCGAAATAAGGCCGGGTAATGGGCGACGCCGAGGCCTCAAAATTGTCGAACGGGCCGTCGAAGGCGACCCGGCCTTCATGAATCATGACGATGCGGGGATGCAGGCGGTTCAATAGATCCTTATCATGGGTGATGATGACGGTGGTGCGATCCGTTTCATTTTCAGACCGTGCCTCATGCGTCTCCAAAATCAGGTCATGGACCTGGGCGGCGCTGGTCGGATCCAGCCCGGTGGTCGGTTCATCAAAATAAATAATCTTGGGGTTCATCGACAACGCTCGCGCAATGGCCAGCCGTTTCGCCATACCGCCCGACAGGCTTTCGGTATCGGTCTCTAAAAAGCCATCGTCCGTCGGCAGCGCCACCGCGCTCAGCACCGTCTGGGCGATCGGCCGGATTTCCTCTTCGTCGAGGTTTTTTACTTCTTTTAGCCACAAGGTGATGTTCTCAAAAACCGAGCCGGAAAACAGCGCGTTGCGCTGGAACACGACGCCACAATGCATATGGATGGCATCGATGTCGAGATCATCGAGGTCGGCCATGTCGGCCAGCGGCGCGTCCAATTTACTGTAATCGGCGACCCACACCCGGCCCGCGTCCGGTTCCAGTTGGCCCAGAATATGGTTCAGCAACACCGTCTTGCCGCACCCCGAGCCGCCGACGATGGCGACGACTTCGCCGCGGCGGATATCCATATCGACACCGCGCAAGACTGGATGATCATCGAAGGACTTTTTCAGGCCTTCAATGCGGATTTCAAGCGGCTGTTGGACAGCCGTGGCCATGGCGCGGCTCCCGTTCTATCCGTTCATGGTACGACATCTGCTGCTGCGGTCCTTGATGCGGGTTAGGAAGCCCCGGCGTTTTTTCGCCTTAGGTCAACCCTGGTCCTGATTCAGACCCAGTTCCTTTTGTATTTTTTTCGTCAGTTTGAGCGAAACGATACGGTGGGATTCGCGCAAATAGTCTTTCAAGTCGCCATCGGAAAGCCCCGGTTCGGCGTAATGCTGGATCCATTTCATGCCGCGCGACGCGAGATACGGCGCCGGGCGCAATCCTGGCTGTTCTTTCAACAATTCATAGGCAATGCCGGAAACCTTGAAGGTAATGCCGGGGTATTTTCCGTTACCCCAGCCGCCAATGGCAAACACCTTAGCCCCGACTTTCCAGACATGAGAGCCGCCCCACTGCACGACGTAAGTAGTCTGGGCAAGCGACCCGCAATATGTGTTGAACTGTTTGTAGTTCATCGTAAGGGGACCTAAGGCCAGATCACTTCCGGCGGCAGCGACATCAGGATGGCTTCGGTGTTGCCGCCGGTCTTGAGGCCGAAGGTGGTGCCGCGGTCGTAGAGCAGATTGAATTCGACATAGCGGCCCCGTTTGATCAGTTGGGCGCGGCGTTGCTCGTCGGTCCAGTCCTTGTCCATGTGGCGGCGGACGATTTCGGGATAGGCCACCCCGAACGCGCGGCCGACGTTCTGGGTAAAGGCGAAGTCGGCCCCCCAGTCGCCGGTGTTGTGGCCGTCATAGAATATCCCGCCGACGCCGCGCGTCTCACCCCGGTGCGGCAGGAAAAAATATTCGTCGCACCATTTCTTGAATTTCGGATAGTAGGTTTCGTCGAACTTGTCGCAGGCGGTTTTATAGGCACCATGGAAATCAGCCGTGTCTTCGTCAACCGGAAACACCGGCGTCAGGTCGCCGCCACCGCCGAACCAGCCCTTTGTGGTGACGATCATGCGGGTGTTCATGTGCGCCGCCGGCACCAGGGGGGAACACGGGTGAATGACCACCGAGACGCCCGAGGCCCAGAACCGGGGGTCTTCCTTGGCGCCCGGAATTTGGTCACGGAATTCCTCGGAAAATTCGCCGCGCACGGTCGACACATTGACCCCCGCCTTCTCGAACACCCGACCATGCATCACCGACATGACACCACCACCGCCGTCGCCATCATCGCGCTGCCAGGCGGTGCGCTGGAACCGGCCGGGCGTATTCATGGACGTCGGGTTGGGGCCGTTGGCGTCGTCCTCGATAGCCTCCAGCGCGGAGCACAGATCGTCGCGGAACCTTTCGAACCAGACGGTTGCCTGTTTCTTGTGGTCGTCGCTGGCGTACATGTCGTCGGTCATAATGATTCTTTCGGAAATTCTTCGGTTTGGCGCAGAGCCTCACCCAGCACCATGGCGAGTGCCTGGGCCACGTTCAAGGACCGCATCCCCGGCGCCATCGGCACCCGCACCCGGCCATCGGCAATTGTGTGGACGTCTTCGGGTACCCCGGCGCTCTCGCGACCGACCAACAATATGTCATCGGGCTGAAAAGGAAATTGCAAATAACTGTCGTCCGACGCCGTACTCAACAGAACCAATCGTCCGCCGGCACTAATGCGCCGCGATTCCTGGAACGCCTGCCACGAAGAATGGTTGTTCAGATCGAGCCGGTCCAGGTAATCCATGCCGGCGCGGCGCATCTGTTTGTTGGACAGGACGAACCCGCACGGGCCGATGATATCGACGCCGACGCCCAGGCACGCCGCGGTGCGCATGATGGCGCCAGCGTTTCCGGGAATATCGGGTTGATACAGTGCTATGCGCATAGTGCGTTGATCCTGTGGCGGTATCGAGCGGCAGGGACAGGGGATAGGAAGGTTGAAAACATCTTGCAACCGAAATTTAATGTATTATACCTTTCGCGCGGCTCGTTTACACAACAGCGGACCAGAAAAACCCCAAATTCATTTACGTTTCAGCCTCGTTTCTCCATACTCTTTTTCCAAGATGCGTGACTTTACATAGCCAAAGTATGTAAACCACCGGATACGGACGACGACCGAAAAAGGAAGTTTCCATGAGCGATACGGCAACCACCGACGAAAAAACCCGCCGCGATTTTTTACTGCTTTCCACCGCCACCGTCGGCGCGGTCGGAATGGGGCTGGCCGTTTGGCCGCTAGTCGATGCCATGAACCCGGCCGCCGACACGTTGGCGCTGTCGACCACCGATGTCGATCTGGCGCCGATCGCCGAAGGGCAATCCATCACCGTCGTCTGGCAAGGCAAGCCGGTTTTTGTCCGTCACCGTACGGCGGCGGAGATCAAAGCCGCCGAAGCCGTTGGCTTGGATGACATGATTGACCCGCAAGCCGACAAGGACCGGGTCCAGAAATCTCAATGGCTGATTATGGTCGGCGTCTGTACGCATCTCGGCTGTATCCCGCTGGGCCAGAAATCCAGCGAGCCGAAAGGCGAATATGGCGGCTGGTTCTGCCCGTGTCACGGGTCGCACTACGACACCTCGGGGCGCATCCGCAAGGGTCCGGCGCCGAAAAACCTTGTCGTGCCGATGTACAAATATCTCACCGATACCACGGTCAAGATCGGGTAAGGGGCGAACCATGAGCAACAAATTCTATGAAAACCCCGTTATTAAATGGGTCGAATACCGGCTTCCGATCTTCCATTTCATCGACGAATCGGTGGGCTCCAAGTATCCGACGCCGAAAAACCTGAATTATTGGTGGAACTTCGGATCACTGGCCGGGATCGTGCTGGCAATCATGGTCGCCACCGGCATCGTGTTGGCGATGAGCTATACCCCGCATGTCGATTATGCCTTCGAATCGGTCGAGCGCATCATGCGCGACGTCAATTACGGCTGGCTACTGCGCTATATCCACATGAACGGCGGCTCGATGTTCTTTATTCTGGTCTACATCCATATGTTCCGGGGCATGTATTACGGGTCTTACAAGGAGCCGCGCGAATTGCTGTGGATTATCGGCGTGATGATCATCCTGGCGATGATGGCGACCGCGTTCATGGGGTATGTATTGCCGTGGGGGCAGATGAGCTTCTGGGGCGCGACAGTGATCACCAACCTGTTTTCCGCCATACCCCTGGTCGGCGATGCCATCGTAACCTGGTTGTGGGGCGGATTTTCCGTCGACAACCCGACCCTGAACCGGTTCTTCTCGCTGCATTACCTGTTGCCGTTCGTGATTTTCGCGCTGGTGTTTTTGCACCTGTGGGCGTTGCATGTACACAAATCCAGCAACCCGCTCGGCGTTGATATTAAAAGCCCGGAAGACACCATCCCGTTCCATCCCTATTACACCATGAAGGATTTG
>JABMOG010000206.1 GCA_013204265.1 Rhodospirillales bacterium
AAGACCGCCGCCTGCGCATCCCTTCTAAATCTATCTACAATGTCAAAGAGCAAGAAAGGAAATTCACCCCCGGCCAAACAAGCCACCAGTTGTGAACTCCCGCGAGCGAGGTTCTACGCTTCGCTAGAATGTATGTCAAATACTTAAATGCGGAAGAGATGATTATACGCCAGAACCTTGAAGAAATCAACAAAACCCTCGCTTTTTAACCCTCCAGGGAGAACGCCTTGAACCTCCGGCAGAATTCTTTGTTACAGTTTTATGAAATAAAAATGCGGAATCTCGTCCATTTTCAAGTCGCTCCCTCCCCTGAAGCCTGAAAATGGGGCCGAACAGCGCTCAATCGCTCAGGAATTTTCGCTAGTCTTGTGAAAATAATTATCGAATTTCGCCCGGTCCACTTTGGCTTTGAACATGACATTAAGCTTTTTCCGGGTCAGGTCTTCGCCCACACCTTGCAGGACCACCCTCCATTCGTCTTCGCAGTTGTCATCGAGCCAGTCTTCAATGGTGTCTATTGAGCCGCTCGTAAAACAAATGACGCTAAAGAGGATTTCCCTGCGGTCGTCCGGATCGCGGTATTCCGGGATGGAGCTAAAGCCATCGCTATCAAGGCCCGCCTCTTCGGTGCGCCGGGTTTCGCCGGAATTGTGCGTCGCCTGCTCTGGCTCTGGCTCTGGCGCACGCATCTCAACCGGAATAAACCGGTCCCTTCTTTCCGGGGCAATTGCATTGTCTTGGATGTTCTTGCCCTCACGGGCCTGTTGTTCGGTATAGGCCATCACACCATTCCCTTTGTCCTTGAAAACCGGCAGTTCAGCCAAGTTAAACGGGGAATGTATCAAGCGTATGAACGCGGCATTAAGAATTGTAAACCTTGTGTAAAGAAGGCCCCGAAGGCGGTCTAGGCAGATCCCCGGGCCCGCGTCCGGTCATTGTTCTTTAACGCCCTGATGTTATAGGTTTATCGATAGTGGAACGGCGGGCAATGCGACACCGTCCCGCTGCCCATACTTCAGGAGATTTCCGATATGTTCAAATCTGCCTCCACCGCACACCTATTGGCCGTCGGCCTCATTGCCTTATCCTTGTCAACGACCGCCTGCGCACCGCGTAAGGCCACCATCGACGGCCAGACCGGGCAGGTCGACTCGAACACCACGAATTCCAACACTGGCGCCCGACAGTCCGCGCCGGTCGAATTCGCCGATATTCCGGTGCCCAAGGGCCGCACGATCAATGTCGACAAGACCATGATCGTCGGCACCGACGTCTGGTTCGGGCAGTTGACGTTCGACACCGCCTATTCTTCCGAAGACATGTTCACCTTCTACATCCGGGAACTGCCCAATTACGGCTGGGGGAAAATCACCGCCGTGCGCGCCCAGACAAGTTTCATGACTTATGACCGCCAAAACCGCGTCATGACTATCGCCATAACCCCCAATCGCATCCGCGGGTCCGAAGTCACCATCACCGTGTCGCCGAGGGAGAGTTCTAAACCTGCCTCCCTGGCGCCACCCCAACCCGCCCCCCGTGGCCTCCCTGCCCCGAACCGCGCACCGGTGACCGAGCAACTGCTGACCAACCCACCCCCAACTGCGAGATAATTTAAAACATGAACAACGTTGTCATCATCGACGGCGTGCGTAGCCCGATCGGAAAGTTCGGTGGCGGGTTGTCCGGGGTTCGTCCCGACGACCTGTTGGCCGATGTCTACAAGGCGCTGATGGAACGCACCCGCGTCGATCCTCAATTGCTCGACGACATTTTTGCCGGATGCGGCAACCAAGCCGGCGAGGACAACCGCAACGTGGCGCGTATGTCGTCGCTGCTGGCCGGGTTCCCGGCAGAAATTCCCGGCGTCACCGTCAACCGCAACTGCGCCTCGGCCTTGGAGGCCGTCAACCAGGGCGCCAAGGCGATCATCGCCGGCGAGGGCCGGGTGTTTATCGGGGCCGGCGTTGAATCCATGAGCCGCGCGCCGTGGAGCATGGCCAAACCCGACCGGGTGCCGACCTTCACCCACCCCCAGATGTGGGACACCACCGTGGGCTGGCGCTACAACAACCCGAAAATGGACGCGATGTACCCAATCATCAGCCTCGGCGAGACGGCGGAAAACATCGCCGATGAAATGCAGATCACACGTGCGGACCAGGACGCCTTCGCCGTGGAAAGCCACCGGCGCGCCGTTGAGGCCATCAACGCCGGGCGTTTCAAAGACGAAATCGTGGCCATCCATGTGCCCGGGCGAAAAGGCGAAATCATTGTCGATACCGACGAGCACCCGCGCTACAGGAACAAAAACGGGCGCTATGAGCTGGACACCTCGATCGAGGATATGGGCAAACTGAAACCCGCCTTCCGCAAGGACGGCACCGTCACCGCCGGCAATTCCAGCGGCATCAACGACGGCGCGGCTGCCGTGTTGATGATGGACGCGGACAAGGCGCTGGAATTGAATCTCAAACCGATGGTCCGCTGGCTCGGCTCGGCCTCCGCCGGGGTTGATCCCGCAGTCATGGGCTATGGCCCGGTGCCGGCGACGGAAAAGCTGCTGGTCCGCTTGGGGCTTAAGATCGAGGACATCGGTCTGGTCGAGCTTAACGAAGCCTTCGCCGCCCAGGCCCTCGGCTGTATGCGCAAATTGGGCCTCAACCCCGAGATCACCAACGT
>JABMOG010000207.1 GCA_013204265.1 Rhodospirillales bacterium
CGCTGACAACAGAGTTCTTCAACAGCCTCGGCTATTAGCGGACTCTTTGCCACACCCTAAATTACTTCCGCTTAACCCCCCAATAGCGGACATTGACGTTGGCCTCTCCCCCCGGTGCGGTTTCTTCATTCTGGCGCCAGCGTTAGGCCCTGTGAATGGCGTAAAAAAATTAATCGAACGTTCCAAAAAAAGGAACTTTTAACTTGTTCCAATCGTTGGAACATGATAGGTTTTCTTTATGAGATTGCTTGGCACTGGTGTCTTAACGGCACTGATCGAAAGAGAAGAAAAAAATAATATTCGTCAAGGCGAGGCCTTGCGCGGCGCACTAAAAACTTGGCGGTTAATAGTCCGTACCTCAATGTGGAAAAAAACGACAGAGGTTCAAGCACAGTTCGGAACCGCCGATCACGTTGGCAACAATCGGATGGTATTTAATGTGTGTGGAAACAAATATCGATTGGTTGTTCTTTTCAACTACATCGTTCCAGTTGCCAGAGTGCGATTCGCAGGAACGCATAGTGAGTACGATAAAATTGATGCAAAGACGATATGAACAAGGAAATAGATAATGTCCGCGAAATTTGAAATTTCAGCCATCAGCAGCAAAAGCGCCTATAAAATAGCCATGGTACGCATTGATGCTCTTATGGAAATGAACGAAGGCGCTGGCCCGGCCAGGAAGTCCGTTGAAAGCGACGAATTGGAAGTGTTATCCATTCTTGCAGAACGGTATGAGGAAAAGGCCTTCCCCATGGACTTCCCTACTCTCGCTGAGGCGGTTCGCTTTGCCCTGGAACAAACAGGTCTTGGTCAGACGGATCTAGGAAAAATTCTAGGCAGCCGGCCACGAGCGTCAGAGTTGTTGAATGGTCGTCTCGGGGGGCTCTCTAGGTCCATGATGCAGGTGTTACACGACAAGCTGCATATTCCGGCTGAGATTTTGATTCGAGACATGAAATCCCCTGCTCTCAAACTTTAAAGTTCCTTTATCCTTTAAATCAAAAAGGCGATTTCTTGGCAATGACGGGGTTGCCCTCTGGCTAAAGTTAAAGTTCAAAGCCGATCCAATGAATTAAGCATGAAGGGCGCGGATCGCCGTTGCTGGTTCCTTGTCGATTATTTGAAGCAGCGCAATAGCCGGACCTTCCGGTTTCCGCCTCCCCTGCTCCCATCCCCGCAGGGTTCCAACGGGGATTAAAAATACGGCGGCAAACTTGGCTTGAGACAAGCCGGTTTTTTCCCGGACGGCCTTAACGTCCACAACTTCAATCTTGTGGGCTTTTGCGCGGTGAGGGTTACTCTCGGTAAAGGCCAGGGCATCCTCCATGCCCGCCATGATGTTTTTAAATGCTTTACTCATTTTGTGGCTCCTTAGTTAATTTTTTTTGCTCAGTAGGCTTTGCATATCTGTTTGGCTACTTGTGCGAGTTGGTTTTTTTCGGCATTGGTTAAGTTGCTTTTTTCATTCTTTGCGAACAGCGCCAGCAAAAAGGTGGGGGTAGTGTTTCCACAGTAGAGGTAGACAGCCCGGACGCTTCCGCTTTTACCGCGTCCCTCAAGGGCAAAGCGAACCTTGCGACAACCGCCCGTACCAGCGATTAACACGCCGCAGTCGTGATCCTCGGCAATTTCCGTAGCAAGGGCTATGCGTTGCATCTTCGATCAATAGGTCTTTTGCCCGGCTTGCGAAGTTAGCGGTTTCAACGATTGTTACTGGCTTGGTCATTAATAGATACTATGTCAATGACGTATAGCTTGCAACCTAATTCTACGTCATTAAGAAGAAGGTGATCCGAATCATCCTTTAATGCGCTGGTCCGCATTACCGAATAAGCCCAAAAATATCACCGTCGAAGGCAACGTTTCAGAACAAACGATCCTCGATTGTATCGATGATGCCAGAAAGAAAAATCCCTTTGTCATTGTTGATCTTGAGGGCGTCGCCAGTGCCCTAGTGACCTTCACAATCGCCAAGAGTGATCTTGTCGTTATTCCGGTTCAGGGCTCGCAGTTGGACGCTGAGGAAGCCGTTAAGGCTATTAAGTTGGTTCGACAGGCGGAGAGGGCAGGGGGCCGAAAAATTCCTTTTGCGCTGGTATTCACAAGAACAAGTTCGGCCATTCAGCCGCGAACGTTCAAGCACATTCTTGCGGAATTTGAAAAGGGCCAGGTTCCCATTTTTAATTCTCAGATTTTGGATCGGGAAGCGTTTAGGGCGCTCTTTTCTATCGGCGGGACGCTTCGCACCCTGGATAAAAATTCCGCATCCAATCTTGATTCCGCAATTGCAAACGCCGAGGCGTTTGCTGCGGAACTTATCGGATTCGTTCGGGCATCAAAAAACCGCAAATTAGCGGCGTGAGGTAAAAAATGGATACCATCGAAACACAAAAACGTAGTGGCTTGAACTTGGACGACCTGGACGAGTTAACCGGACCTGTGATTGAGCCCGATCTTAAGAGCCTACAGAGCATTTCTGATAAGGCCGGGTTGCCCCCGCTATCGTGGTACGACGCCTTGTTGGAGCTCGATCGTGTCGGGGAGGGCGGAATGCGTCCCTTTGAGTTGGAACGCCATCTTCTGTTGGCGCAATACAGCTTGTCCCGCCTTCTCGACCGGATCGAAACAGCGGGTTATGTCGTCCGTCAGGTATGCGAAGAGGACGGTCGGGGCCAGGTGGTTGCCATTACGTCATCCGGCAAGGCAATCCGCCTGCGTATGTGGCCGGTTTACGCCGCCGCCATACAAAAAGCCGTTGGTCATCATATAACCGAGGGCGAAGCAATAACCCTCAGCGGCCTACTCGGTAAGCTCATTCCCGATGCGCCCAATGCCTAACGCGGCGGTGCCATGGGGGATTTTTATTTCGGTGTCACGCCCTGGCGTTGCGCGAGGGTGGAAAAATTTCTCAGCGAGGCCAGGTGGGCGTCGATGATAACCATCAAGCCGCTGCGCACCCATCCGCCCAGGGTTGCGTCGTCGAGTTCGAGTAACTTTTCCTTGTCGATAGCGCGCACCCCGTCGAAAGACACACTTTTGCCCTCAGAATCAGAAAGCTCGATCCGCTGCATGGTCAGCACTTCGGTCTCGGCCAGTGGTTCCAGCAGTTTCTCGGTGGCGACGACTTCGGCCTGGAAACTCGACAGGAATTCAATCGCCTTGGTCAGGGTCGTTCCCTTTTCGCCGTCTTCCGTGAACAATCGCTCGCTGACGTCGCCGTCGGTGTTGAAGTGTGGGGCGTCGGGAACAAACATCACGGAAAAATTGTCCGGTGTGTCGGTATTGCCAAGAATAAACGGGTACCGCCGAATGTGCGCCGGCACGTAGGGCGCCAGCCAGGTGCCGTCCGCGTCAACAAAGGCATTTTCGCCTTCCTTGAGCGACAGCAACGCCATCGGCAGCAACGGCCCCTCGGCGGCGAATACCACCGGAAAGGCCCTTGAGGCATCAATCACCTCGGACGCGCTCAACGGCGCCGAGGCGAGAGCGGCGGCGAAACAAAAATCGGACGCTGGCGAGAACCGCAGGTCGCGTTGATTCTCGGAATCCAGAAGTTCGAGATTTTCAAACATGCCAATACCTTAGAAGGAAAATACGAGAAGATAAAAAGAAATGATTAGACGATGTCAGTTGCCACAAGAGTTGTAGCGCCATCATGAATGTCGGTGAGATTGGTTACGAGCGAAACTTCGGTGTTGGCAATTACACCATCACTGTTTTCATCTTTAACAAACCAAACATTGGTTCCTCCGGCGGCAGCGCCTGTTTGAGCCGCCGTTACCACAATGAACTCAAAATTGGTCATCCCGGTATTGCCGTTACCTGACGTTGCATCTGCCAGCAATGCAACGACATCAGTCGCACTATTAGCAAAGCCTTGATCGGCAGTGCCGAGTGCACCGCCGGTGAACATAAGAACAGCACCACTAATAATACCTGCTGTTGCACCCGCACCATCGACAACGTCTCCAGTAACGTAACCTTGACCGAAAGCGGTCAGGTTCAATTCATCAGATGCGCTTGCAAAGCCGGTGATGAGGTCGCCGCCTTCTGTCGTCGCAGCGGCAACAGATGCGCCTCCTGTATAATGAAACGTATCCGCCCCGGCGCCGCCGTTGATGGTATCGGCGCCGCCGCCGCCGGTGATGATGTCTGCCCCCGCGCCGCCGGTGATGATGTCGGCGAGCGAACCGCCGGTGATGGTGTCAGCCCCGCCGCCGCCGGTAATGGTGGTTACGCCGGTGGCCGAACCGGTCAATGTGGTCGCGTTGGTTGTATATTCGCTGACATCAATAATGTTGCCCGTAGCGCTGGTGCCGGCCGAGATATTGACTGTATTGACAAGGGCCGTCTGGGCCGTGATATCCAGCGCGATGGTGACCGCAGCGGTGTTTGCCGCAGCGACAATTTGTTCGACACCGGTGATCCCCGTCCAAACATCGGTATTGGCGATGGCGAACGCGGTGCCGGAGGTGCCGACCTGCAGTTTATCTGCCGTGCCGGTGTTGCCCGCCACGCTGGTATCAACTATGAGACCGCCGCTGAACAGATCGGCCGTCAGCAGGTAGACGAAGGCGTCATCACCCGCCCCGCCGTCGAGGGTGTCGGCGGCGGAACCGCCGGTGATGGTGTCGGCGCCCGCACCGCCGGTAATGGTGGTTACGCCGGTGGCCGAACCGGTCAACGTGGTCGCGTTGGTTGTATATTCGCTGACATCAATAATGTTGCCCGTAGCGCTGGTGCC
>JABMOG010000208.1 GCA_013204265.1 Rhodospirillales bacterium
ATTTCGGTTGCGGCTGTTTGGCAAGCCGTCGCTGAATATCCGCGATGTAAGCGCTCGCGGCGTCCACGTCGCCGCCCATGAACGCCGCGGCGGATGCCGCAAAGGCCGTCGCCCCCTGTTTTGTCCCACGGCCCAGGGCGGTGTTCCGGTCTGCCCGCTGTGGCTCGATCGCGCGTGACGGTCGAAGAAGCTGGCCGGTTGGCCGGTCGCCTGGGACATCCAGCCCGGATTCGCCGCCCACATTTCCTGGCATGTATCGCTGCATCAGGGTGGCGGCGCGTTCCCTGTATTCCGTTAGATCGGGTGGACGCGGGGTGGATTCCTGGTCCATGCCGAAACGATTGGGGGCGTCCGCCTGTGGCGTTACGGCGCGTGACGGGCGAAGCAGCTGGCCCGTAGGCCGGTCGGGCGGCAGGTCGAATTCGGTTTCCAGATATTCCGGTCCGGACAAAGCCTCAACGTCGTCTATGGATAGTCGGCCAGAGGACGGAAGGTGTTCTACGTCATCGACGGATAGACGCGTTGCGCCCCTGCGCTCGATTTCGGTTATGGATAGCCGTGTCGCCATCAGCGCCTATTCCTGTACGACGAAACCCCTGCCGTCCCATGTCGCCTTGCGGCCATCGGGCAGGGTATAAATGGAGTTTCGACGGAGTTTGCGGCGATCTATTCGCCCGCCGGTACGCGGCAAAGCCGTGGGGCCGCCTGTGGCGCTGGTCTCACCGGCCTTCTCATCAAGTGATTTCAGGAACGCATCACGTTTGGGATCGCCGCCCGTCATGGCCTGCATGGCGGTTCGCAGCGTCTGGTTCATGAACGGGTCGTGCTCTCTGTTCGCCCGGCCGGTGGCGCTCATGGACTGGCTGAAACGTACCGCCACATCACGCAACGATTCGCCCGGCATACGCTTGGCCGACAGATTGCGGACCTGGTCGCGCGCCGTCTCGATTTCGCGATTATTGGCTTGTTGCGCCAGTGACGTTCCGCCGGTCGCCGGGTTGAAGCGGGGGCCTGTGCCGACTTCCCGCCAACTGCCGTTTACAAATTCTTCCGCGACAACGCTGTTGCCGCGCTGCACCTTCCGTGTGGTCGGCTTGGCATACAGGTTTTTGAAGTATTGGCCGGGGGCAGCACTCATCGCCGCGCCCTGCAGCTCGCGCTGGTGCCGCGCCACATCCTGTGGTGTTGCGTAGACATCCGCGTCTGTCGCGCCCAGGTCGGCATTGTCCAGACCTGTCGGGACCACCCCACGAGACAGTAATCCCTGATATTTTGCGATACCTTCCATCTGTGCCCTGGAGGCCGCCGCCTTTCTCTTCAATGCCTCCTGCTGCAGCCGCTCGGTTTCAAGTCGGCTCTTCAGGCTCATGTCCCGAACCCGAGCCCCGCGGCTTTTATCCAGCGAATCCTGAAAGGCGTTCATGTTGGCGCCGAGCGCTTGCCCGAAACCCACCGGCATCCGCGATGGACCGGACGCTGCCATGCCCGCTGCACCACCGCGCAGAAGAGCGCTGAACAAGGCGTCCTGTTCCGGTGTGTTGGGCTTTTGCAGCCAGCCGTAGAAATCTGAAAGCATACCGGGCATTAGCCGTTCTCCTCGCAATAATCGGCCAAATATTCGGCCATCTCTGCTTCTGTTCCAAACCGGAGGGGCGTACCGGTCTCACCAATGACACGCCGGATCACCTCGATAATTTCGCCCGGGATGATCGTGCGTTGCTGCAAACGACACGGCGCCGCATCGTCGGGCGGCGTATCCTCTCCCGTGCCGAATTTGATGGCGCAATCCCGCGTGCCAAAGTTGGCCCGGTTTTCCGGGTCGGTGACAAACTCCAGGATGGCGAATCTCTGGCCGGATTCATGGGCAAGGATCACCCGGCCAAGAAGGAGCGGCGTCCACTCAGCACCGCAATACGCATCCATTATCCCGGCCAAAAAATCACCAAACCCGCCACACTCCGCAGCCAGTTCGATCAGCGGAAAGTCGGCAGGAGTTGCCCATAATTCGACCGTGCCCTGATCGGTGAAACCAGACTGGGCGGACTCGATAAACGGCAATGTTTCGAACCGGCCCAATACCTTCACCGGATGTGAGAGATCGATGGAACCGGCAAAAGCGATCAGAATGTTGGCGGCATCGATGCAATAGGCGGGCTCGTCCGGCCCACCGATAATTTCGGCCTTGTACAATTCATCCATTGTCCATTCCAAGGCCCGAGGGCGAACGCCCAAGGCTTCGGACAGGGCTGCTGTCAATTCACGAATTGTCGCCAAATCGTCACCTCCGATCATTCAGGAAGCCGCCACCGGCTCCCGAGTGTATGAGCACGACCGAACGGGACAGGACGGTTGGGAAGGCCGGTGGCGACTAGACCTGGCAGGGGCCGAAGCCCGTGCTAACTGAATTCTGTGAGGGTTCAATTTCCTGTCCCGCCATACGGTTTTCCAACATGCTCATAGGCACATTGTAGCGGCTGGGAGTCAGGGGTGTGAGTGACGCGTAACGGAAAATCGCCGATAAGGGTGGTGTTCCGAATGTCCGGTGTTATCTCGGAAGCAGAAGTTATTTGATCGATCGCTCAGTTCTGAAAATAGCCGAGGCTGTTGAAGAACTCAGTTGAAGTGAGATTCTGGATG
>JABMOG010000209.1 GCA_013204265.1 Rhodospirillales bacterium
CGAAAAAGACCTGGTATTCGCCTCCATCCCCGACAAAAGCGGCTACCCGGCCGGGCTGGAATTCGAAATCGTCAATGCGCCGACTCTTCTGGAAGTCGATAGGGAAACAACAGACCCGTCGGCCCGGCACATTTTCCATGACATCTTCTTAAGCCACCCGGATCGCTTTCCCCAGGCCCATCTTCGCTACGAGCCTTATCTTTCGGATCTTTTCCTGCTTCTCGACACCGCCGACGACTATGCCCGGCTGGAGGAAATATTTTCCCGCCTGTACCCCAAAAACCCGGTCTTTGGCTTAGAAGAAATCATCGCCCTGGCGGCGATTAAGCCGGCCCTGTTCGTCCCCAAGTGATTAGCCCGCGACGCTTTGCTGCCGGGCCTGATCAGCCGCCTGCTTGGTCGCGTCCCTTGGTGAACCAGGGCTGAGATAGGTATCGATCTGATTGATCGTCATGTCGTTGATGGATTTTCGATAATCGACGAACTCGGACAAGCTCATGCCCTTGCTGAGCAGATAGACCACTTCCCACAAGGTGTAGTCCGGATTGACGAAGACAGAATTCTTAATCTCACGGAACAAGCGCCGAAGATGCTCGTGCGCCTGGACGGAATCCATCGTCGCATGAGACCAGAAAAATCCTTCACCGGTCAGGCCGTAATCTTCCGCCCGTTTGAAAATCGGCGTGTGGTGCAAAAAATAGAACGGCTGCATGAAGTAAAAATCCAGGCCGAAGGTCTCGATGAAGTTTTTGGTTTCCTCGACGGTCTCGGGTGTTTCACCCGGAAAGCCGATGATAAAGGCGCCCACCGTGATGATGCCCGCCTCCTTGAGCCAGCGAATGCCATCCTTGTAAAAACTGGCAATGGCGCCTTTTTTCATGTTTTTCAATATCTTGTCCGAGCCAGACTCGACACCCAAAAAGACACCCGCGCAGCCGCTTTTCCGCATTTTCTTGACCAGATTTTCGTCCACATACTGGCACCGCAGGAAGGAATACCAGGGAATTTCCAGGTCTTCGGCGATCATCAAATCGACCAGCTTCTCAAAGCGTTTCTTCGGCACATTAAACGTGTCATCGACAAAAAAGACGGCGGCAGCACCAGCGGCTTTGGCTTTCCTCAGCGTCACCATGACATGGTCAAGATCCATGCTGGCCAGCGGTCCGGCAATGGTGGGGTAGGAACAAAAAGCGCATTTGAAGCTACAACTGCGCGCCGTCCGGATATGAACGATGGAGCCGGGCTCCAGATCATCAAACTCGATCAAGGTTTCGTTGACATCATTTTCTTCCGGTACTCGCGGGTTAACCAAGATTTCCCCATCCGGCCGACGCCAGATCACATTAGCCACCGTATCGAGTTTGTCCGGGAAATTCTGGCACAGTTCAAGCAGCGCCGCTTCGCCCTGGACATCGTCGACAAAGGCGTCAACGCCCGAGGATTTCAAATAGGCGGCCTTGGCGGCGTCGTTCATTTTCATCAATGTCGTGGATACATGGTGACCGCCGGCAACGACGAAAGTGTCGGGAAAGCGCCGTTTCAGCGCGCTGCCCACCGCTTTCAGATGGCTGCTGGTCAGCACGAAGGTTGTACTGACGGCAATAATATCGGGATTGAACGCCTCGATCTCATCGAGCTGCGGATCGTTTTCCGAGGCCAGGGTATTGATCCGCTTGACCGTAAAACCATGGCGGCGCAAATGTGACGACAGCAAAAGCCCCGCCGTAAGATGCATATTCCATACCGAAAGAGGATCTTCCGCCGGGCGGCCCTGCTGTCGCGACAGCAATTCCACGTGATCGATGAACTGTCCGTCATCGGTCACGACGCGGGTATAGTTGCTCATCGACACCATCATTTCGGCCCGACGTGAATCCTTCGGCAGTTCGCTAACGACGGGACTGGTGACAAAATGGCCGATGACAACGACGCGCATGAAACTCTCCTAGGCCGTCAAAATGAAACTGCTGAATTCAGAAACCGATACGGAAGATAAAGCAAAGCTAGCCCACCAATTGACAATGAAAAGTTAACAACCCGATGATTCAAAAAGCCTTGAAAGCCTTGATAATAAGTGGGGTTTTTAAATCAAAGTACCAAGCGTTTTTACGCCATTGATTCCACACGACTCTTTTTAAAACGCGCCCTAAACGAACCTTTAACCATAAACAATGCAGTATGCCAAAATTGAGAAAACCGGGGCCTTGTCCCTGGTCTCGTGGCCTATGGAGTAAAGTTTTAATGGAAATTTTCGGCAAAATTCTTGACCGGGAAGTCGTCATTGTCGCCGAAATCGGCGTCAACCACGAAGGCAATCTGGATACCGCCATCAATCTTATGCGGTTGGCCAGGGATGCCGGGGCAGACGCCGCCAAGTTCCAGACCTTCACCCCCGAACGCTATGCCTCGGCGTCGGACCCGGCCCGCCTGGAAAGGGTAACCGGTTTTGATCTGGGCGAAGACGGGTTCAGGACACTGGCCACCGAAGCCGCCAAGATCGATTTTCCGATATTTTCCACCGCCGTTTCCGAAGACGTCATGGGGCTGCTCGACGAATTGTTTCCGGCCATCAAGATCGCCAGCGGTGACGTCAATTTCGAGCCTGTTATCCGTGCCGCCGCCAAAACCGGAAAGCCGACGTTCCTGTCGACGGGATTGGCAACCTTGGATGAAGTCGTCGCCGCCGTTAAATGGTTTCGCGACGAAGCCGGCACAGATGATATCCGCGATCGCCTGGTCTTGATGCAATGCGTATCGGCGTACCCGACGCCCATCGAGGAAGCCAACATTCTCGCGGTTCCCTTTCTGGCGGAACAAACCGGCCTTCGCGTCGGCTATTCCAATCACGTTATCGGCATACAGGTCTGCCTTGCCG
>JABMOG010000210.1 GCA_013204265.1 Rhodospirillales bacterium
GTATGTCGGGCGGCATCGCCTATGTTCTCGACGAGGCCGGCGATTTCGAAATACGCTGCAACCAGGCGATGGTCGACATTGAGCGAATTTCGGCAACCGGCGTAGGCCCCTTACCGGAAATGGATATGGGCTCTGCCATGGCCGACATGCTGGGCGATGACGAGGCCCGGTTGCGGTTTTTGGTTGAGCGCCACTTGAAGTTCACCGGCTCCGCCCGCGCCCGCACAATCCTCGATTCCTGGGGCACCTACCTGCCGAAATTCGTCAAGGTCCTGCCGGTGGATTACCGCCGCGCGTTGCTGGACATGCGGGCGGCCCAAGGCGAAACCCAAATCAACCTCGCCGCCGGCGAATAGAATAAAAGAAGGAACGGTTCTCCATGGGCAAGCCCACAGGTTTCATGGAATTTGAGCGTGTTGAGCGCACCTACGCGCCGGTCAAAGACCGCATCAAAGGCTATGGCGAATTTTTTCAGCCCCTGGCCGATGACGAATTGGCGCGCCAGGGCAGCCGTTGCATGGATTGCGGCATTCCGTTCTGTCATAGCGGCTGTCCGGTCGACAACATCATCCCGGAATGGAACGATCTGGTTTACCAGGGCGATATGCGCGCCGCCCTGGACGTGCTGCATTCGACCAATAATTTTCCCGAATTCACCGGACGGATTTGTCCCGCGCCCTGCGAAGCGGCGTGCACGCTCAACATTACCGACGAGCCGGTCACCATCAAGACCATCGAATGCGCCATCATCGATGCAGGCTGGCAGCAGGGCTGGGTCGAGCCGCAGGTGCCTGCCCACAGCACCGACAAACGGGTCGGCATTGTCGGCTCCGGGCCGGCCGGGCTGGCTTGCGCACAACAACTGGCGCGCGCCGGGCACCGGGTCGTGGTTTTTGAGAAAAACAACAAGATCGGCGGTTTGTTGCGCTATGGCATCCCCGATTTCAAGCTCGACAAGGGCCTGATTGACCAGCGCATGAGCCAGCTACAAGCCGAAGGCGTCGTTTTCCTGCCCAACTCTCACGTCGGTGTCAATTATCCGGTCGATGAGTTATTGGCCAATTTCGACGCCGTTGCGTTGACCGGTGGTTCCGAATTTCCCCGCGACCTCGACGTGCCGGGTCGCGAGTTGAACGGCGTTCATTTCGCCATGCGCTACTTGGGCGAACAAAACCGCCGCAATTCCGGCGAACAATTCGGCGACGCGCCCGAAATTTTGGCGACGGCGAAGCATGTCATCGTGATCGGCGGCGGCGATACCGGATCGGACTGTGTCGGCACCGCGCGGCGCCAGGGCGCGGCCTCGATCACCCAAATGGAAATCATGCCGCGCCCGCCGGAAAAAGAAGACAAGGGCCTGACCTGGCCCGATTGGCCGATGAAGTTACGCTCGTCGTCGTCCCACGAAGAAGGTTGTGAGCGCGACTGGTCCATCGCCACCAAGGCGTTCATTGGTAAAGGCGGTCGCCTTACCGGCCTTCAATGCGTGCGGCTGGACTGGTCGGACGGAAAAATGGAAGAGGTCGCGGGTTCCGAATTCGAGCTTCCCGCCGATCTGGTGTTCCTCGCCATGGGCTTTGTAAATCCGGTCCACGAAGGCATGTTGGACGGCATGGGCGTCGCCTATGACCAACGCGGCAACGTCGAGGCCGACACCGACCACTACAAAACCAGCCTCGACAAAGTGTTCGCCGCCGGCGATATGCGGCGCGGCCAGTCGCTGGTCGTCTGGGCCATCCGCGAAGGCCGCCAGTGCGCCCGCGCCATCGACGAATACCTGATGGGGAGTTCCAATCTTGCCCGATGAACTAGAAGTTCCTTCCCACGCCAACCCCTGGCTGATCGCCGGGAGCTTAAGCGCCGCGCTGGCAGTAGCCGCAGGGGCCTACGGAGCGCACGGCATTACCGGTGATGTGTTCTTCAAAAACACCTTCCGGACCGGCGTGCAATACCACATGTGGCATTCGCTGGCGTTGCTGGCTGTTGCCTGGTTCACCGGATCCCGACCGCAAACCGGTAGTGGCGCAGCCCAGGCAAAATGGGGCCACCGGGCGGGGGTTCTGTTCGCCGTGGGGACGGTTCTGTTTTCCGGCTCCCTTTATATTTTCGGCATTACCGAGAACCTTCCCCAGCCTGGCCTCGCGCCCACGGGCGGCCTGGCGCTGATGGCAGGATGGCTAACCCTGGCCTTCGCCGCGACCCGCTAAGCCCCCATCCCTAAATCGCTCACTGGGGTTTCCTTTACCCCGGCCCCGGCGAGGGAGTATCCTTCCGACGTTATGCGGAAACTAAGAAGACGGGTTTATGAAATCCTCGATGTCGGTCGCAAGGGCGATCGACTGAGCGAGTTGATGGACATTGCCCTGATCGCCCTGATCTCGCTCAATGTTCTGGCGGTGATTCTGGAATCGGTTCCCGCCATCCATGCCACCGCCCCGGCGGCCTTCCTCGGGTTCGAGATTTTTTCCGTCGTTGTCTTTACCATTGAATATGTTTTCCGAGTGTGGTCGGGGCCGGAACACCCCGAACACAGGTTCCGCCATCCCGTGTTCGGGCGCATACGCTTCATGCTGACGCCGATGGCGTTGCTCGACTTGATTGTCATTGCGCCCTTTTATCTGGTGTTTTTCGTCCAGGTCGATCTCAGGATGCTGCGGGTTCTCCGGCTTTTGCGCGTCTTCCGGCTGACCCGCTACTCCAATTCCATGGGGCTTTTGATCCGGGTTCTGAAAAGAGAAGGCCGCAACATCGGCGCCGCCCTGTTCGTGTTGCTGTTGCTGATCATCATGGCCGCCAGCCTGGCCTATCTGGCCGAACACAAGGCCCAGCCGGAGGCCTTCGGGTCGATCCCGGCGGCCTTGTGGTGGGCCGTCGTCACCATGACCACCATCGGCTACGGCGACGTCGTGCCGGTCACGGTCTGGGGGCGCATCATGGGCGCCGTTATCGGCATCATCAGCGTCGGTATGGTGGCGCTGCCGGCGGGCCTGCTGGCGTCGGGATTTTCCGAGGCCCTGCAACAACGCCGGGAGGCGTTCGGGCAACTGGTCGGCGATGTCATGGGGGACGGCGTCATCGATTCCGATGAACGGGTGCGTCTCAGGGAAAGCCAGCAGGAACTCGGCCTGACCAAGGACGAGGCCGAAGCCATCCTCAGGGACCGTCACCAGAGGATGGCGCAATCCCGGGCCCAGGCCACACCCGCCCCGCGCCCACAAACCTGCCCCCATTGCGGCAAGTCTCTGACGTAGCGGCGGGTATCGGATTAAGAACTCCGGACCTAACCACGCCCGGGAATTTGCAACTCCATTGTATTTACAGAAAAATCTATTGAGCATCCTCTTTTCTTTAGCTACGTTCCCGGTTGCATAAGAACCCGAGATGCAAGGTGGTTTCATTTGATGTTTCGTCCGGGGACATTCCCGAAACTAGGCCCAGTCCTCCTGCTCATCCTCGCCATTGGGATGGGACCGATGGCGCATGGCCATTCGCCTGAACCGGACGAGCCCACGCACACCACCAATGAGGCCTCCCATTCCCATGACGACAACGGAAATACCGTCCATTCTGATGCCAAACCAGGAGAACCGTCTGGCGGCCTGGCGCCTAGCCATTTTCATCTGCCGCCGACCCTGGATCATGTGCATGATTCCTGGTCGTCCCATGGCGGAGTAACATTCCCGGCGGCAACAATTTCCGCTTTCTTGCCCCATATGAATACCCGCTCTCCACACAAGAGGGCGGTGGCACGCATCAAGAAGCCCCCACGGGACACGTTGAAAAGCTGAAACGCGGTCCGCTAGCCGCGTCCCTGCGACATTATCCTTTTCAACGATCAAGGAAAAAATTATGCTTCCTTACATTCAAGGCATGGGCATGCCTGCCATGCTCAACCGGTTTGCGCGACCGACATTGCTCGCGGTTCTCGGTCTTCTCGCCTTTGCCATTCCTTTGTCCGAAGTCTTGGCACACGGTGTGCCCCAGGGTGACAAGGGTTACATCCAGGAAAGCACAGGGGTGCTTTTCCTGCCCTTCGTATATCTCGGGGCCAAGCACATCATGACGGGTTATGACCACCTGTTGTTCCTGTTCGGCGTCATCTTCTTTTTGTACAGGCTCAAGGACGTCGGCATCTATGTGACGCTGTTCGCCGTTGGCCATACGGTAACCTTGCTCACCGGCGTTCTGTACGGCATCAATGTCAACGCCTATATTATCGACGCCATCATCGGCCTGTCCGTGGTCTACAAGGCGCTCGACAACATGGGTGCCTATCAACGCTGGTTCGGCGTGCAACCGGACACCAAGGTCGCGACCCTGATCTTCGGCCTGTTCCACGGCTTCGGCCTGGCGACCAAACTCCAGGATTTCACGATCTCGCCCGATGGTCTGTTGACCAACCTCGTGGCCTTCAACATCGGGGTTGAACTTGGCCAAATCCTGGCCCTGGCCGCCATTCTCATCCTGATGGGGTTCTGGCGGCGGACACCGAGTTTCTGGTCACACGCCTATAGCGCCAACGCCGCCTTGATGGCCGCCGGTTTTGTTCTGGTCGGCTATCAGATCACCGGCTTGATTATCTCTTAAATTTACAGGAAACACATTATGTACAACGCAAACAAACCTTCCGACGACGATCTGCCGTCGAGCGGCCAGCTTCTCAAATCTACCCTCATCGCCCTCGGCGTCGCAGCCGTGATCCTTGTGACGGCGGTTCTTCCCGGCGAATATGGGATCGACCCGACGGGCGCGGGCCGCGTCCTCGGACTGACGCAAATGGGGGAACTCAAAACTCAACTCGCCGAAGAAGCAGCGGCGGATACACAAGCCGCCGTGACCACACCACCGCCTCTGGCCAAGCCGGCGATGCCTGCCATTATTAAAAAAGCTCAGGCTGAACCGGTTGTTGTCGAAACTGCCAAGGAACCGGCACCGAAAGCCGAGCCCGTCATTAAACAGGTTGCTGCACCGGCACCTGTGAAACCGGCCCCTCGTGTTTTCGCACGTAGCGACGATATGACCATCAAACTCAAACCCGGCCAAGGCGCGGAAATCAAAATGGAGATGCGCAAGGGAGAGAAGGTCAAATTCCATTGGACCGGCAACGGCGGCGGCGTTAATTACGACACCCATGGCGATCCCTATAACGCGCCGCGTAATTTTTATCACGGCTATGGCAAGGGACGCGCGACCTTGGACAAAAAGGGCGAACTCGAAGCCGCCTTTGACGGTCATCATGGCTGGTTCTGGCGCAATCGCACCAAGGCCGACGTCACGGTCACCTTGCGCGTCGAAGGCAATTACATCGCCATCAAGCGCGTTCTTTAACCCGAAGGCCTCCCGCGTGTTGCGCGCGGGAGGCTGAACCGGTCCGGCCCCGCACCCGAAAATCTGCCTCCATTGCGGCGAACCGCAGACCCGAAACTGGCATCTGCAAATCACAGATAATTTTTGGCTCGTCAGTCGACCACGAATAGCTTCGCACCGACCGAGGTGACGGATCTGTGGGGTTCCGCATTGTCGGCGACTTGATAGCTCATGCCCGGTTTGAGGATAAACTCTCGGCCATCCTTTAACTCCGTGCGTAATTCGCCTTCCAGGCAGAAGAGAATATGGCCTTTAGCGCACCAGTGATCTGCTAAATACCCAGGTGTATATTCCACCAACCGGACGCGGATATCGCCAAAGTTACGGGTTTGCCAATAGGCAACGCCTGTTTCGCCTTTGTGTTCTGTTCGCTCGATCACAGACCAATCGGTGGTCCCAAACGGAATTTCGGTCATCTGCATGCGAAAAAATCCCTCGGCGTGAAAGTTGTCTGAATGGCAGATGTTTATAGTCCGCTGCTGACGATCAATAAATACCGCCTCTGGCGACTATCCGACATCGGTTGTTGCCATCGCCCGGCCCGGATTTTCAGGCCGGGTATTTTTATATTCAGAGGGTTTCTTCAGGCGTTCCTGATAGCGGGTGTTTCTTTCTCTTTTTTTCGGAACCCATCGGCGTCGCCATATTCGGCGAAGTCGAAATATCGCCGGTGTCGCCCCCTCATTTTGCGCGCATGTTTGATTGGGCACCAATACGCTTCCGACCGCCCGGCAATTTCGCGGGAATACGCCAGCAACCCATTGGCGTAACCGCAAAAGGCGCAGTTCAGCTTTTCGATGCCGTTTAGATAAGACAGATGGTGACGATCGACGGCGATGAAGTCGTCGCGCGGCACTTTAGCAATTCCATAAACAGGGAAAATGATGAATTGATACAGACTGACCGCCAAGTCGAGGAGCAATAAAGGCACAATCTGGACATAGATTACGGGCGAGAAAAGCACGTTGACGAAGCCGGACTCCCGGATAAACCGGAGAATGCCGGTACGCAACTCGCGGTGTCCCTGAAGAACCGCCGCCTCGAACCTGATACGCTTTTCTTTGATCGTGTAATGAAACCGGCGACGTTGTTCTTCGATTTCGCTCTCGACCTCGGCCTCCAGCACCTGAATTTTATTTAGTAATCCCTCGATCTTGTCATTCACTACGCAGGCTCCCCATGGTCCGAAAGCGTCACTGCTTCCAGTCCACCTTAACCAGACATCTCATCAGTATTAAAGTGCCAATTCGAGAAAGCCCAAGAATGTCCCCGGAGTCATAATTTACGGCCCATTCCTTATTGTGACCGTTATAGCTCCACCTCCTGCAGATATTCAGGCACGACCGCCTGCCAGCCCAAATGATCCTCGATTTTCATTTTAAGGGAAGATGCGGCTTCCGGTTCACCATGCGTGATAAATGTTTTGCGCGGCGGTTCCTGAAAATGCCCCAGCCATTCCAGTATTTCGCCATAGTCGGCATGGGCGGATATGTTGTGCAAGACTTCCACCTGTGCCAGCACCGGCCACATCCGGCCATGAATTCTGATTTCTCCTTCGCCGTGCACCAGCCGCGCGCCTCGCGTTCCGGCCGCCTGATACCCCGTAAAAAGAATGGTGTTGCGCGCATCGCCGATGAAATGTTTCAGGTGGTGTAAAACCCGCCCGCCAGTGGCCATGCCGCTGGCCGATATGATTACCGCTGGCATGCCGTTGCCGTGATCCAGCGCTTTCGACTCTTCCGCCGTGTGCACATATTGGGCAACTTGACACACATCGGCGCACAGTTTTTCCGCCAAGCGATGTTCGTTTTTGTGCTTTTGTAAAAATTGCGTCGCATTAATGGCCATCGGGCTGTCAAGAAAGATCGAGACCGCAGCCGGTATCGCGCCCGCTTTTCTAAGCTCATAAATGTAATAAAGAATGCTTTGTGTCCGGCCCACGGCAAAGGCCGGGATAATAACGGATCCTCCGCGTGCCACCGTGGTTTTGATGATCATTCCAATTTTATCCAGCGGATTGCCGTCCTTGTGCAACCTGTCGCCATAGGTGGATTCCAGCACCAGATAATCAGCCCGTTGCATGTGCACCGGCGGTTTCATGACAGGATCATCGGCGCGGCCAAGATCGCCGGAGAACAGAATGGATGTCTGCCCATCACTGACCCGAACAAATGCCGACCCCAGAATGTGGCCGGATCGGGTCAGGGTAAACGTTAAACCGCCGCCGAGATCCTGAGTCTTGTCAAAGTCCACAACCTTGAACCTTTTCAGAGACGTCTTTGCATCCTTTTGTGTGTACAGCGGTAGGGCCGGTTTGTGCTTGCTATAGCCATGGCGGTTGGCCCGGTCGGCTTCCGCTTCCTGAAGATAGCCGCTATCGGGCAACAATATGGTACAGAGATCAAATGTTGCCCCGGAGCAGTAGATTTTCCCCTTAAAGCCGCGCTTAACCAGCAGCGGAATATAACCGCTGTGGTCAATATGGGCATGGGTCAACAGCACGGCATCAATGGAAGCCGGGTCAACCGGCAGGCTTTCCCAGTTCCGCAACCGCAGTTCCTTCAACCCCTGAAACAGGCCGCAATCAACGAGGGTCTTCCGACCTGCATGCTCCAGCAGATATTTGGAGCCCGTCACCGTTCCGGTTGCCCCTAAAAACGTGAGTTTCATGAATGGTTGCTCCCTTTCCGCAGAAGGATACACCGATGTGCGCGAAGCGGCTAGCCCCCCGGAACTTCCGCCGAGGGTCCTTAACAGACCTTTTCCATGGCCCTTAAACAACCAAGATGATTGACATTTTGTTCGAGCAACAGGGTATTCCGTCACCCAGATCAGACGGACGAAGATATACAAACCATGGAAGGCACCGGGAACATGTCCCGGTGCCTCCTTGAGGTTAGGCAGCTTTAGAAGAGTCGCCTTCGATCAGCTTTTTGGCCTTGCCAAGCAAGCTTTGTGGCGATGACTTCTTGATTTCGATCGTGCGGGGTTTCTTTTCTTCGGGCACCTCGCGCACCAGATCGATGGTCAGCAGGCCGTTCGCCAGATTGGCCCAGGTGACCTTGACATGGTCGTCAAGCTGGAACTTACGAACGAAATCTCGTCCGGCAATCCCATGGTGCAGATACGTGGTTTTGGCCTCGGTATCCGGAGATTTTCCGGTAACACTCAGGAGATTTTCCTTAACCTCGATGCCAAGCATTTCCTCAGCAAAACCGGCAACCGCCATGGAAATGCGGTAGCGATCCTCGCCATCCGCCTCAATGTTATAGGGCGGATAGGATTGAGTGGTTTCCATGGCATCCGGTAGGGAATCCAGCAACCGGGCAAACCGGTCGAAGCCGACAGTTGAACGAAACAAGGGAGACAGATCATAGCGTGTCATAACGACATCCTCCTTTTGAAGCAATGTGATCACAACAAGTGGCTCTCCATGAGCCTCGTGTGGCCGGGTCTGCGAGGCAGCCCCCGGTGAAACTGAAATAGTTTTGCTGGAAACTCTGGTCAAGGGCTTCAAAGAAAAAAAGTCGCTCCGAATTCTTCGTTGAAAAACCTGTTTTTAATTTTGAGAAAAAGGTCGGTTATTCCGGCGATTACGAGACATCGGTGTTGCCTTCGTATGGTCCTTGACAACCAGGGCGGACACGCCTATGTTCTTTGTTTGTTCCGGTTGAAAAGCCTGCTCTATGACATTGTGAATAGGTCCGAACGATCAAGCGCCCCACATCTCGGCGGGGTGGTGGATTGCCGCGCTTTTCGGTCGGTTTTTTTCAGCCGCCAGGGGAAAATGACGACATTTTTTGCCCTTGTGGCGGGGTAAATTGTTGTTTTTCAATGCGCTAAGTGAATTTTGGCCGTTAAAAATGATGACTTAATGACGACATTCCGACGACACAATGACGACTTTTCGACGACTTATGGACGACACACCGACGACTGGCGGACGACACCCGGACGACTTTTTAACGGGTGGCAGGCGGCCTAAGCCGCCGCCTTGATCGCCGCCGCCTTGACGCTGTCGGTGACATCACTTTCGAACTGTTTGAAATTGTCTTCGAACAACTGCCTCAGGTGGTGGGCCTGGGCGTCGTAGGCATCCTTGTCTTTCCAGGTGTTCCTTGGGTTAAGGACTTCCGGCGGCACGCCGGGGCAGGCGTCGGGCACCAGGATTCCGAAATTGGGGTCTTCGGTGAACGAGGCATTGGCTAGTTTCCCATCCAGCGCCGCATTGACCAGGGCGCGGGTGTGCTGAATTTTCATGCGCTCGCCAACGCCGAAGCCACCGCCCGACCAGCCGGTGTTGACGAGCCAGCACGCGGCACCGTGTTTGGCCATTTTTTCGCCCAGCAGTTTGGCGTACACCGCCGGGTTGCGCGGCATGAACGGCGCGCCGAAACAGGTCGAAAAGGTCGCCTGCGGTTCTTTCAATCCGCGCTCAGTGCCGGCCACCTTGGCCGTATAACCCGACAGGAAATGGTACATCGCCTGATCGGGGCTGAGCTTGCTGATCGGCGGCAGGACGCCGAAGGCATCGCAGGTCAGCATCATGATATTGGCCGGGTGGCCACCCGAGCCGGTTGCCGAGGCATTGGGGATTTGCTCAATAGAATACGACACCCGGCCGTTTTCGGTCAGCGCAGTGTCGAAGAAATCGAGGCTGCGGGTATTCGGGTCCATGACCACGTTTTCGATGATCGAGCCAAACGTGCGGGTGGTTTCAAAAATTTCCGGCTCGGCCTCCCGGGTCAGGTTGATGGTTTTGGCGTAACAGCCGCCTTCAAAATTGAAAATGCCGTTCGGCCCCCAGCCGTGTTCGTCGTCGCCGATCAGGGTGCGGGAGCTGTCGGCCGACAACGTCGTCTTGCCGGTGCCCGATAGGCCGAAGAAAATCGCCGAGCGGCCATCGGCGCCGATATTGGCCGAACAGTGCATGGGCAGCACATCGCGCGGCGGCAGCAGGAAATTCATCACCGAGAAAATCGATTTCTTGATTTCCCCGGCATAGCCCGAGCCGCCGACCAGGATCATCTGGCGGGCTACGTTGACAACGATAAAAGTGCCCGACGTGGTGCCGTCGGTGGCCGGGTCGGCTTCCAGGCTGGGCGCTTGCAGAACCGTCCACAACGGCTTGAAGCCGGGAAGTTCTTTGTCGTCGGGCTGGATAAACATGTTGCGGGCGAACAGGTTGTGCCAGGCTTCTTCCGTGACCACGCGGATCGGCAGGCGGTAGGTCTCATCGGCGCCGGCATAACAATCCTGAACGAAAACATCGCGGCCCTGAAGATGGCCCAGCATCTTGTCCAGCAGGCGCTCGAAGTTTTCCTCCGACATCGCCACATTGACAGCGCCCCAACAAATATCATTTTCGCTCGACGCTTCCTTGACGACGAAGCGGTCGAGCGGCGAGCGCCCGGTGTGTTGGCCGGTGACCGCAACCAGCGCCCCGCCAGCTGCCAACAAGCCCTCGCCGCGTGCCAGCGATTCCGTATAAAGCTGCGGCGCAGACAAATTCCAATAGGCATTGCCGACATTTCGTAGCCCGTGATTATCCAGGCCATGGCTGCTGATACGATGTCCGATGTTTTTCACGAGCGTCCTCCCCAGGGCGTTCAAGTTTTCGGTAATACCCGAATTTTTTTATCTTCAATGAAAAACCATATCCCCGTCAAGTCAGGGCTAGGGCTTTCAGAGAAATCCCCTAGCCGTCCAGCCGCGCCAGGCGCACCAGTTCCTCGCGGATGGCCTTGCGAGTATGGACCGGCTCGGCGAATTCCAGCCGCGCCGTCCTGCCGCCGAGGCGCAGGTCGGCGCCATCGGGATCAATGCCGGTCATCCGCCAACCCCGGCCGCTACGCCCAAGCAAGGCATTGGCATAATGGTCGATGGCATCGCCATGGTCTTCGTTCATGTGCACCAAAACACCGCTTTCCGCCTTACTGAGCGCGGCCGCGGCCTTGGCGTCGGACAGGATGTCGGGGGCTTTGAACCACACCGCTTTGGCAAATCCGCCGACGAAATGGACCCGGGTAATGTCCATGCGGAAGAACGCAAAGTCGCCGAACCCCGCGTACAGGGCGGCTTCGGGGTGTTGGGCCAGGAAGCGGCGCTGGTGGGTGGCGTCGGTGGTTTTTGTGATCCGGCCAAGCACGCTGACGCGAGGGCCGGTCTGTGGATTTTTCAGCCGCGACGTTTCCTCGAACAACAGCGACGCACGGGAATCAACGGCCAGATTACGGGTGTGATCGGACAGGGTGGAAAACAGCAGTATCGGGCTGAGGTCATAATCGAACCCGGCGGTGATCAAGGATCCATAAGGCCAGCCGTCGGCCGATTTGAGGGCCGTCGAAAGAGTTGCTGCGCGGGCGCGGCGAATTAGGCACCGGCTGGTTCGCGCATGTTGGGCGCGATCGACTGCGTTGGAATTCGGCGTGGTTGGTTTTGGTTTTTTGGCCATAACAACTATCTCGGACCTTACGTCAGTTTGAACCGGTTTTAAAATACCCGCCTTTTGCCCCCAGTGCCATCTTAGTAAACTCCGGCCTTTCGGCCATATCCTTGAAACCGCTATAATTTTGACACAAATTCACCCTATGGCTTGTTCTTATACCCTGCGGATTTCTCCGCGCCCCGACCATAAAGGAACGCAATTCCAATGGCCCCTACGATTGCCCTTGTCGATGACGACGAGAACATCCTGGCCTCTCTGTCCGCCGCGCTGGAAGACGAGGGCTACAGCGTCGATACTTATAGCGACGGCGTCAAAGCTCTCGACGGGATTGTCCGCAAGCCTGTCGATCTGGCCATTCTGGACATCAAGATGCCGCGCATGGACGGTATGGAGCTTCTCGGCAACCTGCGCCGCAAAAACGACCTGCCGGTGATATTCCTGACTTCCAAGGATGACGAAGTCGACGAGGTCATGGGGCTGCGCATGGGCGCCGACGATTATATTAAAAAACCTTTTTCCCAACGCTTGTTGCTGGAACGCATCAAAGCCCTGCTCCGCCGCCAGGAACTGGCTGGCCAGGATCGCTCGGCCAACGACATCCTGCGCCGGGGTGAGCTGTTGCTCGACAAGTCCCGCCATCTGTGTGCCTGGAAGGACATGGAGGTCAATCTGACGGTGACCGAGTTCCTGTTAGTCGAAGCCCTCGCCCGCCGCCCCGGCCACGTCAAAAATCGCGACCAGTTGATCGACGCGGCATATGGTGAAAATATCTACGTTGATGACCGAACCATCGACAGCCACGTCAAGCGCCTGCGCCGGAAATTCAAGGCCGTGGACGTGGAATTCGCCGAAATCGAAACCCTTTACGGCGTCGGTTACCGTTACCGCGGCGCCTGACCCATCACCGGGAATACCATGACCAAGGGGGGCGCACCACAACCGAACACCCGCACCGGAGACACACCGAGGCATCGCTGGGTGTCACCCCTGACCCGGCGTATTCTGGCCATCAACATCCTGGCGTTGGCCATTCTCGGTGGCGGATTGTTGTTTCTCGGTCAATACCGCCAGACCCTGATCGATGCGGAAATTAAATCTCTCGGCGTCCAGGCCGAAATGTTTGCCGCCGCCCTTGGCGAGGGCGCCATCGCATCGACCAGCCCGTCCGGCCAGCAACTGGTTTCCGAAATCGCCAACCGGATGGTCCGCCGCCTGGTCGAGACCACGGGCACCCGGGCGCGGCTGTTTCGCAATAACGGAACCATAGTCGCTGATTCGCTGCGCCTGTTAGGGCCTGGCGGCATGGTTCAGATCGAGGAATTGCCGCCACCAGGAGACGGCGAAGGAATCCTTACCGCCACGCTTGATGTTTACGACCGGCTGATGCGCCGGCTGACCGGTCAAAAAATTCTGCCGCTGTACAAGGAAACACACCGCCAGAACGCCCGCGATTATCCCGAAGCCGAAACAGCCTTGTCCGGTGAGGGCACGGCAATGGTGCGCAGCGCCGGCGGCGATCGACTGATCCTCAGCGTCGCCGTCCCGGTGCAGCGCTATAAACACGTACTCGGCGCGTTGATGCTGACGCGGGGCTCAAACGCCATCGACGAAGCGTTGTTGGACGTGCGGATCACCATTCTGGAAATCTTCGCCGCCGCACTGGCGGTCACCGTGTTGTTGTCGGTTTATCTGTCCGGCACCATCGTACGGCCGATCCACCGCCTGGCTGATGCCGCCGTGCGGGTCCGCTTTGATCACGGGCGTCAGGAAACCATCCCCGATTTCGCCGGACGCAATGACGAAATTGGCGATCTCGCGGTCAGCCTTTCGGAAATGACCAAAGCCCTGCACCAACGCATGGATGCCGTTGAGAGTTTTGCCGCCGACGTGGCACACGAAATCAAGAACCCCCTGACCTCGCTCAGAAGCGCCGTCGAGACGACAGCCCGCCTGAAAGACCCCGAACAACAGCGCAAGTTGATGACCATCATCCAGGAAGACGTAGTCCGGTTGGACCGCCTGATCAGCGACATTTCCGACGCTTCGCGCCTGGATGCGGAACTGTCGCGCGCGGCTTCGGAGCCGGTGGATATCGGCGCCATGTTGGCGACCTTGGTCGATATTTACGTCAACACCAACGGAGCCGCCTCCGGCGGAGCGCTTAAAATTGTTCTGAAAATGAGCCCCGACGAAGACGCGTCTATGATGGTCAACGCCATGGAAAACCGCATCGCCCAGGTTTTCCGCAACCTGCTTGTCAACGCCGTTTCCTTCACCCCCCCCGGCGGCACCATCCGCGTCACGGCGGCCCGGATCGACGGCTGGATCGTCGTTACCATCGACGACGACGGCCCGGGCATAGCACCGGGTAAGGAAGACGCCATTTTCGACCGGTTCTACACCCAGCGCCGGGAATCGGAAAAATTCGGCACTCATTCCGGCCTGGGCCTAAGCATTTCGCGGCAAATCATCAACGCCCACGACGGCCACCTAAGTGCGGCCAACCGCACCAACGCGGATGGTGCGGTTGAAGGTGCGCAATTCACCGTGCGGCTGCCCGCCGGATGACAGAGTGCGGTCGCCCGCCAGTTGACAGAGGGCAGCTGGCATTCCACGCTACCCCCCATGGAACAGGTACACGCAACCACGGTTGATATCGACGGCGACGGAGTGATGCTGATAGGCCCTTCGGCAAGCGGAAAGTCGGACTTAGGCCTGCGGCTGATCGATGCCGGCGGGCAGCTGGTTGCCGACGACCGCACTGATCTGAGCCTGTCCGGTGAGACGGTGCATGCCTCGGCACCGGAAAATCTCGTCGGGCTGATGGAGGTTCGGGGCATCGGCATCGTGACCGTTCCGGCGGTGCCAGTGAGCCCTCTCGCCTTGGTCGTCGAATTGATAAGGGCTGAAGATGTCGAACGCCTGCCGGAGCCTCAAACGACGAACGTATTGGGTGTGGCGCTGCCTCTCGTCCGGCTGGCCCCTTTTGAGGCCTCGGCCCCGGCCAAGGTTCGGGCTGCCCTAAAACACCGCAATCCGCTATAGTTGCCGGGCCATGAATGATAGCGCCCCCGTTAAATCCGCCGCCCCGTTGTTGCTGGTTACCGGCGTGTCCGGTGCCGGAAAAAGCTCGGCCCTGAAGGTGCTCGAAGACCTGGGCTATGAGGCGGTGGACAATCTTCCGGTATCGATGATCGGGCGGCTGATCGCCGACGGAGATTTTCCCCATCCCATCGCCATCGGCATTGATATTCGCACCCGCAATTTCGATGCTGACGGGTTCCTCCGCGAACTGGATCAATTGTCGCAACGCCCCGGCATGGACGTGACATTGTTGTTTCTCGATTGTGACGACGAAATTCTTGGCCGCAGATTTAAGGAAACCCGCCGCCGCCACCCCCTTGCCGATGATCGCCCTGTCAGCGACGGCCTAGCCCAGGAACGTGCGCAAATGGCTGGCGTGCGTGAGCAGGCGGGCGTTCTGGTTGACACCTCCGACATGGCGCTGAAGGATCTGAAACGGACGCTTGAGGGGCATTTTTCTCTGGGCGACCAATCCGGGCTGGCGATTTTTGTCACTTCGTTCTCGTTCCGCCGGGGCCTGCCCAGAGACGCGGACCTTGTCTTCGACGTGCGGTTTTTGCGAAATCCCCATTACGACGCGGACCTGCGCCCGTTGAGCGGCCGCGACGCAGCGGTCGGCGCCTATATTACCGAAGATGAGGGTTTTCAGGCCTTTTTCGACAATTTGACGCGGCTAATCGAACCCTTGATCCCGCGCTATGCGGACGAAGGGAAAAAGTACCTGACCATCGCCATCGGCTGTACGGGCGGGCAACATCGCTCTGTATTTGTTGTCGAGAGGTTGAATACGTGGTTAGGCGACAAAGTCACTCGGCTTCAGCTGCGTCACAGGGATTTGGACAAAACGGACAATTACGATTAAGAGTCTGCCCATTCATTTGTTTCATCGAACAAGAGAGAGTGTATCCAATGATCGGGATGGTGCTTGTTACCCACGGTCGCTTGGCCGAAGAACTGGTTGCCGCGTTGGAGCATGTGGTCGGCGAACAGCCCAATGTTATTTCCGTCTGCATCGGCCCTGACGACGACATGGAACAACGCCGTGCCGAAATCCTGGATAGCGCCGCCAAGGCCGACGAAGGGGACGGGGTCGTATTGTTGACCGATATGTTCGGGGGTACGCCGTCCAATTTGGCCATATCGGTTATGGACAAGGCCAACGTGGAAATCATTGCCGGCGTCAACCTGCCGATGCTGATAAAGTTGGCTAGTGTGCGAAAAACGGAATCCCTGGCCGAAGCCATCGAAAGCGCCCAGCAGGCCGGGCGAAAATATATCAACATCGCATCGAAACTGCTGTCGCAGGAAGATCCAGAATGAGGTCCGCGCAGGGCTTGCCGACATGAAGGATGACGAAAACGGGGCTCAAACCGCGCGTCGTTGCGTGACCATCACCAATACCCGCGGTCTGCACGCCCGCGCGGCGGCCAAATTTGCAGGCACCACCGGAAACTTCGATGCCGACGTTCAGGTCACTCGCAATGAGCAGACAGTTTCGGGTCTTTCGATCATGGGGTTAATGATGCTGGCAGCCGCGCCCGGCAGCGAAATAGACCTTGCCGCGACCGGCCCGGATGCCGAGGCCGCCATTAACGCCCTGGCGGCCCTGGTGGCCGACAAGTTCCAGGAGGAATGATCGCGTGACGCCGAAAGAACAGCATTTTGAAGGAATGGGCGTGGCGATGGGTATCGCCATCGGTCCGGCTTACGTGCGCCAAAGCGGCGCCGTCGATGTGTCCGAGAGGCGAATTCCGAAAAAGGAAATCGCGTCTGAGCAAAAACGCTTGGCTGTCGCCATCCGTCTGGCGCGCCGCCAGATCAGGCTGTTGCAGACCCGGGCCAAGGCGAAATCCGGGGCCACTGGAGAAGAACTGACCTATCTTCTCGATGCCTATCTGCGCATGTTGCAGGATTCCCGGCTGGTGCGCGGGGCGGAAAAACGCATCGCCGACAACCAGATTAACGCCGAAGCCGCCGTTAAGGCCGAAATTGCCGCCATATCCGAAGTCTTTCAGTCCATGGATGACAGCTATATCGCGGCGCGCGTTGAAGACATCCGCGGGGTCGGCAACCGGTTGCTCCGAAACCTCACGAAAACACCGGTCAAGCCGTTTTCCGCCGCCGCGCCCGGCAGCATCGTCATCGCCGACCTATTGACCCCCGCCGACACTGCCCAACTGGACCCCGACCTGATCGCCGGGGCCGCCACCGAGGGCGGCAGCGCCGAGGGACACACGGCCATCATGGCCCGCGCCTTAGGCCTGCCGACGGTACTCGGCGCGCCCGGGCTGACCACCGACGTCAAAACCGGCGACACCGTCATCATTGACGGCAATACCGGGCAAATCGTCGTCAACCCGACCGCCAGAACCATCAGCGCCTATGAGCGCCGCCGCACGGAGCACCGCAGGCAGGCCCGTAGCCTGGATCGTTTGCGCAATTTGCCCGCCGTCACCCACGACGGGGTCAATGTCACCCTGTTGGCCAACGTGGAACTGCCGATTGAAATGGATATGGTGACACAAGCCGGGGCCGAGGGTGTTGGCCTGCTACGTAGCGAATTCATGTTCATGAACCGAGACGACCTGCCCAGCGAAGACGAACAGGTGGCGCAGTTGAAAAGCGTCATCGACGTCATGGGAAAACGCCCGGTTACGGTGCGCACCCTGGACGTGGGTGCCGAAAAACCCGTGGCGGCGATGCTGAAGGGCATCGACATTGACGCCGTATCCAACCTGGGGCTGCGTGGTATTCGTTTGTCCCTGGCCCAGCCCGAAGCCTTGGAAACCCAATTCCGAGCCATTCTCAGGGTCGCCAACAGCGGCACCGTGCGCATTTTGCTGCCTATGATCTCGACCGTCTCGGAAATCCGCAAGGCGCGGGAAATCCTCAAAAAATCCGCTGCCAAGCTGACCCGCAGAGGAGTCAAAATTCCCGACACCCTGCCGCCGCTGGGCGTCATGATCGAGGTTCCGGGCGCGGCCCTTGCCGCCGACGCTCTGGCCCAGCACAGCGATTTTTTCGCCATTGGGTCCAACGATCTGACCATGTACACCCTGGCCATCGACCGCGGCAACGAACACGTTGCGCACCTGTTCGACCCGATGCACCCCGGTCTGTTGCGCCTGTTACAGTTTTCCGCCAACGCGGCGCTGCGCGCCCGCATCCCCATCAGCGTGTGCGGTGAAATTGCTGGCGACCCCCGCTATACGGCCCTGTTGCTGGGGCTCGGAATTCGCGAATTGTCGATGGCGCCAAGCAGCATTCCCCTGGTCAAACAACGAATACGGAAATTGGATATGGCCGCCGCCAACCACCGCGCCGGGGTGATTATGGATCAGGTCGACGCCGGGCGCATCGCCATGTTGCTGGATGA
>JABMOG010000211.1 GCA_013204265.1 Rhodospirillales bacterium
CAGTTGGGTGGCCGGGTCAGCGCGTCGGACCATCAGGAATTCGGCCGCACGGCGGTCGAGGTCAGCGAGAGTTGCACGTTGTTCGACGGCGTCTGGGCGCCCGGCGAAACACATCAGGTGTGGATGAGCCACGGCGACAGGATCGAGGCCATCCCGGACGGGTTCAAGCCGGTCGCGATAACCCCGACGGCGCCGTTTGCCGCCATCGCCGACGAGGAACGCAAATTCTATGGCGTGCAGTTCCACCCCGAGGTCGTGCATACGCCGGACGGGGCCAGGCTGTTGGCCAATTTCACCCACAATATTGCGGGCTGTGCCGGTAACTGGACGATGTCGGCGTTCAAGGACGACGAAATCGCCAAAGTTCGCCAGCAGGTCGGCAGCGGGCGCGTGATTTGCGGGCTGTCGGGCGGGGTCGACTCGTCGGTCGTAGCCGCCCTGCTGCATGAGGCGATCGGTGACCAGCTGACGTGTGTGTTTGTCGATACCGGGCTGATGCGGATGGGTGAAGGCGACGAGGTGGTCGACCTGTTCCGCGACCATTACAACATTCCGCTGATCCACCGGGACGCGGCGGATTTGTTTTTGGGCAAACTCGACGGCGTCAGCGACCCGGAAACCAAACGCAAGATCATCGGCGCCACCTTCATCGACGTATTCGAAGAAGAAGCCGGCAAAATCGACGGCGCCGAATTCCTCGCCCAGGGGACGCTGTACCCCGACGTGATCGAAAGCGTGTCGTTCACCGGGGGGCCGAGCGTCACCATCAAGTCGCACCACAATGTCGGCGGGCTGCCTGAGCGCATGAAGCTGAAACTGGTCGAGCCGTTGCGCGAATTGTTCAAAGACGAGGTTCGGGTGCTGGGCCGCGAACTGGGCCTGCCCGATAGCATGGTCGGGCGCCATCCGTTCCCCGGGCCGGGGCTGGCGATCCGGCTGCCCGGTGGGGTAACGCGGGAAAAGGTCGATATTTTGCGCCGCGCCGACGCCGTCTACCTCGACGCGATCCGCATCGCCGGGCTGTATGACGCGATCTGGCAGGCGTTTTGTGTGTTGTTGCCGGTGCAAACGGTTGGTGTCATGGGCGATGCGCGCACGTATGAGTATGTGCTGGCGCTCAGGGCCGTCACCTCGACCGACGGCATGACGGCGGAATCGTATGCCTTCAGCCACGAATTCCTGACCCAGGTGGCGGGGCGCATCATCAACGAGGTGCGCGGCATCAACCGGGTGGTCTACGACGTGACCTCGAAACCGCCGGGGACGATCGAGTGGGAATGACGCACGGCGGGCCCGTCCAATAGGGTTTGTTTTTGGTGGACCTGCTGCTGCTTACCATATAAGACACTATATTAAGTAGGGGATTTTGGCGCAGGGACCGCCCGCCGGGGGGGGGGGCGCAGGGATTGGGGAATGACAAAGACATTGCAATGGAAGACCTCGTTCGAGACGGGGCATTCCGCCATCGACGAACAGCATCGTGGGTTGGTCGAATGCTTGGCGAACATTACCGCGTGTATGGGCGATAAAAAAGCGTTTGAGCAGTGTCTGGCGTTCCGCGATCTGATGAAACAACATTTCGACGACGAGGATAAAATCCTGCTCTGGGCCGACTTCCCCCGCCAGGCCGACCATCAGGTTTCTCACCGCGAATCGCTGGAGAAATTCGGCGCCATTTATTCCGAATGTGGCGAGGCCTGCACAAAATCCACCGACAGCCCCTGCATGGAGAACCTGTCGTACTTGTTGTTAGATCATTTCCTGCGCGGCGACCTGGATTTTAAATCCTACCTGCAGACCAAAAATCTGGCCGACGACAGCGCCTAGCCGGGACCCATCAGTCGCCGACTTTGTCCCGCAAAGCGGCAAGCAGGTGGGTCAATTCTCCGTCCAGGCTGGCTTGTTTGCCTTTCAGGCCCTGTTGAAAAACCGCCTTCATGGCCAGGATGTGAATTTTGATGATTTCAAGATCGCCGGCCGCCAGAGACGTGCGCGTTTCAAGAAACTTGCACAGGGAATCTCCAATGCGCGAGATCAGCGGAAAACCGAAACTGCCGCCCTGGCCGCGGACTTCGTGGGCGATGTCGAACATTTTCGACACGTTGCCGGAACCGGCGGCCGAGTCTTGATATGCCTGCCACAGGGCCTGGAGGTCGTCTACCGCCCAACCCTGGTATTCGCCGGCCATGCCTTCAGCCGCATTCAGGGCGCGCAACACCGCCTGTTCAGGCGTTGGACCACCCGATGTTCGGACTTTGTCACGCAAATGACGGCCCGGCTCTATCAAAGGCTTGGCGCACATAATAAAGGCATTTCACGCGGGGAAGAAGAAGTCAATTGCGGCGTTCGAGGCCTTCGGGTTGGCCTTTTTTCTTGAACCGCCGGTCCGGGCCGATGAAATCTTCCATGCGGACAAAAAGCCGCTTATCTTCAACCAGCGAAACCAGACGCTTATATAGCGCGTTGGCACTGACCGGTTTGGCGAGAAAACTGGAGACTCCGGAATCGCGGGCGACAACGACCCGTTCAATTTCCGTATAACCGGTCAACATGATGATGGGGACATAAGGGTTCGGGCTGTCCGGGCTAAGGCGGATTTGACGGACCAGTTCGGTTCCTTCGGTAGTCGCCAAATTCCAGTCGGTGATCACCAGATCCGGATCGCATGCGACCAGTTCCTTAAACGCCGACTCGGCATCTATGGTCTCGATAATGTCTTGAAAGCCGAAACCCGTTAGAAAGTTTTTTAACAGAAGGCGAATCTGAAGACTGTCGTCACAGATCAGCACCCGCAAATTGTGAAAATCGTAATTGGGCAAAAAAACGTCCCCTTCTAAAATTTCTCGGTTTTAAATCCACCTATCAACCGCGACGCCTCATCGTCTAGTCATATAAGAATCTGAATACTACGTCAGCAACCTGTCGGAAACATGACAAAAACTTAGTATATTCAGCAAACTAGTATGCCTTTCGCCATAGTTAAATCGGGAAGATTAAGAGATTTTTTCCTTCACAGCACCATGGCGCCACCCCAATATAGACCCTATATGTATTAAGTGCGCTGCCGGGTTATTTTCCGCGTCTCAACGTTCGGATGCCCCCAACAACCGGACAAGGACAAACGATGCGAAGTATGGATCCCGGGCCACCAAGATCCGGTCCTCGAAACGATTTGAGAACGCTGCGCACCCTGCTGCCGTACCTTTGGCCACCCGGAGAGACAGCATTGCGTGTTCGCGTCGTCTTAGCCATGGTCCTGTTGGTCCTGGCCAAGGTCACCAACGTGGTAGTGCCGATTTTCTACAAGCTTTCCGTCGATGCGCTGAGCGGCGACACTGCAAAGGCCCTAGCCATACCGGTGGCGTTGCTGGTCGCCTATGGACTAACCCGGGTGCTGTCCTTGTCCTTCGGGGAACTCCGCGACGCCGTTTTCGCCAAGGTCGCGCAACGGGCCATCCGGTTGGCCGGGCTTAAGGCGTTCAAGCATTTGCATCGGCTCAGCCTGCGCTTTCATATGGACCGCAAAACCGGCGGTGTCAGCCGCGCCATCGAACGCGGCACCAAAGGCATCGAATTTTTGCTAACGTTCATGTTGTTCAACGTCATTCCGACACTGCTGGAAATCACGTTGGTCTGCGCCATCCTGTGGAAGCTGTACGGCGTCTGGTTCGCACTGGTCACCTTTCTCACCATGGCCATCTACATCACCTGGACATTGATGGTCACCGAATGGCGGATCAAATTCCGCCGCATCATGAACGAGACCGATTCCGAGGCCAACACCAAGGCTATCGATAGTCTGCTAAACTTTGAAACGGTCAAATATTTTGGCAACGAAGAACACGAAGCCAACCGTTTCGATAGCTCCCTGCAAAGCTACGAGCGAGCCGCGGTCAAAAGCAAGACGACGTTGTCCTTCCTGAATATCGGCCAAGGCGCCATCATTTCCGCGGGCGTCACAATCGTGATGTTGATGGCCGCTGCGGGCGTTGTCGATGGCTCAATGAGCATCGGCGATTTCGTGCTGGTCAATGCCTACCTGATTCAGCTGTTCCTGCCATTGAACTTTTTGGGGTTTGTGTACCGCGAAATCAAGCGGTCCCTGACCGACATGGAAACGATGTTCGAGTTAATGACAGAAAACGCCGAAATCGAAGACAAACCCGGCGCCAAGCCATTGGCCGTCAATGGCGGCGAAGTGGTCTTCGAGAATGTTTCATTCGCCTACGACCCTCGGCGGGCGGTCTTGGTGGACGTATCCTTTTGCGTCGAGCCCGGAAAAACCATCGCTATTGTCGGGCCGTCGGGGGCAGGGAAATCGACCATTTCCAGGCTTTTGTTCCGGTTTTACGACGTCACTGGTGGGCGGATTTTGATTGATGGCCAGGACATCCGCGACGTCACCCAGAAAAGCGTGCGTGCCGCCATCGGCATGGTTCCCCAGGATACGGTGCTGTTTAATGACACCATTTTTTACAACATTGCCTACGGTGCCCCCGGGGCCACGCCGTCCGAAGTTGAAGACGCCGCCCGCCTGGCACGCATCCACGATTTCATCATGAGCCTGCCGGACGGCTATTCCTCAACCGTCGGGGAGCGCGGTCTGAAGCTATCCGGCGGCGAGAAACAGCGCGTCGCCATCGCTCGCACAATCTTGAAAAACCCCAGAATTTTGCTGTTCGACGAAGCGACTTCGGCGCTAGATAGCCACACCGAGCAGGAAATTCTCGCCAGCCTCCGCGAGGTTTCCACGGATCGAACCGCCCTGACCATTGCCCATCGGTTGTCGACCATTATCGACGCCGATGAAATTCTGGTTTTAGAGAGTGGTTCCGTCGTCGAACGCGGCAATCACGCCCAGTTGCTTACCTTAAACGGCACCTACGCCGCCATGTGGGCGCGCCAGCAGGAAGCCCAGGAAGCCCGCGTGGCGCTGGAACGGGCCGGCGAGTTCCTTCCCCTGATGGAAGAACCGGACACTCCGGTGGACGGGGCCGCGCCGGCGCCGGCAAAATAAAGCCGGTTCCGGCAAAGGGGTCACTTTTGCGTGAGAAAGTAGGACCAAGATTGTTTCTGGCCGGGCCGGGAACTATTATCGAGGCTGCCTTTAACCGATCAATTCCAGGAAACGACCGCGATGCCAAACCGAAGAAAATTTCTTACCCACGCCTTTGGCGCCGGGCTGGGGCTCGCCGGCCTCCCGCTGGCATCGCCGATTTTCCTGTCGCCGGCTTTCGCCAATTATACCGCCCCGAAAGGCTTTCACCATCAGGACTGGTTTAAGCGTTCCACCATGGACCTGCGCGAGGACCAAAAAGCCGCCGCAAAGGATGGCAAGATGCTGGTTCTGTTGTGGGAACAACGCGGCTGCACCTATTGCAAACAAATGCACGAGATCGCCTTCCAGTATGAGGAAATCGTCAATCTCGCCAAAGCCAATTTTTATGTCATTCAAATGGACCTGCGCGGCGACCGCTCCTTCGTCGATTTTAAGGGCGAAAAGAAGACCGAGGCTGAAATCAGCAAAGCTCTTTCCGTGACCTTCACGCCGACAACGCAGTTCCTGGACAATGCCAGCAAGGAAGTCTTCCGCATGCCGGGCTATGCCAATCCACCGATCTTCAAGGCGGTCTATGAATTTGTGATCGAAAAAGGGTATGAGAACGATAGTTTCAGAGATTGGGTTAAGAAAAGAGTAACCGGCTAGCCTCCCAACGACTGCTTTGAGGTAGGGGTTTCCCCGAATTCACCCGTCCTGCTATTTTGGCTATAGTGTGAGCAGGTTATATTTTTTGAATAATCAGGGGGGCGGTCCCATGACCACAATATTTTATTCTATTATCGCAGCTTTGCTTTTCGCCGGACTTGGTGGATTGCCCGCTGCCGCCCAAGAGACCAAACAGAGAATTAAATCCGTTAAGGAAAACACCCAAAAGGTTCAGGCTTTAAATGCCTTTTTTGATGACCTTATGCGTGTTCACCGCTACCGCCTCGAAACTCGGAAGATCAATAAATCGGAACGCATCGGCGGATATAAAGACATGCCAGAGCATTATCGGGAAGTGGAATACCGTGACGCCAAAAACGATCACCTTCTCAGCCGCATCCGCTGGGAAAACAAGAAACCCGGCCTTGCCGAAATGGTCGAAATATATATTTACGACAAGCAAGGGCGCCTCAACGTGGACTATCTGGCCAACTATGTGCCCGGTTACAGGAACGCGCCCTATCAGGTTTTAGTCAACATCCATAACAGCGATGACAGCCTTACCGCATTTCGCCAATTCGACACTTTCGGTGACAGGCTTTTTGAGCGTTGCAAGGGTGATTTTTTCGACCAAACAGTCGATCTTTCGTTAGATGAAATTGATATTCCGCCGGACCCGTCCGAGGTGTCCGGGGAACTTTATACCGCTTGTTTCGGACTATTGCCGATCACGCCTGACCGGTATCTCAAGCCTATGACCCTCATTCCCGGCCTAAAACAGGAAAGCCGCCAGAAGGACGAGGCGGCCAGCGAACTGTCGGCGGAGGCTCTGGAACAACGCATGACCGACCTTGACCGCCGGATCAAAGCCTCGCCAGACCAGAGCGACCTTTACGTCAAACGCGGCAGAAATTATCTCTGGATGCAACAGTTCGATAACGCCATTTCCGATTTTACCAAAGCCATTAACCTCAATGACAACCTGGACGCAGCGTATTTCGGCCGCGGTATGGCTTACGGACGCAACAGGCAATTAGACCGTGGGATTGAAGATCTCAGTGTTTTCATCCGGCGCAACCCAGAAAGCTCACTCGCCTATACCAAGCGGGGTGTGCGCTATATCTGGAAGAAGGATTTCAAACGTGCCCGCCAAGACTTGGAAATGGCGGTTTCGCTCGACGACACCAATGCCGAAGCCTACGACGATCTCGGCGTGGTGCTGGCCCAACAGGGAAACCCGGAAGAGGCGATCGGGCATTTTCTGCGATCTAAAACTCTGGACCCGAGCTATCAGAAAGCCTACCACAATCTGGCGATAGTTTTATACATGCTCGGGGATCTGGAGCGCGCCTTGCCTGCAGTTAACGGTGCCTTGCGGCTGCAACCAAAAAACCGGGGTTCTTTATTGGTGAAAAGCAACATTCTCGAAGGTTTGGGGCAAAAACGCGAAGCCGCCGCCATTAGGGAAAGCGCCGAATTCCTGACTGAGGGCAACTGGTCGGAACGCTCCGCCATTCGCTAAAACGGTTCAGAACCGTTTAGCCCGAGACTTCGATCTGCACGGTTTTTTCGAATTTTTCGCCCTTGTCGTCGGTCCAGATTAAGGTCATTGGCCCGCTTTTGTCCGCTCTCACGAAGAACGAAGTATATGGATTGGCCGAAACCCCTGGATCCCATTTCACATTCAGAACTCGTTCCCCATTATACGTCACATGCAACCGGTTGAGGATAAGTCGGGGAATCATCTTGCCCGTGTCTTTGTCCTTGCGCTGACCCGATTCCATAGGGTGGCTGACCAGGGTTTTCACTTCAAAGATATCGCCTTTTTTGAGGTTTTTACCCACTCGCACGCGCGGTTTAATGTTTTGTTTTGCCATCGTTTCCTCCGTCCACCGCCACACCCGCCGAGGGTGACCTTGACACCCCGACGCGACAGAAATGTTTCGCCCTTGCTGGTTTCAGCGACGACAACGATCTTTTGAGTTTTTGCCAGCCGAATTCTCAATGAAATTTCCGCCTTGCCGTTTTTCGGACCCAGCTCGTAAGTGGCGATATACGGCAACGGATTGCCGTCGGAAAACATATGAATCGCCTTAATATGATCGTCCGCCGTCATCGGGCTATCAACCGCAACCTTCATGGCGACGGCGGCGCCATTTTCGGCAATTTCAGGCAACGTAATGGTAATTTGCCCATCCTTAAAATCTTTTTTTCCGACAATCTTGTCTATGGCTTTTTGGACATCATCCGGCGTTGCATTTGCCGCAAAGGGCGCCATCGAAAGGACCAGCGCCCCGGCACCGGTCAGCTTAAGAAAATCCCGCCGGTCGAAATTTCCCGGTTCGATCACTTCACCCAACATATTGGTTTTCCCTATTCGAATAGATTGTCTTGTGGAAACGAACCAGCCCCGCCCTGTGGGCGGGGCTGGCCCGAAACCTTACCCAAGCCGAAATTACGGCTTGATGTAAGTGTAGCCCTGCTGCTGCAGTTTCGACAGTTCGGCGACGCCGGACGGCACGATGTCCTGGTCGAACACTTCGTACAGCGCATCTTGGCCGAGTTTCTTGCCCTTGAGCGTGTTGGCGCAGACGCTGAAGTTGACGTCCTGGGACTTTAAGCTCGCAACGGCGGACTGAAGCTTGCCGGCCTTCTTGGCCGAAGTCATCATGAAGATACCATTGCCATGAACGACCACTTTGAGGTCCAGGTTTTCTTTACCGACGGCGTTGATGTGATTCTGGATGTTACGCAACGCACCTTTGTAGGCCTTGTCGTCTTTACCGCCCGGATAGTTGATGTGGTAAACGACCTTCTGTTTGCCGTATCCGTTTTTGGCGTCGGCGGTGTTCGTCGCGCCAATCAACATCATGAGCGCTGCGAATGAAGCAGCAATTATTCCGAATTTACGCATTCGTGCCTCCCTTATTTAGGTAAAATGTAAAAGCTCCCCATGGCGGGCGTGGACTTGTATATCCCGACTGCCACTTAAGCCGATTATAGCCAAAGGCAATTTTTGAGAACATAGGGGAATTCCCTAATAGAAGTTTTATGGAACCCGTCGGGCGAATCAACCGCCCGGGTGGACCTTGGGTAAACGAACAACGCCAGCCTAAGCCGGCGTTGTCCATTATTCGTTTATTTAGAAACGCCCGTTTACGGAAGGGGTTTGTACATCAGTTCTTTCGCGTTTGCCTCGACGAAGCCATACGAAGCGTAAATGTCCTGTGCTGCCTTGGTGCGCAGATAACCGACATAGTGCATACCGTTCGCCTGGTTTCGGCCAGTCTTCAAGAGGCCGATGGCATAGCCCACCACGTCGCCCTTGTTGAGGGACGCTGGAATGGAGACACCATCAATCTTGCGGTTCTTTTTCTTGGCCTCGATGATCTCGGTGGTCCACACAATACCAACGTCGGCCTGTCCCTTCTCAATCCGCTCAGGCGTTTCACGGTGATGGCGCTGGGTGAACCAGGTCTTGCCCTCGATAGCCCAGCAGGATTTGCACTTGGCATTGGCTGTGATCTTTTCGTAAAGCCCCATGTCCTTAAGCATCGCCGAACCATAGAACTTGAAAATACCCTCGGTCAGCGGGTTTGGGTGAGACTGCACCAAATCATCCCGGGCCAGATCCTTCGGTCCCTTGATGCCTTTAGGATTACCTTGGGCGACCATTAGCTCTAGTTTGTTGTGGGTGTAGATCTTGTATTTATCCATCAACTTCTTTGCCTTGAGCTTTTTCAGATGGCCAAGGTTAACACTGGCGAATACATCCGGGTTCTGGGCCGTTTTTTTGCCGTTGATCTTTCCCTGTTTCAAAATTTGGCCTTTGAAAATTTGACCGGGTGGGATGGTTTCCACGTAGGTGGTCTTGATATTCGGGTGCTTTTTCATGAAGTCTTTGACCAGTTCCTCCATCACCATGAACTGGTTGCCGGCTAGATAAAGAACCAAATCGGCAGTGTAGGAATCGCCGATTTTTCCGTACTCCACTTTTCCATCTTGATAGAACGTACGGTAATCGTTGTTCTCGTCTTCACCCGCCGAGGCCGGTTGCGCATTAAAAACCAATGCCAAGGCAAAGAGCGCCCCCGATAATGACATAATAATTCTAAACATATTACCCCCCTAGGTTATTTCGTGTTTCCCGTTTCCCTGGCAGCGCATCCAATTGCGCAAGCCTCAATTTCAATATTTTTATTTTTGTGAAATGAGATTTGAAACATCGAACATTCTGCCCGAATGACATCACCGTCATCCCTGCGGAGTATAGTTTAAGGTCGGTAGCCGAAAATATTGGGGGAAACCTCCATGGGGGTTTCCCTTATAAGCCGGTTCCGGGCGGATCATCCACCCAGGCGAAGCGGGAACCCACTTTGTACGGCCATTGTCACCAGTTCCGCGAAGGACCCGGCACCGGTTTTTTCCATAATATGGGCACGATGGACTTCGACCGTCTTTTCACTAATCCCCAACACCTTGGCGACCCGCCGATTGGGCTGTCCTGAAAGAAGCATCTTCAGCACCTCGCACTCCCGGGGCGTCAGGGCCTTGAACAACTTGCGCACCTCCGCGTCGACCGACAGGGTCTCGTGGCGTTGCTCGCTTTCATCCAATGCACGTTCAATAACTTGCAAAAGGGCTTTCTCCTCAAACGGTTTTTCTACAAAATCCAAAGCACCCAAACGCATTGCCTCAACCGCCATTTGCACATCACCATGGGCGGTTATGACAACAACCGGCAGGTTGCTGCCACGTAGCGCCAGTTCCCCCAAAAGCTCAATGCCACTCATGCCCGGCATTCGCACGTCGGTGATGATGCAACCGACACCATCGGTGTCCGGCAACTGGCTCAGGAAATCATCCGCCGATGCGTAAGCCTTGGTCGGATGGTCGGACGATTCAATCAGCCAACACAAGGACCTGCGGACCGCTTCATCATCGTCGATCACGAACACCTGCACATCACTCGACATGGGCCAAAGCCTCCTCTTCTCCGGCAGGGATAAAGAAAACCACCGACAGCCCGCCGATTGGTGCCGGTTCGGCCCAAATTCGCCCGCCATGCCCCTCGGCAATAGACCGGCAAATGGCAAGCCCCAGCCCTAAGCCGTTTTCCTTTGTAGTCATGAAGGGCTGCCAGACGGTATCCATCGCCTCATCCGACAGCCCCGGACCGGTATCGGAAACCCGGACCATGACACCGGTTTCGGCGATCCTGGTGGAAATTTCAAGTCGGCCCTGATGCCCGCGCCTGTCGTGGGCGCCATCGTTGGACGCAGCCGCCATAGCTTCGATGGCATTGTGGCCAAGGTTGATAATCATTTGCTCGATTTCAATCATATCCCCCATGACGCCGGGCAGGTTCGGTGTCAGGTTCAATTCGATATGAATGGCGCTATTTGCGGCATCATGTTTGAAAAAGGTCACCGCCTCTTCCACGGCCTTGTTCATATTAACCATCTCGCGACGGGGTTCGCGTTTGCGCATGTAACCCCGTACCCGGGCAATGATTTGACCGGCGCGGCCAGCCTGTTCGGCGATTTGTCCCAGCGCTTCTCCCAGATCGGTGCCATCTCCGTTCTTGCGCTCCAGCCGGCGGATACCACCTTCGGCGTAATTTCGGATCGCCGCCAAGGGCTGGCGCAATTCATGGGCCAGACCCGATGTCATTTCACCGATGACGCTGACACGCGACACATGGGCCAGTTCGGCTTCGTGTTGACGAACCTGTTTTTCGGCGAGCAGGCGTTCCTGTATTTGATGTTCCAATTCCCGGTTGACCCCCGACAGTTCCCGTGTTCGGCGCTGAACCAAGTATTCGGTCCGGATACCATGCAGGATAACCATAAACAACATGACGGATGCGAAAACCACCCACTCCCAATGCAGGCGAAGAATATCCAGAAGACTGATTTTACCCCGCGCATAAGGGCCCAATTCCAGGTCCCGGAAAAGATCGTGGATAGGTTTGTAATCAAGCGGCACCGTCCACCCCGTAGAACCGGACGCCAACATCTCGGGGCTGTCGGATTTCAGGCTCAGCAAGGCCAACGCCACTTGTTCCGAAAGTTCCGCCGCCACGTGTGGCATCGCCGCCAGGGGCCATTCCGGATACAAGCGGGTCGATAACCGCATGGAAGAGTTTTTCAGCTTTCGCAGGTTGAGGACGCGAAAATTATCAAGATTAATTTTATCCTCATCATCCATGGTTTCCAGAACTTCGGTCCGCACTGTTGCCGCATCGACGAGACCATCGCGAACGGCGAATACGATATCGTCCTGGGGAAACCCCATGAAGCGGAGGTCTTTGAAATCCTTGAACGGGTTAATATCGGCGGATTTAAATTCGCGCCACGCCATCTGGAACCCGCCAAACGCGCCAGGTGCTACGGCGGCGAAAACCTTACCTTTGAGGTCTTTTAAGGTTTGGATATCAGCGCGGTCGGCGCGAACGAAAATGACGGCGCCGAAAACGTTGCTGATACCTCCGGTAATGGCTTTTTTCAGGGTCAAAATGCGGCTGACACCAACAGCTTCTTCCAATTCCACATATTGACCGGAATTGGTGAAGACGTAATCGATTTCGCCCTTCTCGGTGGCCCGGCGCAGGTCGGCCAACCGCAACGGCACGATTTCAAATTGTTTATCCTTAATGCGGGACGAGAGATACTTCGCCATCGGGGCCCATGACCGAATGGTATAGGCGGTTCCGCGGAATGCCAGAACCCCTATGCGGACGAGGCGGGTGTCTGATAGGTGCCCGGTTTCATGCCCTGCAAACGCCAGGCTAGGCGTACCTACGGCGCCCAACACCAGAGCCGCAAACAAAACCTGAAAAATTCTGCGGTTTGCTATCCCCAACATGGGTTGGAGTATAGATCGCAAGCCCGACAAAAAAACCCCGCCGCGTCCGGCGGGAAGAGATTTTGGGAGGAATAATACCCAATAAAATGGGCAACAGCACCGAGCATATACCAAAACCGTCAACCCGATGTCCTGTGAATTGCGTGGAGAACGTGGATAAACCGTTTTTTTCAAGCAAGATACTTACAAAATACACCCGCCATCAGATGTGCAACGCCTATTGAACGAGTGCCGATGTGATTAATACATCGGTCACGATGATCGGGGCTACGGCTGCCCGCACCCGTAACAAGATATTTTCATGCATTCGGTAGAAGTTTGACGACCCGGTAATTTCTTCGTGTGTCAATTCCCGCAAATATTGGGTCACGTTGTCGGTGATACGTGGCGCCAGGGTTTCGATGACCGACACATCGGCTTCCTGAACTACGGCAACGGTCAGGCTCATTTTCAAAAAACGGGATTTTTTCCCGCTGGTGACCAGATTAACGGTCATGTCTTCAATTTTGAAATAAAATTGGCCCTTGGCGATGGTTGTGTCTGCCTCGCTTTTTTCAACACCCAGCAAGGGGTCAAGAATTCCGAACAGGTACAACCCGCCGAAAATCAGCGAAAGCAGCAAAAGGGTGACAAGAAGAAGAATAAGGATGAGTTTCTTCTTACCGCCGCCTGCGGGCACCCCTTCCCCGTCTTCATCATCGAGGTCATCTTCTGCGTCGTCTTCGTCTGCCATTTTCTTCTCCCGGGCACTTGCGGCATTATGAGGGTGTATAACCCTCAACCCAAAGAAAAACCCTCATAAAACCGTTTTCCGGCGGTTTCCGCTAAAACAACTAAAATTGACTGAGTGTGACCTAGGTCATAGCGAAATATCCCGGATAAGACTATTTATAGGAAAAGAAGAATACAAATATAGAGTCCTCTTATCGGCAAAAGTATTTTCTAATCCGTTCCCGGCGGTGCCCATATTTGCCAAAAGGTAGGCCGGAACAGAAAACAGCCGAAGGAATTAACGAAAATGAGCGAGACAACCGGGCTTTCAAATACAGCAACGACCAGTAGCGTTATCCTGGAAACTAATCTTGACGGGCCGGTGATGCTGCCGAACGGATTTGCCGTCGCCGATGCATCGTTCGAACGTTCCGGAGAAGATCTTGTCCTAACCGCATCGGACGGGACCAACGTCATCGTTAGTGATTTTTTCGCCTCCGATCCGACGCCGTCCCTGGCAACACCAAACGGCGCGCTGGTTTCCGGCGTCACGGTGGACCTATTGGCAGGGTCGCCTCCATCCGACCAGGTTATCGAGGCCGGAACCGACGCCGCCAACGAGCCCATCGGAACCATCAACACCATCAGCGGTAAGGCCTTCGTCGTTCGCGTCGACGGAACCCGGGTGGAATTGGATGTCAACACCCCCCTGTACGCGGGCGATATTCTGGAAACCACCCCCGACGGTGCCATCGGGGTGATTCTGGCCGACGAGACCACCTTGGCCATGGGTGGCGACGGCCGCATGGTCCTAGATGAAATGATCTATGACCCCGGAACCCAGGAAGGGTCGTTATCGCTGGTCGCTCTCAAAGGCGTTTATACCATCGTCAGCGGCCTGGTCTCGAAAACCGACCCCGACGCAATGACCATCAATACGCCCGTCGGGTCCATCGGCATCCGCGGCACTCAGATCGGAATTGATTTCTCCGACGGCGAAAATCTAACCGTGGTTATGATGCGCGAAGCCGATGGGTATGTCGGCGAAGTCTTTATTCGCAACCAAGGCGGCGTCCAGGTGATGAACGAGGTCAATCAGGTGTTGTTCGCCGGTGCCTATACCCGCCCGCCCGTATTCATGGCATCGGTCGAAGACTCCGATATCCTGCGCATGTTCGAAACCACCCTGATGCACCTGCCCATGACCACCGGGCGGGCCAACGATTATACGACTCAGAAATCGGAAGGCGGCGGGGAACTGGATGCATTCACTACGGACGCAGGCACCGCAACAGAAGACGCGCCCCCGCCAGAAGAGGTGATCCGGGTGACGGCAGAAGAATACACAACCCCACCCCCGCCCGCACCCGTAGCGGCTCCGCCGTCGTCGCCGCAACCGCTTGATCCCGTGGTGGCAACGTTACCGGTTGACGACGGACGGGCTGGTACCACCCTGGTCACCACGGAGCCGTTTGCCAGTGCCGGTATCGTCGTCGCCCCCAATGCGGACCCCATCGCCGATAATCAGGCCGTCACCACATCCGAAGACCAGCCCCTCAGCGGCCAGTTGAGCGCGACGGATGCCGATCAGGATACCCTGTCCTATGCCCTGACTGAGGGCGGCGCACCCGGCCACGGTTCCGTCGTCATCAATGCCGACGGATCATACACCTATATGCCGCCCGCCGATTTTTCCGGAACAGACAGCTTCAGCTACACCGTGTCTGACGGCGAGGGCGGCACCACCACGGCGACGGTTTCGATAAATGTAGCCGCCGTTCCCGATGTTCCCGTGGTCAGTGTATCAGCCGCATCGGGCGCAGAGGACACGGCTATTGCCCTGACTATCTCGGCTACCGTGCCAGGCTCTGAGGAAATTGTTTCCTTGAGTATCTCCGGCGTTCCGGATGGAGCAACGCTCAACGCCGGGATAGATAACGGCGATGGTAGTTGGACCCTCATCGGCGATGATCTAAATGCTCTGGATTCCCTTACTCTGACGCCACCCGCCGACTGGTCCGGTGACATCGCCCTGACGGTCGGGGCCACTTCGACCGATGGCGGCACGGCAACGGCTGGGTTCGGGGTCGCGGTGACGGCGGTGCCTGATCTGCCAGTGGTCAGTGTGTCGGCGGCATCGGGCGCAGAGGATACTGCCATTGCCTTGACCATCTCGGCCACCGTGCCGGGCTCCGAGAGCCTTTCCTCCCTGACCATTTCCGGCGTGCCGGGGGGGGCCACGCTCAGCGCCGGGATAGACAACGGCAACGGCAGTTGGACCCTCAGCGGCGATGATCTTACCAAATTGGGCACCCTCACCCTGACGCCGCCGGCCAATTCGTCGGACGACATATCGCTTAGCGTTACCGCGACGTCCAGCGACGGGGGCACCGCGTCCGCGTCCTTCGGCGTCTTCGTTGCTGCCGTCGCCGACGCACCTGTCTTGCAGGTTTCCGACTCTGTCTATGGCTATAGCGGCGATGGCGGTGAAGGCGGTGAAGGTAACAGCGGCGAAAAAGTCAAAGGCACAGGCGGCGACGATATTCTCTATGGTTCAGCCGGCAGCGATGTCATCATCGGCAAAGGCGGGGCAGATATCTTGTATGGGTACGGCACAGATGGAAACGATGGTAGTGTTGCCGTTGTTCCCATAACGATAACAGCCGGGCTGAGCGATTTGGATTCCTCAGAATCCCTGGGTATAGCCATTACCGGCGTGCCCGACGGAGCGACCCTCAGCGCCGGCACCGACTTGGGCAGCGGTCTGTGGACTTTAAACCCAGATCAACTCGATGGGCTCAACCTGACCCTTCCAGAAGATTACCAGGGTGACTTCCAATTAGCGGTAACCTCCACGACAACCGATGTGGATCCCGACACCGGCATCACCGATCAGGCCACCGCATCGGCAACCATTAACGTGGCCTTTGAGGGCGGCGAAGGCAGCTTTGGCAACGACCTGCTGAAAGGTGGCGGTGGTGACGACATCCTGTATGGCGGTGGCGGAGCCGACGTCCTGAAAGGCGAAGGCGGCGACGACATACTTTACGGCGGGACAGGAGATGATGAACTACGCGGCGAAGGCGGCGACGATGTTCTTGTCGGCGGCGCCGGAGACGACAGCCTGAAAGGCGGCGGCGGCAAAGACACCTTCGTCTTCGACGCTCAAGCCGGTCGCGACATTATAGAGGATTTCCGCGAGGGTGAAGTCCTGCGATTCGAAGGTCCCGAATTCTCCGCCGATAACCTGTCGGTGTCGCAGAGCGGCGACAACGTATCGGTCATGTTCGAGGGCCAGGCCGTTGAAGTTACGATCAACGACCTCGATCTCAAAGATCAGAGCTATTCCGTCACCCAGGACGGTGATGCGGTGTTGATTACCTTTGAGGGTGAAAATTAAGGCGGTTAAACGGCCATCGCCATTGGAATGGTATCGTATTCAGGTTGGCTCACACTGGGTACGAGGCGTGGTGTGGCGCCGCGTTCCAGGCAATAGCCTTCCATTTCCTCAACCGTGGACGGACGCTTCAAACCCCCGTTAAACTGGGTCCAGAGCCTTCCGTCGTCCTCAAAAACATATCGACCGGTATTTTTCATCCCAGGTCCAACCTTTCAGGAACAAAGACTAATGAATTCTGGACAATAAGGTCAACCGGCGAAGGCATTAATTTTTTATAACGCGAAAGTTTCAGGCATCGTCGCGCTGGATCCAGCCGCCACCCAGCACCCGGTCTGCATCGTAAAAGACACAAGCCTGTCCTGGTGCAATTCCGGCCTGCGGCTCATCGAACACGACATTCGCCCGTCCTTGCGCGAAATCCAGAATTTTCGCCGCCACCGGCTCGGACGCCGAACGCACCTTGACCGTGACAGCCTGACCATCGTTCGGAACCGCATCGTCCCCCAGCCAGTTAATGTCATGCACCCGCATTCTTGTTTTTAGCAACGCCGCCTTGGGTCCGGCGACGACGCGGCGGGTAACCGGATCGACCCGCAGCACATACAGCGGTTCGGGTGCTGCAATCCCAAGGCCACGGCGCTGGCCCACGGTGAAGTGAATAATGCCGTCATGGCGACCGATGACGTTGCCGTCCCCATCGACGATGTCGCCGGGCTCTGCCGCACCGGGATGCAGTTTTTCAACGATCCCGGCATAAGACCCGTTGGGCACGAAACAGATATCCTGGCTTTCCGGCTTGTCGGCGACGGCCAAGTGGAATCGCTCGGCATGTTTGCGGGTTTCTGCCTTTTCCAGATCGCCCAACGGAAAGCGCAGAAAATTAAGTTGTTCCGGTGTCGTCGCAAACAGAAAATAGCTCTGGTCTTTGGCGTCGTCGCGCGCCCGGTGCATTTGTGCAGCGCCGAAAACGCCCGCACCCTCAACGCGGCGAACATAGTGGCCGGTAACCAGCGCATCAGCGCCGAGTTCCCTGGCCCGCCCCATGAGGTCACGAAATTTGACCGTCTGGTTGCAGCGGATGCACGGGACCGGCGTTTCCCCGGCCAGATAGCTGGCGGCAAATTCCTTGATCACCTGTTCCTTGAAACGGTTTTCGTAATCCAGCACGTAATGGGGAATGCCCAAGGTGTCGGCAACGCGCCGGGCGTCGTGAATATCCTGGCCGGCACAGCAAGCCCCCTTGCGCTGGATAGCCTGGCCGTGGTCATAAAGTTGCAGCGTTATGCCAATAACATCGTAACCCTGTTCCGCCATCAAGGCCGCCGTCACCGAAGAATCAACGCCGCCGGACATGGCGACAACGACGCGGGTGTCCGCCGGTGACTTATCGAAACCCAGTGTGTTCATAGCCATCACGCGGGAACCGGCTTGTTGGCGTCGGCTTCCTGCTCGCTCAGGGTCTGTAAAATGACGGATCGGTAATCCCGCCGGTACAGCACCGCCACCACCCAGATTGCGGCAATCACCAGATAGACGGGACCGAGAAACCACGCCAGCAGGGCCAGCCCGAAATAATAGGCGCGAAGCCCCCGGTTGAAGGTGATGATGGAACGGTCCATCAGTCGTGCGCCCCGTTCCGGGTAATCCTTGCGCTCTCGTGCGTTGACCTCTTCCGGCAACGGCGCGGCGCCGATGAAAATCAGGGTGAAAGTGAACTGCCGCAGGCACCAGGCATATTTGAAAAACGCATAAACGAAAATGAAGATCAACACGAAGGTCTTGATTTCCCACAATTCCTGGGACGCACCGACGGCAAAAGATAATTCAGAGACGACTTCGCGGGCCTTGCCCAGGTTGCCCAGGACGGACATCAGTCCGGCCAAAATCAGGATACTGATCGTAATGAACAGCATGGCAATGCGCATATGGGCGGACACGATGTTGACGTCGGCTATGCGATTATCGCGTTCCAGCATCCGTTCCGTCCACCGCACCCGAAAGTCGTGCATGACCCGCGACGCCTTGCGCATGTTGGGGCCCTGGCGGTCGGCGATCACCGTATACCCCATCCATATCACCATGAACCAGGCAAAGGCGAGGATGTCCGAAAGGGGAACAATTGGCAGTGATCTGGAGAGAGTGTCTGTCATGATATGGCTTAACCATCCAACAGGTTATGATGCCCGGCAGGCAGGCTGACAACCAGGCCGTCGAGCGCCTCGGTCAGAACAATCTGGCAGCCGAGGCGCGACGTTTTGGTTAAATCGTACGCCATATCCAACATGTCTTCTTCTTCCTCGCTGATCGGCCCTAAGCGCTCGAACCAGTCCTCCGAGACGATGACATGACAGGTCGAACACGCCATACCACCTTCGCACGCGCCTTCCAGGTCGATGCCGTGTCGGTGTGCCACGTCCAAAATGGTGTCGCCATCGGTGGCGTCAAATTGACGTTGAGTTCCGTTCGGTTGAATAAATGTTATTTTTGGCAAAGCAATCGACCAGAGGTCTATACGTTAAAGCTTTCGCCACAACCACAACGGCTTTTTTCGTTCGGGTTGTTGAACACAAAACCGCTTTTCATCTTTTCTTCGACATAGTCCATTTCGGCGCCGACCAGATACATAGTCGCCATCGGGTCGATAAAGACCTTCACGCCCTTGGTGTCGATTTCCTCCTCAAAAGGCTTCTTCTCCTTGGCGTATTCAAAAACGTAAGACAGCCCGGAACACCCCTTGGTGCTGATGGCTACGCGCAGGCCCAGGACCGGCTCGTCACTTTGGTCAACCAGGGTTTTTACATGAACCGCAGCCGCATCGGTCAGGGAAATCATCTGTGGAGTATTATCGGTCATCGGTTTCTCTCTATCTGCCTAGGGTATTATATAGTCCTACATCATGCCGAGCGCCAGTTTTGCGTCTTCGGACATGCGTTCCGGCGTCCAACCCGGCTCCCACACCAGTTTCACTTCCACTTCGCCGATGCCCTCGACCTTGGCCGCAGCATCGGCGACCCATTGCGGCAATTCCCCGGCTACCGGGCAGCCCGGCGCGGTCAGGCTCATTTCCGCCTTAACCCCCCCGCGGTCATCAATCGTGAACCCGTAAACCAGCCCCAAGTCATAGATGTTGACGGGAATTTCCGGGTCGAACACGGTTCGAAAGGCTTCAATCACGGCATCTTCACCGGCGACGGCGACCCCTTCGGCCAGCGACTCGCCCGCCATTGCCATGAAATCTTCGCCTTCGACCGGGGCCGCGTTATCAAAACTCATGATCGACAAATCCTATTCCGTTGAAATTTCTTCATCGCCGCTGACGGCGGCCTGCATGGTATGCCAGGCCAGCGTCGCGCATTTGACCCGGATCGGGAATTCCTTGACCCCCGACAGCATGACCAGACGATCAACCGCATCCTCATCGAAACCGCTGAACTGGCCTAAGTCGAAATCGTCCTTGGTACACATGTCGTGAAAGCCCGTGAACAATGCCTTGGCATCGTCTACGGACATGCCCTTGAGGATTTCCGTCATCATCGACGCCGAAGCCACCGAAATGGCGCAGCCCTGGCCTTGAAAGCCGGCATCCTGAATGCATTGGTTAGCGTCCACGGTCAGATAGATAACCAGCGTGTCACCGCACACCGGATTGTTGCCATGGGCGAGGCATGTCGCGTCTTCGGGTCGACGGAAATTACGCGGGCGCTTACCGTGGTCGAGGATAACTTCCTGGTACAGGTCGCGGAGTTCGTCAAACATCAGCTAAAAAATTTCCTTGTTTCTTCCAAAGCATCAACCAGCGCGTCCACTTCTTCGCGGGTGTTGTATAAACCGAATGATGCGCGCGCCGTCGCGGCAACGCCGAAACGGTCCATCACCGGTTGTGCGCAATGATGGCCGACGCGCACGGCAACCCCGGCCCGATCGACGAAGGTGCCGAGATCATGGGGGTGGATGCCATCCAGGTTGAAGGAAATGATCGCCGCCTTTTCCTTCGCCGTCCCGATAATTTTCAGCCCCTTGATAGCGGACAGTCGCTCGGTAGCGTATTGTAGCACCCCGTGTTCATGGGCCGCGATATTGTCCATGCCGATGGCCTGCACATAATCGATAGCCGCGCCAAGGCCGATGGCTTCGGCGATGGCCGGCGTGCCCGCCTCGAACCGGTGCGGGGCTTTTTGAAACGTCGTTTTCTCGAACGTCACCGACGCAATCATATCACCACCGGTCTGATAGGGGTTCATGGAATTGAGCAAATCCTCGCGCCCCCACAACACACCGATGCCGGTCGGCCCGTATAGCTTGTGCCCGGAAAACACATAGAAATCCGCGTCCAGGTCCTGAACATCAACCGCCGTGTGCGGCACGGCTTGGCAGCCGTCCAGCAACACCAGCGCGCCTTGGGCATGGGCGCGCTCAATAACGGCAGTCACCGGCACGATACTGCCGAGCGCATTGGAAACCTGGGTCACCGCAACCAATTTGGTTTTCGGCGACAGCAGCTTTTCAAATTCATCGAGCATAAAATTGCCATCGTCGTCGATCGGGACAACCTTGAGGTCGATGCCGATTTCCTGGCGCAGCATCTGCCACGGCACGATATTGGCGTGGTGTTCCATGTGCGAAATGATGATTTCGTCGCCGGCCTTAAGGAATTTCCGGCCCCAGGAATGAGCCACCAGATTGATCGACTCGGTGGCCCCACGGGTGAAGATGATTTCATTTACGCTGGCCGCGTTGATAAATTTTCCGACCGTTCCGCGGCTCGCCTCGAAGGCCTCGGTGGATTTCTGAGATGTCCAGTGCACGCCCCGATGGACGTTGGAATAATAGGATTCGAACACGTCGCTCATTGTGTCGATGACTTGGCGGGGTTTCTGCGCGCTGGCGCCATTGTCGAGATAGACCAGCGGTTTGCCGTAGACTTCGCGGCTCAGGATCGGAAAATCGGCCCTGATTTTTTCAACATCATAGGCGGCGGTGGAATTGTCGCCTGGCGCCGTTGCCGGGGCAATTTTAACAACATTGGCCGAGTTGCTCATTTCTCTCTCCATTCTTCGGACAGGAAACAGGCCGCCGGCAGCCAGTGCAGCACTTTGTTGGTGAAGGCGTCACGGATATTGTCTTGCGCAATTTCTTCCAACGCCTCGCCCAGGAACGATTGCACCAGAAGGTTCCTTGCCAGGGCTTCGGGTATGCCGCGCGAGCGCAGATAGAACAGCGCCGTCTCGTCGATCTGGCCGGTCGTCGCCCCGTGGCTGCACTTTACATCGTCGGCATAGATTTCCAGTTCCGGCTTGGCGTCGATTTCAGCGCCTGTCGACAACAACAGCGTCTTGCACAGTTGGTGGCCATCGGTGCCTTGGGCATCTTTATGCACGACGATACGGCCCTGAAACACGCCGCGGGATTGATCGTCTAGTACGCCTTTGAAAATTTCCCGGCACGTGGTGTTCGGCGCCAGGTGTTCGATCACCGTAGTGTTGTCGCAATGCTCGGAACCCCGCATTAGATACGCGCCATTGAGGCTGGCATGGGCGCCCGGCCCTTCGAGCCGGACCGACACGTCGTTGCGCGACAACCGCCCACCAATGGACAGGTTGAAGCTGTCATAGGTGCCATCTTTGGCGACCCGAACATGGGATGTATCCAGATGTACGGCGTCGCGGGCTTCCGCCTGAACCTTGAAATGATGGAAGGACGCGCCTTGGCCGATCTGGATTTCGGTGGCAGTGTTGGCGAAATATGCGCCGACACCCATGCCGACATGGTGTTTGACCACGGTGGCCCGTGCATTGTCGCCGATGACGATCAAGTTGCGCGGAAAATACGCCACCGGATGGTCCGTCAAACCGCCGATGAAAACCACTTCGATCGGTTTTTCGACAACGACACCGGGCTCAACGCGCAACACGAAGCCGGAATCCATCAACGCCGTGTTGAGCGCAAACATCGATTGCTCATCGTCTTGGTGAATATTGTCCAGGTATTCCTGGGTCCAGTCGTCGCCACGCCCAAGCGCATCTTTCAGACACTCGACGAACACCCCGCCCGGCAGGTCGCCTTCGATCATCAATTCGGGACGCATGCGGCCATTGACGAACACCAGGCGCGTATGGCCGTCGGAGTCCGGCAACACCGACGGCACCAGATCAACCGGCGCGGTTGCGTCGGCGTCCGTTACCCGTTGGAACCGGGTGTCTTCCAAGGGCTTCAGCTTGGTGTATTTCCAGGCTTCCAGTTTGGCCGTCGGCAGGCCGAGGCCGTTGAAACGCTCAATACCGGCTTCGCGCAGGTTAAGCATCCAGTCGAGCCCGGCACCGGGCAATCCGGGGTGGGCGGCGTCGAAGCCGTCAACGAAAGCAAGCGGGGATGTCGTCTTTGTCATGTTTTTATTATCCAGCGGAAATTCAAGGTGCTCAGAGGGCCTTAAGCGGCCGCTTCTTCAAATTCCGCGTAGCCTTTTTCTTCCAGTTCAAGCGCCAGTTCCTTGCCGCCGGTGCGACGGATTGTGCCGTGCGCCAGAACGTGCACCTTGTCAGGCACAATATGATCCAACAGGCGCTGGTAATGGGTAATAACC
>JABMOG010000212.1 GCA_013204265.1 Rhodospirillales bacterium
GTTCGGCACCACGGTCGCCGAGCCGGCGTTGATTGCCGTCGTCGCCGAAGCTGCCAAGATCGCCGGCGAGGCAGGCGCAATCGCCGACACAGAGGTGGCCCGGGATTCTTATGCATTCTGGCTCAGGATCGTCGTCGCCCTGTCCGTCGGCGCCGCCTTGGTGCTCGGCGTGTTTCGCATTCTGGTCGGCTGGCCGATCCAGTACTTCATCATCGGGGGCTACTTATTGGTGATCGTCATCACCGGCTTCGCCCCGCCCGAGATTGTCGGCATTGCCTACGATTCCGGCGGTGTTACGACATCGACGATCACGGTGCCTTTGGTCACGGCGCTGGGCGTCGGTCTGGCCAGTTCCATTAAGGGCCGCAACCCTCTGCTCGACGGGTTCGGCTTGATCGCCCTCGCCAGTCTGACGCCGATGATCTTCGTCATGATTTACGGGATGGTGGTGTAATGGCGTTTCTGGGCGACCTCGTAACGACGACCGTCAGCACCGTGTTCGACGTGCTGCCCATCGTTGTCATCCTGTTTGTCTTCCAGGCCCTGGTAATCCAAAAGAAACCCGCGCATCTCAAGCGCATTGTGATCGGGTTTATCTATGTTCTGGTCGGCCTGAGCCTGTTCCTGGTCGGCCTGGAAGAGGCCCTTTTCCCACTCGGCAGGACCATGGCCCGGCAATTAACCGATCCTGGGTTCTTAGGGCTCGCCCCCGGCGATGGCGTTCATTGGCAGGACTATCTTTGGGTCTATGGGTTCGCTGCCGCCGTCGGCTTTGCGACGACCGTCGCCGAGCCGTCGCTGATTGCCGTTGCGATCAAGGCCCAAGAGGTCTCAGGCGGCACCATAAAGGCGTTTGAACTCAGGGTCGCCGTCGCCATCGGCGTCGCCATCGGCGTTTCCGTCGGAGCCTTCCGCATCGTCACCGGCACGCCATTGGCCTACTACATCATGGCCGGTTACATCATCGTCATCATTCAAACCTTTTTCGCTTCCAGGACGATTATCCCACTGGCTTACGATTCCGGGGGCGTCACCACATCGACCGTGACCGTGCCGGTGGTCGCGGCGCTCGGTCTGGGTTTGGCGTCGACGATTCCGGGGCGCAGCCCGTTGATCGACGGCTTTGGTTTAATTGCCTTCGCCAGTGTGTTTCCAATTGTCTCCGTTTTGGGATACGACATGGTTTCCACCTGGCTCAGGCGTCTCGATAAAAAAGACAGCAAGGAGGACGAGCAGTGAACCTTAAATTAATTATGGCCTTCGTGGCCGACGAGAAGACGGAAGTTATTCTTGAGGCCGCCCGGCAAGCCGGCGCTACGGGGTCGACCATATTTCCAGGGGTCCGCGGTGAGGGCCTGGAGCCGGAAAAGACGTTTTTGGGCCTCGACCTGACGGCGCAACGCGACGTCCTGATGTTTCTTGTCGCTGCCCCGAGGGCGCGGGAAATTCTCGAAACCATATCCAAAGCCGGCAAGTTCGACGAGGAACCCGGCAGTGGCATCGCCATTCAGATCGGGATAGAAGACGCCGTCGGGCTCAAGACCCAGGAAGGGGCCCTTATTAAAGAGATCGAGGATTCGTTATGACCGAGAAAAAAATTACCAAGGTTGTTGACGTCATGAGCAAAGGCGTCATTACCATCGAGCCAACCGCCACGGTCCACGACGCGGTTCTATTAATGCGCAAACACAACACCAGTTCCCTCGTCGTCGAGCGACGCGACGAAGCCGACGAATTCGGTCTGATCGTGGTGACCGATATCGCCCGCGAAGTGCTCGGCAAGGATTTGGCGCCGGAACGCGTAAATGTCTATGAGGTCATGTCGAAGCCGGTCCTGACACTGGCGGCGGAAATGAATGTCATCTATGCGGTCCGCATGTTGTCACGGTTCAACCTGTCGCGCGCCCTGGTCGTCGACCACGACCGCAATCCGCTCGGACTGGTCACGTTAAGAGACATGGTTTTGCGCAGTCTGGAAGGCGAAGACGGTGCCTGACGTATGGGTCGGAACTGGATTGGGGCAGACAACACGCCCGGTCAATAGTACGTGAGGCGCAAAATCGCGCGTGTTTTAACGGCCCCAATCCTTATATGATCCGCCAACACCTCAGAACCACGATGGCTGCGATGACCCGGATGAGCACTTTGCTGCGAAAAACACAATGGACACGGCTGGTTTTTGCCTTGGCAATTGCCTTCGCCGCGCTCGCCCCGACCCTGGCTCAGGCCGCTGGCGGCGTAAATGCTTTCAAAGAATTGACGGACTCCGGTGATCTTGGGACCTCAAACTGGATCAAGACTGAGCAGACCGCCCTGCGCCTGGTCGCCGCCACCGAGACGGCGGGGCCGGCCGAAACCGTAACCCTGGGCCTGCATTTCAAAATGCAACCAGGCTGGAAAATTTACTGGCGCTCGCCGGGCGATGCCGGGTTCCCGCCCGAGGTCGACTGGTCGGCGTCGAAAAACCTTAAAAGCGCGGCTTTTCGCTGGCCGGCGCCGGAACGGTTTTCCGTCATCGGGCTGGAAACGCTGGGTTATAAAAAAGAAGTCGTCCTGCCGATAGTGATGCGCCGCGCCGACGCTTCCAAGGCGCTGCAATTGGCCGGGTCGATCCGCTATCTGGTGTGTGACGCCATCTGCATCCCCTATGACGCCGAGCTAAAACTTACTCTCAACCCCGGCGACGGCAAACCCAGCCGCTTCGCGCATCTGATCAACCGGTTCGAGGTCACCGTGCCGGGCGACGGCAAACGGGCCGGGTTGTCGATCGAGGCGGCGGAGACCTGGAGCCAGGGCGACGCCGCGTGGCTCCGCGTACGGGTCCGCAACGCTGCCGCCTTTCAGGCGCCCGACGTATACCCCGAAGGCCCGCCCGAGCTGTCCTATTCCAAACCCTCAGTCACCATGGACGCCAACGGGCGCACCGCCAACCTCGATGTTCGCGTGTTCGGCCTCAAGGACCTGCCGGGCGAAGCCGACAAAACCCTGGCCGGGCGGATGTTGACCCTGACCGTCGTCGACGGTAAACGCAGCGCCGAGGCAAAACTGACGGTCAGTAAGACCACCGCCCCCCAAAGCAATACCGGAGGGCCGTCGTTGTTGGTGATTTTGGGACTCGCCATCATCGGCGGGCTGATTCTCAACCTGATGCCGTGCGTGTTGCCGGTGCTGTCGATCAA
>JABMOG010000213.1 GCA_013204265.1 Rhodospirillales bacterium
GTAGATCCGGAAACAAAATGCTCGATCAGGCGATCTTGTTTGTAGTAGCTAAGTCGACACTTGCGCATAGGCTCCATGATAACCCCAAAATTGAGTTATCTGGGTCAGCCCCAAAAAATATATTCTCCTGTTCATTCTGACGATCTTCGTTGCAAACCCGGCCCGTGCGGCAACACCCCTGGTCGATGCCGCCTAGGTAAAGGCCAACATCAACGCCAAGAACGTCGTCTTTCTCGACGTGCGCGGCTCGGCCGGAGAATTTCGCGCCGGTCACATTCCGGGCGCGGTGTTTACGGCTTATGGGCCCGACAAATGGCGCGTCAAACGCGACGGGGTCAAAAAAATGCTGCCCCCCACCCCGCACCTCGAAAAACTGATCGGCGAACGCCTGGGCATCGGCAACGCCGATCACGTGGTCCTGGTGCCCGGTGGGTACAATTCGGCGGAAATGGGCGTGGCCACGCGACTGTACTGGACCTTCAAGGTCTTGGGCCACGATGCTGTATCAATCCTCGACGGCGGCATGACCGGCTACACAGCCGACAAGAAAAACCCGCTCGAAAAAACCTTTGCCAAGCCCACACCGAAAACTTTCAAAGCCAGCCTCCGAACTGAGTTGATCGCCACCGCCGACGACATCAAGAAGGCGCTTGGCGGAAACGGCACGGCGCTGATCGACAGCCGCCCCACCGACCAATTCTTAGGTGTCAATAAAAGCGGTTCGGTCAAACGCCCCGGTACGTTGGCAGGCGCCGTCAGTCTGCCCGGCCGCTGGACGACGGAGAACGACGGCGGAAAATTTCGCTCAACGGACGTCCTGCGCCGCCTGTACGCAAACAATAAGGCGTCGACCGATGGCGAGGCGATTACGTTTTGCAACACCGGTCACTGGGCATCGCTGGGCTGGTTCGTCAATTCCGAAATTTTGGGAAACAAAAAAACCAAAATGTATGACGGATCTCTGACCGACTGGTCCCGCAACCCCGCCAACCCGATAGAACAGCGGGTCAAGTTGAACTAAAGGCTATGCAAAATTTCCGAGGCGATTTTTTTGTCGCCGCTCAAGGTTTATACCCAGCCTGGATTGCGCGTCTGGCGCGGCTCTGAAATACTTCGCCGTTATGGGATTGAAGACACATCGTATATGGCTGGCTTTGCCCGTCCTGCTGGTTGGCATTAGCGCGTCTTTCATGGCACCGGCGGGGCTGGCGGCGGTGCCGGAGAATGACCCGCCGTCCTTCCAGGGCCGCCAGTTCCCTTTCACCATTCTCAAACCCAATGATCCGGCCCCGGCGACGCCGATCTACACCCTCCGGGGCGGCGTCACCACCTTGAAACGGTTTTCCGGCAAGGTGATATTATTGAACCTTTGGGCGACATGGTGCCCGGCCTGTGTGCATGAATTACCGACTCTCGGTAAACTCCAGACCCAAACCGGCGGCGAGACATTCAGCGTTGTTACCCTTGCGCTGGACCAGGACGCCGTCGTCTCCTCGTATCTCAAGCGGCTCGGGGTTCAGAACCTTCCGACCTATCTTGATCCTGCGGGGCGAATTCTTAAACCCCTTCAAATGGGCAATGCCCTGCCCCTTAGTGTCCTCATCGATCATCGGGGCCGGGTGATGGGCTATATGAAGGGCGCCGCCGATTGGACGTCGATTGAGGCCCGGGCGTTGATCGATTATTACATCGGGCATATTTCCCCCTGATATCGTGGTAACGTCACGAGTGTGTAGAAGGAGTTCGCCTTGAGAATGACATGGGTACGATTGGCCGGGGTGATAGTCGCTGCGCTGTTTTTACAGGCGTTACCGACCGGAGCGGCGTCTCCTGCCAAGGACGAACTGGTCATCGGCATCACCCAGTATCCATCGACGTTTCACCCCAACATCGATTCCATGCTGGCCAAAACCTACGTCCTGAGCTTCACCCGGCGCCCCTTTACCGCCTATGACACAGACTGGAAACTGGTCTGCATGTTATGCACGGCGCTGCCGACCATTGAAAACGGCATGGCCGTGCCGGAGAAAACGCCGAAGGGTCAACAGGGCATCGCCGTCACCTACACCATCCGCGACGACGCCATTTGGGGCGACGGGGTGCCGGTAACAACCAAGGACGTGGTTTTCACCTGGACAGTCGGTCGCCACCCGAAAACCGGCGTCAGCAACCTCGAACTGTACCGCAGCCTGTATAAAATCGACGCCAAAGACGACAAAACATTCACCATGCACTTCGACAAGCTGACGTTCCAGTACAACGCCATCAACGGGTTCGAGCTAATCCCGGCGCATCTCGATGAAGCCAATTTCACCGACCCGGCGGCCTACAAGAACCGCACGGCCTTTGACACCGACACCACCAACAAAGGCCTCTATTACGGCCCTTATTTGGTCGCCAAAGCGGTCACCGGATCCCACGTGGTGCTGGAACCAAACCCGACATGGTGGGGCAAAAAACCGGCCTTCAAGCGGATCACCGTGCGCGTCATTCCCAATACGGCGGCGCTGGAAGCCAACCTGTTGTCGGGCAATATCAACATGATCGCCGGAGAACTCGGCCTGACCGTGGACCAGGCTCTGGCTTTCGAGAAACGCCACGGCGGAAATTACAAAATTCTCTACAAACCGGGGCTGATTTACGAACACCTCGACCTCAACCTGGATAACCCTATCTTGAAGGATATCCGGGTGCGCCAAGCGTTGATTCTGGGTGTCGACCGCCAAGCCATCAGCCAGAAACTGTTTTCCGGCCGCCAGCCGATCGCCCATTCCAGCGTCAACCCGCTGGACTGGGTCTATGCCGGCGATATTCGCAAATACCCGTTCGACCCGAAACAGGCCAACCGGTTGCTGCACGAGGCCGGATGGACCATTCGCAAGCAGGGCATCCGCCACAACAAAAAGGGCGAACGCCTGACCATCGAGCTAAAGACCACAGCCGGAAACCGCACCCGCGAGTTGGTGGAACAAGTGCTGCAAAACCAGTGGAAGGCCATCGGCGTCGATATCCGTATTAAAAACGAACCTGCGCGCGTGCTGTTCGGGCAAACGGTGACGGAGCGAAAATTCGAAGGGATGGTCATGTTTGCCTGGTACAGCGCGCCGGAATCAGTTCCCCGCACGACGTTGCATTCGGCGCATATTCCGCACAAGGACAACAATTTCGCCGGACAGAATTACACCGGGTTCCGCAGCGCCGAGATGGACGACCTGGTGGAGGCCATTGATGTTGAACTGAACCGCGAAAAACGCGCCAAATTGTGGCGGCGCCTGCAGGAAATCTACGTAACCGAGCTGCCGGTAATCCCGCTGTATTTCCGCGCCGATCCCTACATCCTGCCCAAGGGCATGACCGGCCTCGTCCCCACCGGGCATCAAGACCTTTCGCCGTTGTGGGTGGAAGACTGGGAAATAAAGCGGTGAGCGACCCGGTTGTCTACGGCGCGACTTACAGCGTCTACACCCGCATTGCCCAATTGGTCTTAAAGGAAAAAGGTATTCCTTACCGCCTGGAGGAAATCGACATCTTTGCCAAAAACGGCCCGCCCTCCACCTATGGCGAACGAAATCCATTTCTCCGCATCCCGGCCTTCGAAATGGATGGTTTCCAACTCTATGAGGCTAGCGCCATCACCCGTTTCATCGACGATGTTTTCCCGGACCCGCCTTTGATGCCAGATACGGCCAAAAACCGGGGGCGCGTTCATCAGATCATCGGTATTCTGGATAGTTATGCTTATCGCACATGGGTTTGGGACATTTTCTTCGAACGGATTCGCGTGCCCGAAAGAGGAGAAGTGGCGGACGAAAGCAAGATCGCCAACGCCATACCGCAGGCCGATATCTGCCTTACGGCGATCGAAGACCTTATGGGGGGGCGAGCCTTTTTTTGTCTCCACCGAGCCAACGTTGGCGGACCTTCACGCAGCACCGATGATCGCCCTATTACAACTCACGCCGGAGGGGAAGCAAATGCTTGCAGATCATCCGCGCTGGTCGGCGTGGTGGCAGGCGATGTCGGAAAGGCCAAGCATGACCGCCACCCGTTTCCTAGCTGAAGGATGACCCGCTTCCTTTTTCATCGTTTCTGGCAATCGGCACTGGTTCTGGTGGTGATGTCGTTTGTTATCTATTCGCTGATCGGGTTGATGCCCGGCGACCCGGTCGACCTGATGATCACTGCCGATCCCAAGATTACGCCCGAGGACGCGGCCCGGCTGAGGTCGCTGTATGGGCTGGATAGGCCGATTGTTGAGCGTTACGGCAATTGGCTGAGCGCGGCGCTAAGCGGCGATTTCGGCTTTTCCCGCCTGTACGCGCGGCCTGTAACGGAGGTTCTTGGGCCGGCCATCGCCAACACCGTGGCGTTGCTGGGGCTAAGCTTAGGATTGGCGTTACTGATCGCCCTGCCCGCCGGGGTGGTTGCCGCCTACCGGCCTTATTCGCGGCTCGATTACTCGATCAACATGTTTGCCTTTGCCGGAATCTCGATGCCGCCGTTCTGGCTGGCGTTGTTGCTGATTATCGTCTTTGCCGTCGGCCTCGGCATCCTGCCGGCCGGGGGTATGGGGACGGACGGCGACGGCGGTCTGTGGGAGAACGCCCGCTATCTGGTATTGCCGGTGACCAGCCTGACCATCGCCAGTATCGGCGGCCACACGCGTTACATGCGGGCGTCGATGATCGAAACCCTGCGCCAGGACTACATCCGCACCGCGCGCGCCACCGGCGCCAGCGAGGCCCGCGTGGTCTTTGGGCATGCGCTTAGAAATGCGCTGATTCCCGTCGTTACCATCATCGCGCTGGATTTCGGCTACCTGTTTTCCGGCGCTTTGATTACCGAGACTATTTTCGCCTGGCCCGGCATGGGGCGGCTGATCTTCGATTCGATCATGGGTAATGATTTCAATCTGGCCCTGGTGGCGTTGCTACTGGCGACGATTTTGACTTTGGTCGGCAATTTTCTCGCCGATGTCGCTTATGTCTGGCTCGACCCCCGTGTTTCCTTTCGCAAGGCCGGGCAATGACCGCCGCCATCAACCCCGGCGAAGGTATCTGGACCCTGACCACGCGCCGCTTCCTCCGCCACCGGCTGGCGGTCATCAGCGCCTGTGGACTGGCGATAATGGCCATGGCCGCCCTTGGCGCGCCGCTGGTGGCGATGTCGATCGGTGTCGATGCGCAAACCGTGGATCTGTTCAACCGGTTCCAGCCGCCGTCCTGGGGACACCCACTGGGCACTGACGAAATCGGCCGCGACGTACTCATACGCCTGTTGTACGGCGGGCGCATATCACTGTTCGTCGGCCTGACGGCGGCCGTGGCCTCAGCCGTCATCGGCACCACCATCGGTCTGGCGGCGGGATATTTCGGTGGCCGGTGGGATGCTTTTCTGATGCGCTGTACCGATGGCGTCATCGCATTGCCGCTGTTGCCGTTGTTAATTGTGCTGGCGGCGCTGGACCTCGGTAAACTCGGCCTGCCCGGCGAATTAGTGGCTTCGGAAAACATCAGCCTGTATCGAATCGTCGTCATTGTCGCCCTGGTGGGGTGGACGACGGTAGCCCGGTTGGTGCGCGGCACGGCGCTGGCCCTGCGTGAACGCGACTTCGTGCGCGCCGCCGAGGCGCAAGGGGCCTCGGCGTTGCGAATCATGACTGTGCATATCCTGCCGAATCTGGCGTCGCCCATCATCGTCGCCACGACGTTGTCGGTCGGCAACGTTATCCTGCTGGAATCGGTCTTAAGCTTCCTCGGGCTTGGAATTCAGCCGCCGATACCCAGTTGGGGCAATCTTCTGACCAATGCCCAGGAATTGATCTGGGACACCCCGGAACTGGCTTTTTATCCCGGTATGATGATTTTTTTCACTGTCATAGCCTTTAATTTCCTGGGCGACGGGCTACAAGACGCCCTAGATCCGCGCGCGACAGAGAGACATGCTCGCCAATAAGGATATATATCTTTTGAACTAACTTTGATTTCGTAAGGCTCACTTAAGACTCTTCGAATATAAGTGCCCTCAATTAACCGGGCGGTTTTTCTCAAACCGTTTCTTTTTGAGGCATTTTAACGGAGACGTTGTGAATAAAATCAAAAACAAGTTCTTCGTTGTTTTCGCCCTCGGCGCAATTTTCACAGTTTTTCAAACCGGTCCGGCTTCGGCTGAGTGCCAGGCTTTCCCCAAACTCGCGTTCTGGAATGGCTTGTCCCACGATTCCGTGAAAAATCATGTGGAAACCAAGTACGATGGCGATTGGGCCACGTATATTGGACGGTTGGAAAGAGTCAAAAAAGGCCTTGAGGATATTCACCGACGCGGCAAAGGTGCTGTGGTTAAGCTTGATAGCCGCAAAGTCACACTCAGGGACGGAAAGCTTGTTAACTACATTCAGTTGTCCGGTGATCGGATTGACACCGTGCGTTGCCTTTCCGAGGCAGCCGAAATTGACGACCTGCAGAACTTCGCCACTGCCGCCGGCGGTAATGAAGCCAAGGACGATTATAAGAACAATTATTCGGCGTTTCCAAAACCGGTTGCGAAACGCGAAGGGTTCCGCACCTATGTTACCCTTCCGTTGTCCCTGGTCGCCGAATTGCGCAAGCAGGCGACGCGCCGCAGCCTGATCGAAAACCGCAAAGTTTCCGTCAACGACATCATCACCCGGTCCCTTCGGAAGCGCTACTCTAACTAAGCGGCTTTCCTACTCTGAACATTCTAATGGGACGTCAGCACCGGTACGGTCATGTGCTTGAGCATATGATTGGTAACGCCGCCGAGGATCAATTCGGTCCATCGGGCATGGCCATAAGTCCCCATCACCAGCAGATCGATGCCTTTGTCCGCGGCCCGCGATAGCAACGTATCGCCGGGGTCTAGGTCCGATATCACATGATCGGCTTCGGCGTTGACGCCGTGCCGGGAAAGGTGGGCCGCCATATCGGCTCCCGGCAGATCGCCGGTTCCTTGCCTTCCGCCTTTTGGATTGACCACCATGACGGTGACTGTATTGGCCGCCTTCAGAACCGGCAGGGCGTCATGGACGGCGCGACTGGCCTGTTGCCCGCCATCCCAGGCGACCATGATGTTTTTGCCGATGGTTTCGAACGTACCGACAAAAGGAATAATCAACACCGGGCGTCCCGAAGTCATGATCAGACCGTCCGGCATTTCGCGGTCGCCGATGAACAGGTATTCATCCGGGTCACCCTGGCCGACGATGGCCAGATCGAAATAGCGCGATTGAATGGCCAACGCTTCGACCGTCATGCCTTCGAGCACCCGCCATTCGGCATTTACACCGCCTTGGTCTGTGGTCTTGCGAAAAGCGGACCCGGCTTCCTCGGCATTTCGTTTCAGTTCCTTGGCCTGAGCTTCCAGGATATCGGGGCCGATTTGGACTTCGGTATACGCCGGCAGATAGGGTTGCGATAATACGTACGCCCCAGTCAGCTTGGAGTCCCAAGTCTGCGCCAGCCTAATCGCCGCGTTAAGACGCGCCGGTGAGGATTTGGAATTGTCCACGTGTACTAAAATGTCCTTGAATACCATCGTCCGTTTCCTTTGTGTCTAGGGGCTTTCTTGACAACTCTCATTAGAAATCCAAATCGGAAAAACGAACATGACCGATGTCAAGTTTGCCCAAATCAATATGTCTGCAAGTTTGTGGATAAGTGAGGAGTTGCTATTTTCACTATTTAATTTCAATTGGTTAACCTGTTAGTTTGTTTTCCACAGGATACAGGTTGTCGGCCATATGGCGTTTTATAAAGTGTAAAGTGCCTTGATACGCCGGGGCGGGCGGCTCAAAATCGCTTCAGAAACCTCACAAAATTGAAGGACCCCATGACATGACGGACTTGGGCAATTCTGCCGCCAGCCGCGACATCGCCTATCACGTACACGGCTACACCAACCTGAAAAAACACGAGGAAAAAGGTCCCCTGATCCTGACTAGTGGCAAGGGCATCCGCGTCACCGATGATAGCGGCAAGACCTATATCGAGGGGCTGGCCGGTTTGTGGTGCACGTCGCTGGGTTTCAACGAAGACCGCTTGGTCGATGCGGCAACCAAGGCGATGCGAAAGCTGCCCTATTACCACGGCTTTGCGCACAAGACGCCCGACATCACCATCGAGCTTGCGGAAAAGCTGATTTCCATCGCGCCGGTGCCGATGTCCAAGGTGCTGTTCGCCAATTCCGGTTCGGAAGCCATCGACCTGTCGATCAAGCTGGTCTGGTATTACAACAACGCGCTCGGCCGTCCCGACAAAAAGAAAATCATTTCCCGCATCAAGGCGTATCACGGCGTTACCGTCGCCGCCGGTAGCCTGACGGGCCTGCCGATCGTCCAGAACGATTTCGACCTACCCATCGACCGCGTTCTGCGCACCGATTGCCCGCATCATTACCGGCAAGCCGAAGATGGCGAAAGCGAAGAGGATTACGCCACCCGTTGCGCCGAAAGCCTGGAAAAGCTGATCGAAGATGAAGGCCCGGATACCGTCGCCGCCTTCTATGCCGAGCCGGTCATGGGTGCCGGCGGTGTGATCGTTCCGCCCAAAACGTATTTCGAAAAAATTCAGGCGGTGCTGAAAAATTACGACGTACTGTTGATCGCCGACGAGGTCATCTGCGGCTTCGGGCGCACCGGCAACATGTGGGGCAGCCAGACCTATGGCCTGAAACCGGACATGCTGACCTGCGCCAAGGCCCTGTCGTCGGCCTATATCCCGATTTCCGCCTTGATGGTGTCCGAAGATATCTATCAGGCTATGGTCAAAGAAAGCGAAAAACTGGGCGTGTTTGGTCATGGCTCGACCTATGGCGGGCACCCCGTTGCCGCAGCGGTGGCCGTTGAAACCCTGAAAATTTATGAAGAACGCAACATCGTCGACAGCGTGCGGAGTTTAAGCCGGAATTTCCAGGCCGGCCTCCGGCGGTTTGCCGGGCACCCTCTTGTCGGTGAGGTCCGGGGCGTCGGCCTGGTCGGGGGCATCGAGCTTGTCGCCGATAAGGACGCCAAAACCGCTTTTGATCCTAAATCAGGTGTCGGCGCGTATTTTTCTGACCGCGCCCAGGACGAAGGCCTGATCATCCGCGCCATCGGCGACACCATTGCCGTCTGCCCGCCGTTAATCACGGTTGAAGACGAAATCGATGAAATTCTGGGATGCCTGGAACGCGCCCTCGACGCCACCGCCACATGGGTCCAGGAAACGGCCTGACGGCGGCTTCAGGTCACGTCAGGTTCGCTAATTTCACCTATTTAACCTAAATCAAGGCCGTTCTTCCGGCTTAAGGGTTAGTGTTGCGACCGTGATCTAAAGATTTCTGTTTCCGTTGAAGCTGAAATCAATCGATACATTTTGACAAACGAATGACATCAAAGGGTTATCTCCACTCGATAGGGTGAGGGACATTGAGGAAAGGGAAAGTCGATGGATGTGGCATTAAAACGGTCGTAAAAGTATATAACAGATGTATATAGTGCCCCCTCCGAAGAGACGGGGCAGCCCGTCGCGCACCTTTTTGACGAATCTGGGCAACAATCCATGGATTACGAAAAGTTTTTCACCGACAAAATCGACGCCTTGAAAGAAGAAGACCGATATCGGGTCTTCGCCGATCTTGAACGCAGCGCCGGTAATTTTCCCCGTGCTGTCAATCACCGGGACGGAAAGATCAACGAAGTCACGGTTTGGTGTTCCAATGATTATCTTGGGATGGGGCAACACCCGGACGTTCTTACCGCCATGCATGAGGGCATCGATAAATGCGGCGCCGGCGCCGGCGGCACCCGCAATATTGCCGGCACTAATCACTTCCATGTCCTTCTTGAACAGGAATTGGCCGATTTACATGGCAAGGAAGCGGCCCTTTTGTTCGGGTCCGGCTGGACGGCCAACCTGACGGCGCTCAGCACCTTAGGCGCGATGATGCCGGGCTGCGTTATTTTATCGGATTCATTCAATCATAACTCCATGATCGAAGGCATTGTTCATTCCAAGGCCGAGAAAAAAATATTCAAACACAATGACGTCGAGGATCTGGAACGGTTGCTCAAAGAATACCCTGCCGACCGTCCCAAACTGGTGGCTTTCGAGTCCGTTTATTCCATGGACGGCGATATTGCCCCAATCAAGGAAATTTGCGATCTGGCCGATCGATACGGCGCCATGACCTTCATCGATGAAGTCCATGCCGTTGGCCTGTACGGACAACGCGGCGGCGGCGTTGCCGAACGTGAAGGGCTGATGGATCGGTTGACTGTGATCCAGTGAACCCTGGCCAAGGGGTTCGGCGTCGTCGGTGGATATGTCGCCGGATCCAAGGCGTTTTGTGACTTCATCCGGTCTTATGGCAACGGATTCATTTTTTCGACCTCCATGCCGCCGGGGGTAGCCGCCGCCGCGCTGGCCAGCATTCGCTATTTGAAGGAACACAACGAGCTCCGGATCAAGCATCAGGAACGTGCCCAAACCCTAAAACGCCGTTTCACCGAAGCCGGAATCGCGGTGATGCCGTCTGTCACGCATATCGTTCCGGTGTTGATCAGCGATGCGGCCCAATGCAAGCTGGCATCGGATATTCTCCTGGATCAGTACGGAATCTACGTGCAGCCGATTAATTACCCGACCGTGGAGCGAGGGACCGAGCGGCTTCGTTTTACGCCGTCGCCACTCCATACCGACGCCGACATCGATCATCTGGTATCGGCAATGAAAAAAGTCTGGGAGAAACTGGGCTTGAAACCGGCTGCCTGAGAAGCCTCCGCTTCCGCCGTCGAATGAGGATACCTGTGTCCGAAAAGGGGCAGGAAATCCCCATTTTAATGGTGGATAGTGTGTGCCGTGCTGCAAATATCAAGAGATGGCACTTGTCCCGTCCATTCTTTGGATGGGATTATTGTTGAGCAAGTCCTGGACGCAACAGAACCAATATGAACCAACCTTCGAAAATTAACCCCGGCCGCGGACGGATAGTCTCCTATTGGTTGACCGGGCTGATTCTGACGCTTTCCTTGGCTTCGCTGCACGGCAGCATCTGGCGGGGGAGCCGCGACCTCCACACTCACATGGAAATTATCGCCACCTTGCTGGCGGCGATCGTCGGGGCGTTGGCGCTGGTGCGATTTTACGCCAAGAAAAATAATACCTTCCTGTTCATCGGCACCGGATTCCTAGGCACGGCGTTATTGGATGGATATCATGCGGTGGTCACGTCGGAATTAATCCTGCCCTTGATGCCGTCGGACCTGCCATCCCTGATCCCGTGGAGTTGGTTGGCATCGCGCCTATTCCTGTCAGTGATGATCTTCCTAGGTTGGTATTGCTGGTTCCGGTCTCAACGGGTTGGCGCCGAGGGGACAATTTCGGAACGGACGGTTTATATTTACAGCGGGTTGTTTACGCTGACCTGTTTCCTGTTTTTCGCCTTCACGCCGTTGCCGACGGGCTACTTTCCGGATATAGCATTTCACCGACCGGGGGAATTCGGCCCGGCGCTTTTTTTTCTGGCGGCGTTAATCGGCTATCTCAAAAAAGGCCGATGGCGAGACGATTCTTTCGAACATTGGCTGATCCTGTCCTTGATTATTGCAGTCATCGGCCAGACCCTGTTTTCGTCCCAATCAGGTCAATTGTTCGATTACGAATTCTACATTGCGCATCTGCTTAAAAACGCCAGTTACATTTGCGTGCTGATCGGCCTTTTGTTCAATATGTCTTTGATCTCTCGGCAAGCCGAGGAAGGTGAAGGACTCTTTCGAGGCGCCATCGAGAGCCTCCAGGAAGGCTTCGCTTACTATGGTCCAGATGATCGCCTGAAAATTTATAACGACGAATTCGTGCGCCTGCATTCCACCGTCCAGGACATTATCAAACCCGGTCTGCTGTTCGAGGACTTGGTCCGGATTACCATCCAGCGGGGGGGAATCGCCAAAGCCGTCGGCCGCGAGGAGGAAATGCTTCGCGAACGGATGGAACAACACCGAAATTCCCCAGGATCCATCCTCAGGGAACTGACCGACGGCACTTGGTACATCATCAGCGAGGCAAAGACCCCGGAAGGCGGCATTGTCGTTACCCATACGGATATTACCGAGCTTAAGGATGCCGAA
>JABMOG010000214.1 GCA_013204265.1 Rhodospirillales bacterium
ATTCTGAGGATGCCGATATCCACATTGCCCACAGCCCGGAACGGGTGCTGCCCGGCCGGGTGATCGCCGAGCTGATCCGCAACGACCGCGTCATCGGCGGCATCACGCGCGTGTGCGGCGAACGCACGGCGGCACTGTATGATCTGGCCGTCGAAGGGGAATGCCTGTTGACCACGGCACCGACAGCGGAACTGGTGAAGTTGTCGGAAAACGCCTACCGCGACGTCAATATCGCCTTCGCCAACGAACTGTCGGTCATTAGTGAGCGCCTTGGCATTGACCCCTGGGAGGCGATCGAGCTGGCCAACCACCACCCCCGGGTCAATATCCTGCAACCCGGCCCCGGCGTCGGCGGCCATTGCATTGCCGTCGACCCCTGGTTCATCGTCGATTCCGCGCCCCAGCACAGCGACCTGATCCGTGCTGCGCGCAAGGTCAACGACGCCAAACCCCATCACTTGGCCGAACAGGTCATCGCCGCCGCCAAGGATGTTAGCAGCCCGGTAATCGCCTGCCTGGGGTTGACCTACAAAGCCGACATCGACGACCTGCGCCAAAGCCCGGCCGTCACCGTGGTCCAACGTTTGATTGAGGCCAAGGCCGGCAAAATTCTTGCCGTCGAGCCCCACGTTCAATCCCTGCCGCCGGAACTGGACGGCACGCCCGGCGTCAGCCTGGCGAACCTCGACGAGGCGCTTGAAGCAGCCGACATCGTAGTCCTGTTGGTCGATCACAAGGATTTCAAAGACATCAACCGAGGCCGCCTAAGCGGCAAACGGATATTCGACGCGCGCGGGATTTGGCGTTAGGCGAAAGGTTGCCCTTTCGCGGAGTCTCCACCTTTGTGTTTAAGTTAAAGTGTTGCGTCGATCAGTGCGCTTGAAGCGGCCGATATCGTGGTTTTGTTAGTCAACCACAAGGATTTCCTCATCCTTGCCTGTCGAAAGGTTGTTGCCGAAAATTCACTTTTTCAGCGGTCTGCTAGCCCCGTCCCCGTACCCTCAGGGTCTCGCGGTGGGCGATGTACAACCCGCCGATGACGACGATACCGGCCCCGGACAATGTCCAGGCGTCGGGCAGATCGCCGAAAATAATAAAGCCGAACAATACGGCCCAAATCATGTTGGTATATTTGAACGGCGCCAGCAACGCCGCTTCGGCCCAACGGAACCGTTCGATCAACAGATAATGCGCGCCACCGACGAACAGGCCGCTGAGCGCCATCAGGCCTAAGTCCGGATAGGTTAGCGCAGTCCAGCCGAACGGGAGGGTGCAAAGCCCGAACAAAATTACCGAGACGGTCGAAAAACACAAAATCGACATCGATGTTTCATGCGCCGAAATCCGGCGCGTGGTGATGTCTCTCAGCGCGCCTGCCAGACTGGCCGCCAACGGCAACAAGGCCGCCCATTGAACGGCCTCTGCGGTGGGCCGGATCATCACCATAACGCCCAAGAACCCGAGGATGACGGCGCCCCATCGCCGCCAGCCCACATCCTCGCCCAGCATCGACGCCGCCAGGATGGTCAGGAACAATGGCCCGGCGAAGGTAATGGCAATAGCGTCCGCCAGCGGCAGATAGGAAATCCCGGAAATAAACAAAAATCCACTGGCAAAGGCAAAACCGGCGCGCTGAAATTGGCCCCAGACATTGTTGATGCGAATAGTCTCAATGCCGCCGGACCGCCAGACAATCACGCTGATCGCCATCAACACGAACAGCCCCCGAAAGAATAGCAGTTGGCCAACCGGGTAATCGCCGGTCAGCCATTTCAGCACCGCGTCGTTGGCGGTCAATAACACTCCGCCCAATATGGAAAAGGTTATGCCCCGGCCGGGCGAGGCGGAACCTCTGGACACCGAGGTCAAGCCCCGTACAGCCAGGACACGATAAACACCGCCGCCACGATGCCGGTGATGTCGGCACACAGGGCTGCGACAAGGGCGTGGCGGATACGCCGGATACCAACGGCACCAAAATAAACCGCCAGCACATAGAACGTGGTTTCCGTCGACCCTTGGAAGGTCGACACCAGATAGCCGACGTAGCTGTCCGGGCCGATCGCTGGGTCCTGAATGATCGAGGCTAAAATTCCATAAGCCCCGGAGCCGCTGAGCGGACGCAGCAATGCCATCGGCAGGGCCTCGGCCGGAAGCCCGACCAGCCCGGTCACCTGTCCTAAGGGCCGCACCAACATGTCCATGGCGCCCGACGCCCGGAACATGGCGACGGCAACCAAAATCGCCACCAGATAGGGAATAATCTTAAGCGCCACCTGAAACCCGTCCGTGGCGCCCTCGACGAAGGCTTCGTAAATGTTGATACGGCGCAAGACCCCGAACCCCAGCAATCCGACCATCAGACCCGGAATGATCCAGGGCGCGATGGAGCGACCGTAAAAAACCGTCAACGGAATGATCGCAACAATCCCGGCCAGCACCGACACCGACACCCACTGCGGATAACCTTCCCCGATGGGAACGTCCGAACTGGCAACTGAAACCTCGGCCCTGGCTTCATTGTTCGGGATTGGTGCGCCTTTGGTCGTAGGCACCGGCCAATAGCGCTGACACATTTTGGCCATGACAATAGCCACCGTGGTCGAACAGATGGTGGCAAACAACGTCGTCGGCAGGATGCCTGCCGGGTCTGTCGATCCGGCGGCGGCACGCAACGCGATCACACCTGTCGGCAGCAACGTGACGCTGGAAGTGTTGATGGCGAGGAACAGAACCATGGCATTGCTCGCCGTGCCCGGCGTCCGGTTCAGGCTGTCGAGTTGCTGCATGGCGCGGATACCGAACGGCGTTGCCGCGTTACCCAGCCCCAGGGCATTAGCGGCCATATTGAGAATCATCGCGCCCATGGCCGGGTGGTCGGCCGGAACCTCGGGGAACAGGCGCACCATCAAAGGCCGCACCGTACGGGCGATGATCAACAACAGTCCGCCTTCTTCCGCCACCTTCATCAGGCCCAGAAACAATGCCATCACCCCAACCAGCCCAAGCGCCAGCGTCACCGAGCCCGTCGCCGCATCAATCATGGCGGTGGCCAGGTCCTGCATCGGCCCGCCCTCGCCCGCAACGGACGCCGTCCAGGTTAATTGGCGGAAAGCCGCGACCACAAAGGCGATCAGGATGATGGCGAAAAAAATAACGCTCACAGGGACATTCGACTCCAAAGGGCCGTTGTAATCGCCGGCTATGTTCGTCTTTGCCTGGGCGAAAGGAAAGGCACTATATGCTTGTTCCTTTATCGCTGCGGGGCGGTCGCCGTTTATGCCTCGAACGCCATCCGATCCGGAAAATCACTGATCACCGCATCGACGCCCCATGCGAAAAGTTTTTTGGCTTCGGCCCGGTCGTTGACGGTGAACGTACGCAGCGCATAACCCTGCCCCCTTACGGCGGCGACCTGCTCCGACGTAAGGTGTTTTGCCTGTGCGTGCAGGGCCATGCAACCCAGGTCCTGCAAGCGGGCCTGCCAATCGCCGGGAATTTTAAGCACCAATAACGCCCGCGCCAGTTCAGGTGCGCTGTTGCCCACGGTTGCCAGCACCCCGGCGTCGAAACTGGACACCAATGGCGCAGGCAGATGTGCAGGCCATTCGGCGCGCAGCACCTCTGCCACGGTTCGGGCGGTTTCTTTCTCAACACCAGGGCAGGGTTTAATTTCCACGTTGGCGCCCAGGCCCAGAACCGACAATTGCGCAATAGCGGCATCCAGCGTCGGGACCCGTTCGCCCCGAAATTCTTGCGCGAACCACAAACCGGCATCCAGCATTTGCACTTCGGCCAGGGTCGTATCGGCTAACAAGCCGGTGGCGTTGGTGGTGCGTTCAAGCACATCATCATGGAACAACACAGGGACCCCGTCGGCGGTCAGTTTGGTGTCGAATTCAACCCACCGGGCACCCAGCGCAGCCGCTTTTTTCAGTGAAGCCAGGGTGTTTTCCGGCGCATGCCCGGCGGCGCCGCGATGGCCGACAACCCGTGGAGTGGTGGGCAATATTTGATCTGACATGGTTTCGTTTTCTTGCTTTTCGCCTAAAACTGGTTGCCCCCAGGCATGTTAACGATCACCTTAACACGCAGACAGAATAATCCAGCCGCGGAACACACCAATGACGGATAAATTAGATAAACAAAGAGCCCTGGATTACCATCGGCTTCCGCAACCGGGAAAGCTGACGATCACGGCGACCAAGCCGCTGGCGACGCAGAACGATCTGGCGCTTGCCTATTCTCCGGGAGTGGCCGCCGCGTGCGAAGCTATCGTCGATGATCCGGCGCAAGTGGCGAACCTGACCGTGCGCCAGAATTTGGTCGGCGTCATCACCAACGGGTCCGCCGTTCTCGGCCTCGGCAACATCGGCCCATTGGCGGCGAAACCGGTCATGGAGGGCAAAGCGGTCCTGTTCAAGAAGTTCGCCGGCATCGACGTTTTTGATATAGAAATCGACGAATCCGATCCCGACAAACTGGTCGAGATTATTGCCAGTCTTGAGCCGACCTTCGGCGCCATCAACCTGGAAG
>JABMOG010000215.1 GCA_013204265.1 Rhodospirillales bacterium
GTCCGAGACCAACAGGAAAATGAGGGCATTCGCCGAGCCATAGATAGGCGTATCGCTGAAATCGAAGCTCCCACCAACCGCTGATATCTTAGACGGATCGAAGGCGAAGGGGATATTTCCCCCATTTATCTGACGCACCTCTCTGACTTCAAGCGCCCGGTCACTGAACGCTAGGTTCTGTACTCGATTAAGCAGCCGTTAATTGAGTACAGAACCTAGAACGGTTCACGGCCTGAGACGGCCTCCGTCTTTCGGCGCCTTTGCGTCGGGCGAGCGCAGGTACAAAGGCCGTAGGGATTCTACCGGCATATCATGAGACCACCGGGCCGCCGCCATCGCGGCCACGGTTCGGGCATCGGGCAACGGCGGGGCGGTGGAAGCAACGGCGTCAACGCCGCCACCGCATAAAGACGCAATCGCCCGGTCCATGGCATCACCGACTACCACCACACGTCCGCCGGGGTCGTTCTTTGCCGCCTTTCGGGCACCCAGAAAATCCGCCAGGTTTTCCGGCGGCACCGCTTCGGCCTCGCCCAGTGGGTCTGGGCCGGAAAAAACCTGCGCATAGATATCACCGCGTTTGGAATCAATTGCCGCCATAACACATCCGTCTTCGCGCTCAGACTTAAGCGTGCCGGCGGCGATGGCCTCCATGGTAGAGACGCCAATGCACGGCAGCCCGCCGGCCAACGCCAACCCACGCGCCGCGGCAAGACCGATGCGCAGTCCGGTAAATCCCCCCGGCCCACAGGTGACGGCCAGCAGGTCGAGGTCTGCAAACCCGGCGCCTGAGTCCGCCAACACCGCACTTATCATACCCATCAGGCGTTCACCATGGCCACGCACCATCGGCTCGAAGCGATGGGCCATGATGTCCCCATCCCGCCACAGGGCGGCGGAGCACGCCGAGGTCGCCGAATCAAAAGCCAGAACTTGCATGGGCGCTCTTATAGCACCTACAGCACCGAGCAGGCGTCATCGAAATCAAGTCGTGGACTGCGCGGGAAGATGTCTTCGCCGCTGCCGTACCCGATGGAACAGAGAAAGTTGGATTTAATGGAGGTGCCAGGAAAGAAGGCGGCATCGACGGCTTCGTTATCGAACCCCGACATCGGCCCGCAATCCAGCCCCAGGGCACGCGCCGCCATCAGAAAATAAGCACCCTGCAGGGTCGAGTTGCGAAACGCGGTGGACTCAATCAAAGGGTCGTTTCCGGCGAACCACGCACGCGCATCGGTATGCGGAAACAGCTCTGGCAGGCGGTCGTAAAATTTTTGGTCCGACCCGATTATCGCGGTCACCGGGGCGGCCATGACTTTTTCCACATTGCCTTCCATCAGACAGGGTTTAAGCCGCGCCTTGGCCTCACCGGTGGCGACGAACACAATCCGGGCGGGGCTGCAGTTGGCGCTGGTCGGGGCCATTTTTGTCAGGTCCCATATCGCCCGGAGCAATTCCGCATCCACCGGCTTGTCCTGCCATGCATTTTGGGTACGGGCGTTGTTGAAAAGCTGATCGAGGGATTTTTGAGGAATGGCGGCAGTCACAGAATTCTCCTAAAATGATGGCGGCGGTTTGGCGGTGTCCGTGATCACAGACATAATAACCATGGCAGCCATATATAAGTATGATACTTGCGCTTGACCATGGAAGCGTGAAAAAACTGGGCCGCAATGACTATGCCGGAGACTGTATGTATATTCGTCGATTGATCAAAAATACCCTTTGCGCTCTTTTAGCGGGTCTTGCCGTCCTCGGCGGCATCGCTGGCGAAGCGACCGCAGACGCGAACGCCGTCGTCATAATGTACCACCGGTTCGGCGAATCCCGCTATCCATCCACCAACGTCACCATAAAACAGTTTGACGCCCATCTCGAAGAATTGAGCACAGGCGGATATACCGTCATGGCCCTGCCCGATATCATCAAGGCGATGCGGAGCGGCCAGGCATTGCCTGAGCGAACCGTGGGAATCAGCATCGATGATGCCTACCTGTCCGTTTACACCGAGGCCTGGCCGCGTCTGAAAGCCGCTGGTTTTCCGTTTACTATTTTTGTCGCCACCGACCCGGTCGACCAGAACACGCATGATTTTATGACCTGGGCCCAGGTCCGGGAAATGGCCGAGGCCGGGGTCACCGTGGCTGCGCACACAGGCTCGCACCTGCATATGCCGAAGGCTTCGCAGGCACGGAATCTGGATGAGCTGGCGCGCTCGAAAAAGCGTGTTCAGGAAATGCTCGGCCAAACGCCGGAAATTTTCGCCTACCCGTACGGCGAAAGCAGCCTGGGCGTCCAGGCGATGGCGAAGGACGCCGGGTTCATCGCAGCCTTCGGTCAGCATTCCGGTGCTTTCAACGCGGGTGCCGAAATGTTCGACCTGCCAAGGTTCGCGATGAACGAAAATTATGCTGGGATGGCGCGGTTCCGCCTTGCCGCCAACGCCTTGGCGCTCCCGGTCATGGACCTGACCCCCACTGATCCCTTGATCAAAACCCACAACCCCCCGGCCATGGGCTTTACCCTGACCCGTGACATCAAAGGCATTGAGCGACTGTCCTGTTTCGCGGCGCACGAAGGGTCGGCCAAATTGGAACGGCTGGGCCAGCGGCGTATCGAGGTCCGCGTCGAGACGCCCTTCCCCAAGGGCCGCACGCGGGTCAATTGCACGCAACCGGGACCGGATGGACGCTGGTACTGGTTCGGGCGGCAGTTCTACCGTCCCGAATAATTTTGTAAAAAAAACAACAGGCTGAAAAGTGGCCGGTTTCTTAGAGAATTTCCGGTTCACTCGCGTTCACTGAAAATTCTCTACGCCTTTGTTTTAGGCGCAAATTCGTCGTCGCGGATGATTCCATCCGCTCGGGATTTGCTCTA
>JABMOG010000216.1 GCA_013204265.1 Rhodospirillales bacterium
CTTGCCTTGCCGACGCCGGCATGGATGATCCCGGCCTTTTCAACACGGTATTCAACCTGGCCGCCCTTGGCGTTTTTTACGGCGGTCGCCACATCCTGCGTGACCGTGCCGAGCTTGGGGTTAGGCATCAGGCCGCGCGGGCCCAGAACCTTTCCCAGCTTGCCAACGATCGGCATCATATCCGGCGTTGCGATACAGCGGTCGAAATTGATTTCGCCTTTTTGAATTAGCTCGGCCAAATCGTCCGCACCAACAATATCGGCGCCGGCGGCCGTGGCTTCGGCAGCTTTTTCACCCGTGGCAAAGACACCCACGCGAACGGTTTTACCCGTGCCGTGAGGCAAGTTGACCACGCCCCGAACCATCTGATCGGCGTGACGCGGATCAACGCCCAAATTCATCGATAGTTCTATGGTTTCGTCAAATTTAACCGTGGCATTTGCCTTAAGAATTTTAACGGCCTCGGCCAGACCATAGGATTTGAGCCGGTCTATGCTTGCCGTCGCGGCGGCAAGGCGTTTTCCTTTTTTCATCGACCTATTCTCCCGTAACCTGGATGCCCATTGACCGTGCCGACCCAGCCAACATGCGGCAGGCGGCTTCAATGTCGTTGGCGTTCAGATCAACCATTTTCTTTTCGGCAATCCCCCGAAGCTGGTTCATGGTCACGGCGCCGACGGGTTTCCGGCCTGGCTCACTGCTGCCCTTGGGCAACCGCGCCACCTGTTTGATAAAGTAGGACACAGGCGGCGTCTTGGTGACAAACGAGAACGACCGGTCCGCATAAACGCTGATGACCGTCGGTATGGGGACACCCTGGTCCTGATTCTGCGTATGCGCATTGAACTGCTTGCAGAACTCCATGATATTCAGCCCTGCCTGACCAAGAGCCGGTCCGATCGGCGGTGACGGGTTGGCCTGCCCCGCCGGAACCTGTAACTTGATGTATCCGGTAACTTTCTTTGCCATTGCAGTCCTCAATCATTCATTCAAGGGCGCGGTCCGGCCATGGCTGGCCTCCCGCACTAATCGCCGAAACAAGGTTCCGGCAGTGAAACAGGTCTACAGCTTCTCGACCTGCGAATACTCCAACTCAACCGGTGTTGCCCGCCCAAATATGGAAACCGCCACCTTGAGCCTGGCTTTTTCATCATCGACCTCTTCGACAAGACCGTTGAACGAGCTGAATGGCCCGTCCGCCACCCGAACCTGTTCGCCGATTTCGAAGGTAATCATCGGCTTCGGCCGCTCGATACCTTCCTGCACCTGATGCATGATCCGTTCGGCCTCGGCATCGGAAATCGGTGACGGTTTCCCGCCACTGCCGAGGAACCCGGTCACCTTTGGCGTGTTCTTGACCAGATGCCAGCTCTCGTCGGTCATATCGATCTTGGCGAGAACATAACCGGGGAAAAATTTCCGCTCGGAACTGACCTTTGCGCCGCGCCGCATGCGTACGACTTCTTCTGTCGGCACCTGAACATCAATTATCTGGTCCTCCATACCTTTCTGCTTCGCCTGCTCGCGAATTGATTGTGCGACCTTGGATTCAAAGCCGGAATAAGCATGAATAACGTACCACCGCGCTGTCACGGACTACCCTCCGATACCCAGGACCAGCCCTATGAGCTTGGCCAATACCTGATCAACAAGAAAGAAAAAGGCCGCCGCCACGAAAACGAAGACGAAAACCATGACCGTCGAGATCATGGTTTCCTTGCGGGTCGGCCAGGTAACTTTCGCCACCTCGCGCCGTACCTGCTGAACGAATTCCATCGGGTTGGTCTTTGCCATTCCACTAACCGTTTTGCGATAACGACTTAAGCGTGCCTGATGAGCGGAAAGAGCGACTGGCAGGAGTGGAGGGACTCGAACCCACAACCCCCGGTTTTGGAGACCGGTGCTCTGCCAATTGAGCTACACTCCTAATTACCGACCTTAATCACCGAGTATGCCGCGTCGTTTCTCCGATTCGCCAGCCGGGCCGGCTAAAGGATTATCGCCTTTCATTCACATGCACCGAAAGAGAGAACCTCCCCTTCGGCTAATTACTCTTTGATGGAAGCCACCACGCCGGCGCCCACCGTACGGCCGCCCTCGCGGATCGCGAACCGAAGCCCGTCATCCATCGCGATCGGCTGGATAAGCTGAACTTCCATCGTCACATTGTCGCCCGGCATCACCATCTCGGTGCCCTCAGGCAGCACAACCGAGCCCGTGACATCCGTCGTCCGGAAGTAAAACTGCGGACGGTAGTTCGAGAAAAACGGCGTATGACGGCCGCCCTCTTCCTTCGTCAGGATATACGCCTCGGCCATGAACTTCGTGTGCGGCGTGATCGATCCCGGCTTCGCCAGAACCTGGCCCCGCTCGACGTCCTCGCGCCCGACACCGCGCAGCAGACAACCCACATTGTCACCCGCTTCCCCTGAATCCAGCAGCTTCCGGAACATCTCGACACCGGTCACGACCGTCTTCGTCGTCGCCTTCAGCCCGACGATCTCAACCTCGTCGCCGACCTTCACGATACCGCGCTCGATCCGACCCGTCACAACCGTGCCACGGCCCGAA
>JABMOG010000217.1 GCA_013204265.1 Rhodospirillales bacterium
GCACCAGATCGGCCCACGGCCAGCCGCCAAGTTGCATGGCGCGGGCGACGGGTGCGGCTTGCGCGTCGCCCAGCCCACCGGCGCGCTCGGACAGTTCCGCCAATAACGCGGCCGATGCGGCGAGCAGGCTTTCGGCTTCGCGTTCCAGGGTGCCGGGCAACGCCAGATCAAGCGCCTCGGCCAGCCCCCGCGGCGTCGGCAGCGCGAACCGCGCCGGGCGCACGAAGGCGAACAACTCCAACACGTCAAACGCGGCAAAGGGCGCCATGCCCAGACGCCGCGCCGTCGCAGGGGCATGGCAGACGATAGGAATGAGTTTGGGGTTAATGCGCGCCGCCACCTCGGCGTGGCTGAGGTCTTCGATCTCGCCGTCGGGCGACAACCACGCCGCTTGGCGCACGCCGGCAACCAAGGCCGGGGCGCGAGGTAACAACAAAGTGGGGGTCTCAGAATCCGGGTTCATAGGAGGAGAGTATAAAGAGCCTTAACTTAGGACGCGATAGCAGGATGTTTGATGCTGTTCCTAATGCAATTCCAGGTGAAATTTGCTATAGTGCTCAGGTCGAAAAGACGACCCGAGTCCGGGGAGGAACCAAGAGAGCTTTTGCGAAACTGGGTTATCGGACGAACAGGAAAAGGAGGTTACAAAAATGACGCCGCCTGACCAGCCTAAGGACATATCAAACTAAGAAAACTTAGGCCCGTTCTTCATGTTCGGGCGATGCCAAGAGCATCAAATTCGAAACCCCGCCCCGCCCCTTAACAAGAGGCACAGTGGCGGGGTTTCCCGTTTCAGCCCGCTGGCAAATCAGTGCACCGACAAAGCCCCGCCTATTGCGCCCCGTTGACGGTGATGCGTTTGACGATGTAATCGCCGCCCCGGTTGACCAGCCTGAGCCCGTCGAAATTCTGTTTAAAGCTGAGATCGGTGGCGGCCAGGATTTTTTGGCCGTCGAGAGACACCGTCATCAGGCCATCGCTGCGCCGCGTCCATTCCAGGCGGTGGGGTTTTTTGTCTTCAAGGTGGAACGGGCCGGGGCGGCTGTCGATCACCACCGCGCCGCGCCCGGTTACCCGGATCAGTTCCAGCCCGCCGCCCTGGATGTAGGCCAGCACATACCCGTCGGCCCGCCCGTCGCCATTGGCGGTGCCCTGGTAGGGGCCGATCTCGAATCGCCCGCCGGGGGTGGCTTCGGATACCCACGATGAAAATTCAACCTCGATGGCAAACGCGGCGGTCATGTTGAGCCGTGTGTGGATGGCGGCCGGGGTAATCACACTGGCGCCGCCTCCCGTCGCTGGGCTGGCGGCGGATGCGCGGCCTTCCGGGTTAATGGCTTGTTGCAGGATCTGGCCGAAGATGGCGGCGGCGACGTCCTTGCCCGAATTGCGTTTTTGTTGCTGGGTACTGGCCGCCGCTGCGGGGGCCGCCTTGACCGCGCTGCGCAGGCCCCAGCCGCGTTCAACCCAGTACTGGCCGGAGGTAACGCTCCACGCCGGGCTTCGGGTAAAATCGCCGTCCTCGAAATTGTCGCTCAACAAAAGGGCCCGGCGCGGTGTATCGAAACTTTGCGCCAACCCTCTCAGGTCGCGCAAAAACTGGCTGTCGGCGGCGCGGGACTTTTCGGCAGCAATGATCAAGGCGTTAAGCTGGTCGACCAGGCTCTGCAGCCGCTGGTTGGTAGGCGCGGGCGGGGAATTCGGATTGCTCCATGGCTTGTAGGTCTGCGCCGGGGCGGGGCTGGCCACCAACAGGGCGGCGACAACAAAAATTAAAAAACGCATGGCGGTTACTCCTGGCCGCGACGTTAGCACAGGCGCGGCGCGGCAGGCTACGGCGTATAGCCCAAATTCGGGGCGAGCCAGCGTTCGGCTTCATCTAAGGAAATGCCGCGCCGGTTGGCGTAGTCTTCGACCTGGTCGCGGCCGATGCGGCCGACGCCGAAATATTTGGCGTCGGGGTGCGAGAAATAGTATCCCGACACCGACGAGGCCGGCATCATGGCGAAGCTTTCGGTCAGGTTGATGCCGGCGTTTTGTTCGGCACCGAGCAATTCGAACAGGTCGTGTTTGCCGGTGTGGTCGGGGCACGCCGGATAGCCGGGCGCCGGGCGGATGCCCTGATAGGCCTCGCCGATCAGGTCGGTGCTTTCCAGCGTTTCGTTTTCCGCATAGGCCCAGAA
>JABMOG010000218.1 GCA_013204265.1 Rhodospirillales bacterium
CTTCCCAACGAGCCGGAAAGCTACGTCCATCGCATCGGTCGCACGGCGCGAGCCGGCGCGAGCGGAAAAGCGTACTCGTTTTGCGACCCGGCCGAACGGGGTTACCTGCGCGATATCGAACGCCTGATCCAACGCCGACTAACGGTAATCGGAGATGAGCCCGTCTTTTCGGCAAACGACGGGGCGGCCAAGTCCAAGGGCAAGCCGCCTTCGCGGGGCGAACCCAGGCATAAGCGTGGTGGTGGCCGTCGCCGCCAGGGCCGCAATAACAAGTCCTCTTCAAGCCAAGGCGCCAACGCCTAGATTCGTTGCCTTTTCCCCCGGCGCGGGGCACCTTCAACAGGTTATGTCCGGTTTATTCAAATTTCCGGTCGTCCTGTTGGCCGGTGCCGCCGTCGGCGGAATTTTGGCTGTACCTTCGGGCGCGGCCGGGAAGGCGCTTTGCCCCAACGTTCAAATCCAGCCACGGATATTCCTGGAAACGAATCCCGGCAAGACCGTCACCGACACCACCAAAAGCCGGTCACAAATAAGCCGTTTGAAATTCAAACGAGGGGGCGCGCCTCGCAAACGCGGCTGGCATCCCATCGGGTTGACGGTTGCCGACCTTAAATTCGGCATGGAAATTTCCGTCCAGGTTTTGTCCCGTTCCCAGAAAAACCACTGCGCATCGGTCGATGCGGTGCGCGCGAGCATTGGATTCGGCCAAATTACCGTCTATGTGGCAAAACGCTACCGCCGTGGCAGCTGCCAATACCGTTCCATACTCAATCACGAACAAGAACACGTCGATATCTTCCGCGACGCCTTAACCGTGCACGCGCCGAAGGTGGAACATCGCCTGACCGAATTAGCGGGCAAGCTTAAGCCGGTCAGCGCCAGCACGGTGGAACGGGCAGCCAACAAACTGCAAAATACCCTTCAGAAAGAAATGGCGCCCCTGTTTAAAGAATTAAACAAGGCCATTGATGCTGAAAACGAGCGTATCGATACGCTAGAGAATTACAGGCGTGAACAGGCGCGGTGTTCGTCATGGTAAGCACCCAAGACACGCAGGGACTCTTGACGCCCGCCAGTCATGGCGTAAAACTGTCGCAACCGGTTGTCGGACCATGATATTCTGCGCTGACAGTACTGGATATTGGATGAAAACTGATGGCGATGGCTGAACCAAATCTTGATCGGGGAACGGATTCCAGCGATCTGTATCAGGCGGAAACGGAAATTCGCTTCCTCAAGAATACCATCAATGCGCTGCGCGACGAACTGGAAAGCCTGCAATTCGAGAATCAGGAAAATGTGCAGCGCGCGGTCGCCAATGCCGCCGATGAAATTACCCAGCTAAAGGCGACCGCCGCCGCCTTGCGCGAGGAACTGGATAACCTGAGCTTTGAGAAAGATCAGGCCGTTCAACAGGCCATCGCCAATTCCAACGACAAAATCCAGCAACTGATGCAAACTGCCTCGGCCCTGCGCGAAGAACTGGACAACCTGAGCTTCGAGAAAGATCAAAGTGTCCAGAAAGCCGTCGCCCAAGGCGGCGATACCATCCGCCAGTTAGAGGGTGCCGCCTCGGCCCTGCGCGAGGAACTGGACAACCTGAGCTTCGAAAAGGATCAAAGCGTCCAAAAGGTTGTCGCCGAAGGCTCCGACAAAGCCCACCAACTGCAACAGACGACGGTGGCGTTGCGCGAAGAACTCGACACCATCTGTGGCCGCTACGAAGACCAGATTCAGACCCTGGAACGCGCATCGCGCGACGAGATAAAACAGCTACAGGAAACCGCCGCCGCGCTGCGCGAAGAGCTGGAGGCCAAAAATGGCCAGTAACATCCGACCGGACCAATCCCCTGAGACCCCCCCAGCGGGCGCCATCAGCAAACGAGCGCCCGACCGGGTCACCCGGATGAGCAATGCCGACCAGAAACTGCAACTGGCGGAAATGAAGCTGAAGCAAGCCGAAATGCTGCTCAATGTGTCCCGGCGTGTCGCCGATATTGAAAGCCTGGACGAGGTCTTGAAAACCCTGGTCGAACTAATTGCCCTGGAATTGAAGGCCGAGCGCGCGTCATTATTCCTCAACGACTCGACAACCAGCGAGCTCTATTCCCGCGTCGCCCAGGGCAATTTTCCCGCGAAATCCGCATGCTCAACTCCACCGGCATCGCCGGCGCGGTGTTCACCACGGGCAAGGGCGAAATTATCCCCGACGCTTACGCCGACGAACGCTTCAACCGCAAGGTTGATGAGCAGACCGGCTTCAAGACCCGCAACATCGTCAGCGCCCCGGTCAAGACCGTGCGCGGCGACGTAATCGGCGTCACCCAGGCGCTGAACAAAAAAAATGGCCCCTTCACGCCCGAGGACCTGAACCTGCTGGAAGCCATCACCACCCAGGCCGCCGTCGCCCTGCAAAGCACCCAATTCGTCGAACGCATGAAGAAAAGCCGCGAAAAGGAAATGGAATTCCTCGACGTGGTCTCGGACGTAACCTCGGAACTGGAATTGGGCTCGCTGCTGACCAAGGTGATGTCTGAGGCCACCCGTATGCTGAATGCCGACCGCTCGACGTTGTTTATGAATGACGAGAAGACCAATGAGTTGTTTTCCCGTGTCGCCATGGGCGATAGCTTGGGCGAAATCCGTCTGCCGAACTCGATGGGCATTGCCGGCGCGGTGTTCTCGTCGGGCAAAACGATCAATATTCCTTACGCCTATGCCGATCTGCGCTTCAA
>JABMOG010000219.1 GCA_013204265.1 Rhodospirillales bacterium
CCGGTGCTTTCGACAACCGGCGTCTTGAACGACGTGCTTTTGCCGAACTTTTCCGCGACGACAGTGGAAAAGGGATACACCGTCGACGAGCCGACGATCTTGATCTGGTCGCGCGCTTGCGCCACGCCCGTCAGGGCAACGGTGGCGAAAACCGCTAAGATGAGGTGCTTCTTAAACATGGGCTTCATGAACTCCTGGTTATTTAAATTCGGATTACAAATTTTGATCATCGCGGGGACCATAGAAGGAGCACGTTTCCCTTTTGTGACACCAAGATGAAATTTTTAAGACACCTCTCAGCCGTCAATCCATTGCCGGTTGGCAGCGCAGCCCGGCGCCCTGGTGTCATAAAATATTCAAGAAACTGTCACCTTGCGGTAACGGGAAAGGGCTATCACCTGCCCAGACTGGGAAATAATATTTTCATTTAAACGGGTGATAAACTGGCAAACGGCAAACTGGTTATCGTTGTCGGGCCGTCCGGGGCCGGAAAAGATACATTGATTGATGGCGCGAAAAGAGTGCTGTCGACAGACATTCGCTTTCACTTTCCGAGGCGCGAAATTACCCGTCCCGAGAATGCCGGTGGCGAAGCACATTTGGCTGTTAGCGTCGAAGAATTCCATGCCCGGACGATCGCCAATGAATATGCCCTTTCCTGGCAAGCGCACGACACCTGTTACGGTATCTCCCGGTCGATAGATGTTCATCTGGCCCAGGGGAAGACCGTCGTCGTCAACACTTCGCGAACCGCCATTGAGCCCGCGAGAACCCGTTATCCCGGCACCACTATTATCCATATCAGCGCCCCCAAAGAATTGCTCGCCGAGCGCCTGACAGCCCGGGGCAGGAAATCTAAAACCGGAGTCCATGCGCGAGTCGCCCGGCTCAGGAGATTCGATGCCCTTCAGCGTCGATAATCAGTTCCCCGCCCTTTTAGTGGAACGGAGGGGTGTCTGACTTTAAGCGTGAATGCCTGTAGGCGGGCCTTTATCAGGCCGAGGTTTTGATCTTATCCCGACCCCGTATGATTGTTCGGTGTTCGGGAAAGTGGATGGTGGCTTCGGTTCCCTGGCCGGGGTTGCTTTCAAGCTCAAAACCCCCGCCGTGCAGTTCCATCAGCGATTTCACCAACGACAGGCCGAGTCCCGTTCCCTCGTAACTGCGGGTCATGGCTTGGGCGGCCTGGAAGAAGGGTTCCGTCACGATTTTCAGGTCTTCCGCCGAAATTCCAACCCCGGTGTCGGTGACCGTCACAAAAACTCCGCCGTCCCTAAGCCCCGCCGCCACAAGAACACTGCCTTCCGGCGGGGTAAATTTGACGGCATTGCCGATCAGGTTCAACAACACCTGCTTAACCCGAAGAATATCGCCACGCACATCGGGCAGGTCCGTGGGAATATCATTGTCCAGCGTCACCCCGGCGCGATCGGCGCGTTCCCGGATCATGCTCATGCAGGCTTTGACGACGGCGGCGATTTCGACGTCTTCGTCAGCCACATCCATGGCCCCGGCTTCTATTTTAGAAACGTCCAGAATATCCTTGATAAGATCGAGAAGGTGGCGGCCTGAGGCATTGATGTCATTGAGGTATTCCATATACCGCTGGTTGCCGATAGTGCCGAAAATTTCGCTCCGCAGCATATCGGAAAACCCGATGATGGAGTTCAGCGGCGTACGCAGCTCGTGGCTCATGTTGGCGAGAAACTCGCCTTTGGTGCGGTCGGAGTATTCGGCATCCTCCTTGGCCCGGCGCAGATCGACTTCCATGCGCTTGCGTTCCTCGACCTCGTCGGACAGCTCGCGGGTTCGCTCCAGGACACGTTCTTCCAGTTCGTCGCGAGCCTTGCGGATTTCGTTTTCGGCCTCGATCTGGAGCGTGATGTCGGTGGCGGTGCCGCGGTAACCCAGGAATTCCCCGTTCGCCCCAAAACGGGGCCGACCCGACAGGCGAATAAAATACCGCCGCCCTTCGTAAATCCCCCCGGATTGGCCGAAATTCGATCTGACGAAGTTACTGAATGGACGCCGGGCCTCCAGGTCTTCCCGGTTTTTTTGCCATTCCTCAAGCTCCGACTCCAACGCCGTCTTGTCCGCGGTCTCACTCAGGGTCTTGCCTATAAACTCGGACGAAGCTCGGCCCGTAATCTCCTTAAAACGCTCGGACAAATAAGTGAATCTTAAGTCCGACCCCATTTCCCAGAACCAGTCGGACGCCGTTTCCGCCAGATCGCGAAACCGTTCCTCGCTTTCCTTCAGCGCGGCCACGGCCAATTTTCGCCCGGAAATATCCTCGACGAAGCCGGTGAATATTGTCTTATCGCCGACCACCAGTTCGCTGATGCCTAAGCCCATGGGAAACTCGACACCGTTTTTGCGCAACCCCACGACCTCGCGGTCAATACCGATAATCCGGGCCTCGCCGGTGTTGTGGTAATTCTTCAGATAGCCATCATGCCCGGACCGGTTGGGTTCGGGCATCAGCATGGAGACATTTTTGCCAATGACCTGATCAGGGGCATAGCCGAAAATCGCCTCGGCCGCCGGGTTGAAGGTTTGGACTGTGCCCTCATCGTCGATGGTGATGATGCCGGTGACGGCGTTTTCCAGAATCAGGCGCAGGCGTTGCTCGTTTTCACGCAAGGTTTCCTCGACGCGTTTGAATTCCGTGATATCCGTGCGGATGACCAGGGTGCCGCCATCGGACGTGCGGTATTCCTTTAGCTTCACCCACTGATCGGTATCCGTGACATGCTGCAGCGACTGTTCCAGGTTGCGGTGCTGCGCCATCCTGGCCTGGACGTAGGTTTCCGGGTCGTCCGGCAATCCGGAGATGTAGTTGGTTGCAAACAACCCACGCAAAATGTCCTCGAATGGCATGCCGGGCACCAACAGGTGAGCGACAACGCCGAGGTAGTCCCTGTATTTGGAATTGCAGAACACGAACCGGTCGGCGGCGTCATACAGCACGACAGCGTCTTCGATGTTTTCCAGGGCGTCGGTCAGCAGGCTTTGGGAATTTCGGGCCCGTACCTGAAAGCGCAGACGCGCCCATTCCTCGCGGCGGATCGAGAACAACAGCGTCGCCGTCATCCAAACGGCAAACAACGCCAACGCTCGGTTGGTGGCGGCCTCCCAAGGCTCGCCACCAGCCGGCGAAAACCAGTATCCAGCCAGGATTAAGACTGTTGAAACGAACGCCAGCAGGAAGATATGTTGGTGCCGGGGCAGCCACCAACCCACCGCCACTACGGCGACGTAAGGCACACCACCCGCCACCCCCAGCGGCAGCCACAAATCGCCGATAAAAAACACCGCCGCCATTCCTGCGGCAGCCACGATCAGCACGGCCGGTGTCCATCGTTTGGTCAACATAGCCCGTATTTACCGTAACGAAAAAAGTGTTTCCGTCTCCTCACGTTAAAAGCATCAATAGCCGCTCTAACGCAGCCTGTCCTTTATTACCTATTAGAATAGTGCGGCTTTACAAAATTATGCAACCTAGTCTTCGAAAAAAGCCTTTTGAGTCTGAGTCTTAACAAAAATTCATCTGCCCAAAATGCCTCTTTCACTCAATCAGCATCCAGCACATCGAAGGCGATAGAAATGCGCACTTCGCCGGACTCGAACGGCACGGTGCGATGGTAAAAATAAGACGGAAACAACACCATCAGGCCTTCTTCGGGCCGGATCAGCCTGACCTCGGGCTGTGCGGGGCCGTGAAAATCCTCAGGCGCCCGGCCGAATTCGATCCAGCCGGCGTGACCGGGGTCATCCATTCGAACGACGGCGGGAATTTTCGGGTAATACACGCCGGACAACCACGCCGATGGATGGATATGGGCCAATTGATGGCCTTGGCTGTCCATGGCGACGCCCCACACGCTGAGGCCCATTCGGTCCGGTCGCCGGGCCAGCCAGGGATGGGCCGGATCGGGCGGGACCATGCCCCGGTAATCCTCCACCGCCGTCCTGATCACTGTTTCCAGCGCCGCCACCGGGCCTTTCGGCTCGACCATCAACTCACCCGAATGGCGACCGAACCGGGTCGCGTGCGACGTCGGCTGCACGCTCAGCGACGGATGGCCCAGCACATGGTTGCCGAGGGCCCGGTTAAAGTCTGCCATGTCGGCGAACCCGTCCGGGCAGGCGGGCCGAGCGGGGCGCAATAGGCGGTCGAAATCGTAGAGTTCCCGAACTTCATCCAAGGTGGAAGCCTTGTCGAAGCTCGATCGTTGCGATAACGCAATGGTTTTAAAGGCCAGTATCGAGATATTTCCGGGATGATCCGTCAAATAGGCGTCGCATAAATCGACGGCGGCTTGCGGTCTGCCCTGTTGCAGGTACAGATCGCCCAGATTGACCTGCACCTTGTCGTAATCCGGCGCCATGCGGATGGCCTGCCTGTAGGCTGTTTCGGCCTCTTCCAGCCGGCCCATTTCCTTGTACGCATAGCCGATGTTGATCTGCGCCCCGGCGTGACCGGAATCGCTGCTCAAGGCGCGCCGGTAGCTGGCCAGGGCAGCCTTCAATTCGCCCGTTTCCTGCAGCGCGATGCCCAAATTATAATGCGCCTCGGCAAACCCGGGGTTAATGCCCACCGCCTTGCGGTACACATGGATGGCGTCGGTCGTGCGGCCCAGTTCCATATCCACCGCGCCGGTATTGTTGAGCGCCTCTGCATTGTCGGGGTCGATCCCGAGGACGCACTTGTAGGCCGCCTGAGCCTCGCCCAAGCGCCCCAGCGCCTTAAGCACGTTGCCGAGATGGAAATGCGCACCCGCCGCACCCGCATTCAGGGCGATACAACGCCGGTAAGACGCCTCGGCCTCAACAAACAAACCCTGCGCCTCCAGCACATTGCCCAGATTATTGTGCGCATCGGTGAAATCAGGGCGAAAAGCCAGGGCCGTTTCCAACAATTCGCGGGCCTGGCCCCCATCGCCGGTCTGAAACGCCGCGACCCCGGCCAGATTTAGCGCCTCGGTGTCGCCCGGATCGCGCGACAGCACCTGGCCGCACAGCCGCAAAGCCTCTTGTGGGCGGTCCGATTGCAACGCCGCTGCAGCCAGACCGAGGGTCTCGTTGGTGGACGGAGCAGCGGCTTCGACGGCAAACGGGCTGGCGGACATAGGCCCGGCAACAGCGGTTTTAAGTTTTTTGCGGGTCTTTTTCGCTGCCGGTTTATGACGCGCGGCTTTTTTTTGTTTCTTCACCGCTGCCCCGGGGCTGGTTTTGCCGTTTCGTCGGGCCCCGGAATCCGGAACGGCGGCGGAACCGGCTTCTGATCGGGGTTTTTAGTAGCCTCCATCCCAATGGCCGCCCGGAAACTTTTCATCAAATCACCGACACTGCCGCGGTCTTCCTTCGGTGCCAGAAAAAAGATCAATATCCACACCGCCAACGTCAGGTAGGCCACCACCCTGGCCGCCATCGCCATCCGGGGACCCAGGTTTTTTCGGCACCAAAGACCGAAGGGGTTTTGCGGGTCGCCCACTTTGCGACGCACAACGATGGCCGCCACCATCGCGGCGAGGATCAGGGCGACAACAGACAGGGACAACGAGGGGGACTCCTTATACAGACATGGACAGCATAAAAAGACGGCGGCACATGGCAACCAAAAACGACCCATACCGGATCAATCCTTCAGAACAGCAAGGGGCCTTGCCCGGACGCGCCAGAGTCTTTATGCCGAAAGTCACCATGTGTGAGCTTTTCGCCCTGTCATCGCGCGACCCGGCAACGGTAACCTTGTCGCTGGACGTGTTCGCCAAGCGCGGCGGCCTGACCGGCCCGCACAAAGACGGCTGGGGCATCGCCTATTATGACGACGGCGATGTCACCCTGATCCGCGATGTGGCTCCGGCCAGCGAAAGTCCTTGGACGCCCTTCGTCGCCGATCGACAACTACGCAGCCACATGGTGGTTTCCCATATCCGCAAAGCCACCACGGGTGCTGTTTGTCTGAAAAACACGCAGCCTTTCACCCGCGAACTAGGCGGGGTCCGCCACGTTTTCGCCCACAACGGTTTCCTGAACGGGGTCGAGGCGCTCTTCGATCCCGGCAACGCCCGGTGCCGACCCGTCGGAGACACGGATTCCGAAATCGCCTTCTGCATCCTGATGAATCGCATGGCCGAGATCTGGGGAGGTGATGCACCCCCGTCTGCAGACGACCGGGCCACCGTTTTTCACGCCTTTGCCGGTCGCATGCGAGACCTGGGGCCAGCCAATTTTCTCTACGCCGACGGAGAATTCTTGTACGCGCACGCCAACCGGCGCCATCAGGCCGATGGCGAAATCAAACCGCCTGGGCTGCACACCCTGGCCCGCACTTGCCCGGTCGAAGGGGGCTCGCTGGCCGATGATGGATTTAGCATCGGCAGCCTGAACCAGCGCGTCGTGCTGTTCGCCAGCATTCCGCTGACGGACGAAGACTGGCGACCACTCGACGAAGGCGAGGTTGTGATTGTCGGCAATGGCGACGAATGGGGCGGCATAGCCTGACTATTCCCCCGTCAAATGCAAAACCACTTGGCGCACGTGCGGTCGGGTGCGGTGCTCGAACAGATAAATCCCCTGCCATGTGCCCAGAACCATTTGGCCCTGAGCAACAGGGATGGTCAACGACGTCTGCGTCAACGCGCCCTTAATATGGGCCGGCATGTCGTCGGCGCCTTCGGTGTTGTGGGAATAGAGGCTCAAATCTTCCGGCACCAGCGCCTTGAAGAAGGCTTCCAGATCCCGCATCACAGACGGGTCGGCATTTTCCTGAATTACCAGGGACGCAGACGTGTGGCGGATATAAACGCACAACAGGCCAGTTGATATACCCTGCTGGCCGACCCAGCTGTCCACATCGGCGGTGATTTCGTGTAAGCCCTGGCCCGGAGTCTCAACACTCAGGGTTTCTTGCGCCTGTTTCATTGTGCCCCACGCCTCATCCGATACGGTGCAGGCGTTCTCCATGCCGTTTCAGCCAGTCGCGACCGCCATCCATGTCCTCGGTCAAGGAGCGGGCCAGCCGCCAGAATTCAGGCCCGTGGTTGTGTTCAACCAGGTGCGCGACCTCGTGCGCGACGACGTAATCGAGGACGCTGGCGGGCGCCATCACCAGCCGCCAGCAAAACGGCAGGTTGCCGTCATGGGAACACGACCCCCAGCGGCTTTTGGTGTCGCGGATGGTGATGCGCCCCGGCGTCCGGCCCAGGGCAGCCGCCTTGTCGCACACCAGTGGCCGGATGCGGCCGCTGGCCTCGGCCCGGAACCAGTCGCGCACCCGCCGGGCAAGATGCTCCGTGCCCCCGGAAACAAGAATTTCCCCAATCCCAAGCCGTACGACGCCGCGTTTCTCAGATGTATGGCGGATTACATGATCGACATCGCTCAGGGGCACCACCGCGCCATCGGCAAACACCACCCGGGGCGTCAGGTCGTCGAGCCGCGCCAGCACCCAGTCGGCCTTTTCGCGGACAAGGTCGAGCCCTTCTTTTATGCCCGTGCGGCCCGGCAGGGTGACGACGACGCCGTTCTCAGCCCCATCCGGGTCCTGGTCGAGGCGCAGGATGATGCGGCGCGCGCGCCGATTTCGCAGGAACCGGACCGCCACCTGCTTTCCGGCAAGATCAAGTGTGGTTTCCCCGGGGGCCATGACTCAGTTTACCGGGGGGAGCGAATAGCCGACGGCATCAAAAGTCTCAAACAAGGTTTCGCGATCATTTTCGCTCATGCGCATCAAGGGTGGGCGGATGTTCAGCCAGCCATCATTGCCTGAATGGCGCGCCATCAGCGTCTTCAACCCCGCCGACAACGGAAATTTCATAATCGCATTGCGCACCTGGGTCAGGGTTTCGTGGGCGGCCTGAACGTCGCCGCCGTTTTTCCAGCCCTGATAGACTTCACCGGCCAGCCTCATACCGACGTTGGCGCAGGCCGTGATGCATCCGGCCCCACCGGCCTCAAGCAACGGCAGCAACAATTCGTCGGAACCGGCAAACACCGCAAAGCCGGGGAAGGCTTTCGCCGCCCCGATCATGTTGTCGGCATTGCCCGAGCTGTCCTTCATGCCGACCACGGTGCCCGGATATTCTTTTAACAGGCGTTCGATCAGCGAATACGAGATCGGCACGGCCGACATTTGTGGGAAATGGTAGAGGCAAATTTTGAGGTTGGCGTCGCCGACCGCCTGAATGATTTCCGAATAGGCCGCGAACAGGCCATCATCCGTCGGATTCTTGTAATAGAACGGCGGCAACATCAACACGCCCTTGGCCCCATTTCTAAGGGCGGCGCGGGTCAGCGTCACGGCGTCCGGCACCGCGCACGCCCCGGTGCCCGGCATCAGGGCGCCGCCAGGAATCCCGGCCTCATTCAGCCCGTCCAGAATAGCGATGCGTTCATCGACGCTGAACGAGTTGGCTTCGCCGGTGGTGCCCAGAATGGCCAGACCGTCGCAACCGTTGTCGAGAAGCCAGCGGCAGTGAGACGCCATCAGGTCAATATCAGGGGCGCCCGCGCCGGTTTGCGGCGTCAGGGCGGCGGCGTAAACGCCGGAAAACACAAAATCGAGTTGAGACACGCTTTTAAACCTCCTAGTCGGATGGTGTTACTTTATTTTGGCCAACCTCATTTTGGCCAACCAACGACACGGCCTTCCAGATCGTCGGTATCGCGTTCCGAGACCACCCGCCCGCGCACAGACACGATGGCCTCGTGCACGGTTTCCGGATCGCCGGACACCAGCGGATGCCACCAGTACAAATCCTTGCCCTCATCGACCAACCGGTACGCGCAGGTGCTCGGCAACCAGTTCAGTTCCCGCACCGCCCGAGGTGTCAGAAGACGGCAGTCGGGCACGTAGCGTTTGCGGTCGTCGTAGCTGACGCAGCGGCACAGTTCGGTGTCCAGCAGACGGCAGGCGACGTCGGTGTACTGGATTTCACCGGTGGATTCGTTTTCCAGCTTGTTAAGGCAACATTTGGCGCAGCCGTCGCACAAGGATTCCCATTCCGCACGAGACATTTCGTCCAGGGTCTTGGTCCGCCAAAACGGCTGTTCGGTGGGGTCCGCGTCGGGTTTTCCGGACATCAAACGGTTGCTCCTGATTGCCTCCAAAGAGGTACCACCCTATTCCCGGTCAATCAAATGCAGGAACGACCCCGCCACCCGGCCATCGATCAGCCCGGCAGAACCCAGGTCGCCCCCTCCGGCGTCGGAGGCCTGAAACAACCCCCTCCCTTCTTCAAACATCACCACTGAGTAATGAAACTCATGGCCGCGAAACACCACCCCGGCATCACTCAAAGGCATGTCTGCCAGTGCCGTCAGGCGGCGGTAGCCGAGATGCAGCTTACGCTCGGCAAACGAGGTTTCCAACCCCAACAGTCCAGCCATCGCGTGGCGCACGCCATCGGCATCAACCAGCCCCCGGCCCAGCACCATATAGCCGCCGCATTCGCCGAACACCGCCGCCCCACTAGCGGCCCGCGCCCGCAGGCCAGCCAGAAAATTCGAAGCCGCCGCCAAGCGACCGGCATGCAGTTCCGGGTAGCCGCCCGGCAAATACACCGCATCCGAATCGGCGTCCGGCGCTTCATCGGCCAGCGGCGAAAAGGGCAGGATTTCGCAGCCGGCTGTGCGCCAGCCTTCGATCACCGAGGCGTAGGAAAAGGCGAAGGCCTCATCCCTGGCAATGGCAATTCGCTGGCCGGGCGGGGGAATAGGCGGGGAACTATCCCCGGCGCCCTCAAGCCTGAGCGGTCGTGCCAGGTCCAAAAACCTGTCCATGTCCATATGCTCCGCCACCAACGCCGCAGCCGTTTCCATGAAATGTTCGAGGTCGGGATGCTCGACCGCCTGCACCAACCCCAAATGGCGTTCCGGCAAATTGAGTCCGTCTGTTCTCGGCAGGCAGCCCAACACCGGAACATGAGGAACGGACCCGGCGCAGGCGCGGCGCAGGATTTCCGCGTGCCGCTCGCCACCGACCCGGTTGAAGATAACGCCCGCAATGGGCACATCGGATCGGAATTCCGCGAAGCCCTTGAGCACGGCGGCGGCGGACTGGGCTTGTGCGCGCGCGTCGATGACCAGCACCACCGGCCAGCCGGTACGCCGCGACAGCTCCGCAGTCGAGCCATCATTGCCGTCGCCGCCGGTCTCGTCGGCTTTCACGAAGGCGCCGTCGAACAAACCCATAACCCCTTCGCAAATGACCGTATCGGCGTTCAGTCCCGCCGCCGTCGCCGCCAGAGTGGCCGGGCGCATGGCCCACAGATCCAGGTTCCAGCATTGCCGCCCGCCCGCCGCGGCATGGAACACCGGGTCGATGTAGTCCGGTCCGGCCTTGGCCGAGGCGACATCGCGGCCTGTAGCCGACAGATGCCGGATCAGTCCCAACGTGACCACGGTCTTGCCGCTGCCCGACGCGGGCGCGGCAATGACAAGCCCCCGGTTTGCTTTAATCTTATTGGTCATGGAAAATCCCGCGTCCTTTGTCGGTATAATAGGATGCCTGCACCGCGCCGGACATGATAATATGACCGACATTCAAAGGAACGCTATGCCGACGCCGCGCCAAAAACCCGATGGCCCCCTGCGTAAAGGATGGACGACCGGCGCCTGCGCCACGGCGGCCACAGTTGCGGCCTTGCAGGCGTTGCTGACCGGCGATTTCCCCGACCCGGTGACCATAACCCTGCCGCGCGGCGAAGAGCCCACATTTGAGCTCACGCGCAAGGAAATTAACGCCAACCAGGCCACCGCCTCCATCATCAAGGATGCCGGCGACGACCCGGACATTACCCACGGCGCGGAAATCGTTGTCACCGTGACGTTGGGCAAAACCCCCGGCCCCATAACTTTTCATGCCGGACCCGGCGTCGGCACCGTGACCCGGCCGGGATTGGCGCTGGAGGTCGGCGAGCCCGCCATCAACCCACACCCGCGCCAAATGATGGAAGGCGTGGTCCGGGGCCTGAATGCCAAATATGGCACCGACGGCGACAACCGTTCCGTCGCCATAACCGTTGCCATCCCCGGCGGCGAGGCGCTGGCGGAAAAGACCATGAACGGGAGGCTCGGCATCAAAGGTGGGCTGTCCGTTCTGGGCACCACGGGCGTGGTCATTCCCTATTCCTGTTCGTCCTGGATTCACTCCATCCACCGCGGCGTCGACGTTTCGCGTGCCGCAGGGTTTACCCATATCGCCGCCGCCACGGGCTCGACCTCGGAAGCCGCCGTCCAGAAAATCCTTAAGCTCCCTGAGGCGGCGTTGATAGATATGGGCGATTTCGCCGGTGGGTTGCTTAAATACCTGCGCCGCCACCCTGTTGAACGGCTGACCATCGCCGGCGGGTTCGGCAAGTTGACCAAACTGGCGCAAGGGGCGATGGACTTGCATTCGTCGCGATCGCGCGTAGATATGGTGGCGCTGGCCGGGATACTCGGCTCGCTTGGCGCCGACGCGGACACCGTCACTGCGGCCGAGACCGCCAATACGGCAGTTGAGGTTCTGGAAACCGCGCAGGCAAAAGGACTTGCGCTGGGCGACCTGATTGCCGGGCGCGCCCGCGAGGCGGCAATGGCGACGTTGTCAGGTGGAACCAGGGTCGATGTCATGATTTTTGACCGCACAGGAAAACAGGTGGGCTATGCCGCCTAGACATTTACTGATACTGGGCGGCACGGGAGAAGCCCGCGAATTGGCGCGGCGCGTCCACCTGATGATCGGCAAACGGGTGCGGATAACCACCTCGCTGGCCGGGCGGCGGGCGGTACCGCCGACGCTGGCCGGTGACGTGCGTTGCGGCGGATTCGGCGGCATTCAGGGGATGATGCAATATCTTAAGGAGAACGCCGTCGATCTGGTTGTCGATGCCACCCATCCCTTCAGCCCGACCATTTCCGACCACGCCACCGTCGCCTGCGGCGACCCCCACGCCGGCGGCACCCCGCGCCTGCAATTGGTGCGCGCCCCGTGGCGTTTTCCGCCATCAGCGAAGTGGATCGAAGTGGATGATTTTGCATCTTGCGCAAACTATCTGCCCCAGTTCGCCAAACGGGTGTTCCTGACCACCGGGGTGCGGGGGCTCGACGCCTTTTCCGGGCTTGATGACCTGTGGTTTCTGGTCCGCCTTATCGACGCGCCAACAACCCCGCCGCCGTTGGCCCAGTACCAGATCATCACCGGCCGGCCGCCCTATATGCTGGAGGATGAACGCGCGATTTTGGCCGAACACCGGATCGATGCGCTGGTCGCCAAAAACGCCGGTGGCAAAGCGACCGAAGCCAAAATTGTCGCCGCCGCCGAGACCGGCGTGAAAATCGTCCTCATCCGCCGCCCGCCACCGGAACCCGGCCCGACTGCCGAGACCGTCGATGAAGCCTTCGCCTGGGTTGAGGCGCGGGTTTAGGGTTTTTTCGGCCTTAGCACGTGGTGATGGTCGGCAGCATACAGGCGGCTGTCGTCGAAGTCGGACTGGCCGAGGACGCGGCCAACCAGAATCAACGCCGTGCGGGTAATGCCGGCGGCTTTGACGGTGGCCCGGATGTCGCCAAGGGTGCCGCGCAGGATTTTCTCGTCCGGCCAGCTGACCCGGTAGGCGATGACGACGGGGCAGTCTTCGCCGTAATGGGGCACCAGGTCGCGGACCACGGAGGCCAGATTATTGACCGACAGGTGAATGGCCAGCGTTGCACGGCTGGCCCCCAGGGTCTTGAGGTCTTCGCCGTCGGGCATGTCGGTACTGCGCACCGAGGTGCGGGTCAAAATTACCGTCTGGCTGACGTCGGGTAGAGTCAGTTCCGTGCCCAGCGCCGCCGCCGCCGCCGCGTAAGCAGACACCCCCGGCGTCACGTCGTAGGGTATGCCCAGTGCATCGAGGCGGCGCATCTGCTCGGCAACCGCGCCATACAGCGACGGATCGCCGGAATGCACCCGCGCAACATCATGCCCGGCATCGGCGGCGGCTTTCATCTCGGCGATAATTTCATCGAGGTGCATCGGCGCGGTATCGAGGATGTGGGCACCGGCTGGAGCCTCGGCAATGATTTCCGCCGGCACCAGAGAGCCCGCGTAGAGCACCACCGGGCAATCGCGAATCAGGTTCAGGCCCCGCACCGTAATCAAGTCGACCGCGCCCGGACCGGCACCGATAAAATGTACAGTCATGGTCGGGGCTCCATTTTTTGCTCGTAGCCGCGCGGCGTATAGACGCGCACCCCGGCAGATGTTTCCAGGATTCGCGATTGGCTGGAACCGATCATTACCAGCGTCAGCATATCGACCAGATCCGGTTCCAGGTCGGCCAGCGCGATGACGCGAACGGTCTCATCCACGCGCCCGAGGTTGCGGGCCAGAATCACCGGCGTTTCCGGCGGGCGGCCTTCGAGCAGGATATCGCGGGCCAGAACCAGTTGGGTCCTGCGCCGTTTGGAGACCGGGTTGTAAAGGGCGACAACGAAATCGCCGTCAGACGCAGCGCGAAGGCGGCGCTCGATATCTTCCGCCGGGGTCAGCAGATCGGACAGCGAAATGGCGCAGAAATCGTGACCCAGTGGCGCGCCGATACGGGCCGCCGCCGCTTGCAGCGCCGAAATCCCCGGCGAGACGGTCACCGCGATACGGTTCCAGGCGGCGTTGTCGTCATGGTCGAGAAGCTCATAGACCAACGTCGCCAGCGCATAAATTCCGGCGTCGCCCGAACATACCAGCACCACCCGGCGGCCCGTAGCGGCCAGGTCGAGCGCTTGCCGGGCGCGGTCTTCCTCAAAGCCGAGGTCCGAGGAATGACGGGGCACCCCGTCAATCAAATCGGCGACCAGATCGAGATAGAGGCTGTAGCCGACCACATCGTCGGCAGAGCGCAGCGCCGCCGTCACTTCGGGCGTGCGCCAGCCGGATGCCCCCGGACCGATGCCGACAACGGTCAAGGCGCCCTGCGCCGCCCCGAAGGTTTCGGGATCGAGATTCCCCGGCGCACGGGCAACGGCACAAGTAGCGCGGGCGGATTTTGTTTTTTCCACGACCAGTTCGCCGCCCGCACCCGTTGCCGCCAGCGCCGCGCCCTCAGACACGCCGTGGCAGCCGACCTCGGCAAACACCACGTCGGACGGATTGGCGAGGCGGGGATATTCCATTTCCAGCTCATCGGACGTAAAAAATCGTGCAGGCACACTTAAATGTTCCGACAACGCATGGATAGGAGGCTCGTCTGACTTCAAATCCAGGGACGCCACTGATGCTACCGCACCCATTGCCAGTCCAGCGTCCCGCAATGTCGCCTCGACCAGGGCGATGACTTCGGCAGCATTCGCGCCGCGCTCGCAACCGACCCCCAGCGCCAGCACGGGGGGGTACAGAATTAAATCATTACCCGGATCGGCAATCGCCCGGTCGGTGACGCGGACCGTGGTCGGTGCGCCATCGGTGAATTTGGCACTGGAGTCCGTGATCCATCCGGCATCACCAGCTTCGACCACCAGCGCTACCGGCCCACCGGCCAGCAGGGTTTGCGTTATTGCCTTGGCCGCAATCACGTTGGCAACGCGCCAGCCCGGCGGCGGATCGTCGAGCGCCAGCCCCAGGCCGACATCGCCCGCCGTGGTCACGGCGGCAACCCCGCCGGTGGCCCCGGCAATCGCCAACGCCAGCCGGTTAGCGCCCCGGTGCCCGCCCAACAACGGCACGGCGCAAATACCGTCCTCAGATACGGCGACGACGGCAGGCTCGCCCCGTTTATCCGACAACACCCCCGCAACGGCGCGGATCAGAATGCCCGACGCGCAAATGCCGACGACCGGGCGGCCCGCCCGGAACAACCCGGCCACATGGGCCATCGTGTCGGTAAACAGAATATCGCCGCCATCGGCGCGGCCTTTAAGTCCGTGAATTTCCGATCCCGGAAGCGCCTTTTTCAGGCGTTCGGCCAGCGCCAGCCCACCCGGCCCCAGCACCACCAGGGCGACGTTTTCAGGGAGCGACGCGCTCATACCCCGCGCCCTTGCCGGTTAACCAGCACCATGGAAAAATACGGCGCGGCATCGGTTCCGACGTCGCGTAAAGGCAGAATTTTTTCGTCCGGCATCGAGGCGTGCTCGACATAGACCGCCCCGCCGTCCAGACCAAGGCGCGCCAGCACCCGCTTCACCTTATCCAGATGACGCCCGACTTTCATGATCGCGCAGGCGTCGGAATCGGTGATCCGGCGTTCCAGTTCCGCCTCCTCCAGCGGCGCGGGCAGAATACTCAGGACCTGATTGCGCGACACCAAAGGCCGCCCGGCGGCGGCGGCCACCGCGCCCAGAGACGACACCCCCGGCACGACCTCGGTTTGGTATCCGCCGGACAATCGCTGGAACAGGTACATGAACGAGCCATAGAGGAACGGATCACCTTCGCACAACACGGCGACGTTGCGCCCCGCATTCAGGTGTTCGGAAATTTCGGCGGCATAGCGGTCGTAGACGTCGTTGGCCGGGAAATTCCCCGGCGTCATCGGTGTGCGGATGACGATTTCCGTCTGCCCCCCGGCCAGGTGCGGGGCGGCAATGGCGCGCGCCAGGCTGTCGCCATCCTCAGGCGCCGGATAGGCGACGACCGGCACCGATTGCAAAATCCGGTGCGCCTTGAGCGTCATCAGTTCCGGGTCGCCGGGGCCGATGCCGAGGCCATAGAGGGTGCCGTGGGCGTTAGTCATTTCAGATTTTTTCCATCACGAGCTGGGTCACTTCCATCATTGGCTTGAAGGTATTGAGGCGATCGGAAGCCCCCACCGGCGATGCGCGGCTGGCGGCAAAACGTGTGAGGTCACCGCCGTATTCATTTTTAAACTGAAACAAAGCCTGCTCGGCTTCGACCGTGACCGCATTGGCAACCAAACGTCCACCGTGCCCAAGCGCCTGCCAGCAGGCTTCCAGCAGCCCGGGCGTGGAAACGCCGCCGCCGACGAACACCACGTCGGGAACGGGCTCAATGTCGGCGAGAACCGCCAGCGCCTCGCCTTCAATAATTTTCAGGTTTGGGACGCCAAGGGTTTCCGCGTTGCGGGCAATACGCGCCGCCCGCACCGGGTCGCGCTCGATGGCGACGGCTTTGGCCGACGGTTCACAGCGCAGCCATTCGATGGCGATGGAGCCCGCGCCCGCACCGACATCCCATAACACCCGACCCGGCAAGGGTGCCAGCCGCGCCAGGGTGGCGGCGCGGACCTCGCGTTTGGTGATCTGGCCGTCGTGCTCGAACACATCATCGGGCAACCCCGGCACCCGCGACCAGGCTCTCTGGTCAGCGTCTTTGTCCGCCAGGCATTCGACGGCGATAGTGTTGAGATCGGCCCCCGGCGCGTGCGCCCACGTCGCCGCCGTACCTTCTTGGCGTACGTCATCGCCACCCATGTTACTTAGCACCGATATTGCGCTAGGCCCGAAGCCCCGCACTGTGAGTAGTTCCGCCAACTCCGCCGGCGTGCCCGCGTCGCGGCTGAGAATCAACAGGCGTTTCCCGGCCACCAGATGCAGATTGACCGCCGTCAGCGGCCGGCCATGCACGGTCAGGCATTTGGTGTCGGGCAGCGACCAGCCCATGCGCGCGGCGGCCAGGCTGTACGCACCCGCCGTCGGCAGAAACGTCACCGGCGCGATGCCGAAACGCCGGATGATATTGGCCCCGACGCCGAAATTCAGAGGATCACCCGAGGCCAGCACCACCACGTTTTTACCCCTGTGGCGTTCCATTTCATCGAGGGCGGCGTCAAACCCGTTGCTCCAGTCGATGCGGATTTCCGCGCCCTCAGGAACCTTCGACAGGTGGCGTTCGCCGCCGACCAGAACCTCCGCCGCCTCGACCAGCGTCTGGACCGCAGGAGCAAGACCGCCAAGGCCGTCTTCGCCGATGCCGACGACGGTGATCCATTTACCGCTCATACATCCCCCGCCAGAGCGTTGACGGAGGCCGCTGCCAGGGCGCTACCGCCCATTCGGCCTTTCAGGGTGATAAACGCAATGTCCCATTCGGTGGCGCACTCGACCAAGGCGTCCTTGGATTCCGCTGCCCCGACAAAACCGACGGGAAAGCCGCAAATCACCGCCGGGCGCGGCGCACCGGAACCCAACAATTCCAACAGCCGGAACAGCGCCGTCGGGGCGTTGCCGATGGCGACCACGGCGCCGTCGAGGCGGTCTTGCCACAGGTCCACCGCCGCCGCCGAGCGTGTCGTGTTGCCGTTTTCCGCCGCCGAACGGATGCCATCATCGTTGAGTGTACAGACAACATCATTTTTTGCGGGCAAGCGTCCGCAGATAATTCCATGGGCGACCATTTCGACGTCCACCAGCACGGTTGCGCCACCGGCCAGCGCGTTTCGGCCCGCCGCAACCGCACCCGGTCCAAAAACCAAATCAGTGGCGATAGCGGGCAGACCACAGGCGTGAATCAGGCGCACGGCAACGTTGGCCTCGGCGGCTTCAAGCCCCGACAGATCGGTTTCCGCCCGCACAGTAGCGAAGGATTTTTCATAAATTTCCGCCGGATCGCGGATGTAATCGAACATCGATGCCACCTGTCGCCGATTACGCTTTGTCAGCGGAGTCGGTGTCCGGGTGATGGTGATGCCCGTGACCATGCACCACCCCGTGGTCCTGCGCCCCGTGGCCATCGGTGCCGATGCCCTGAACATGATGATGGTGGCCGACCTGGGGCGCACCGAGGTCGGCTTCGAAACCAATGATCTGTTCGCGGTATTTGCACAGCGCACAGTTCATGGCGTTGTCACCCTCAAGCGCCTCGTGGACCCGGTCGGCGAAGGTGTCGATCAGCAGGTCATGGTCGTTGAGGTAGGACGCATTGATAAACTCAATATCCGGATTGGCCGCAGCCGCCGCATTGGCCCAGTCGTAAATGCGGCCCACCAGAATGCCGGTGAACAGGAAATAGGGAAACACGATGATGCGCCGGTATCCCAGCTTGACGGCCCGTTCCAACCCGGCATCGACAAGCGGAAAAACGACGCCGGAATAGCTGACCTCAGCCCAGCCAAAGCCCATGCCTTCCCACAACATCCGGGCCACCTTGGAGACGTTGGAATTGGCGTCCGGGTCATTGGTGCCGCGCCCGACCACCATCAGCAGGGTGTCTTCGCGTGCAACATCGCCGGATGATGTGCGTTCCGCTTCTTCGATGCGCTGCCGCGCGGCTTCCAACAAGCGTTTGTCTATGCCCAGATCGCTGGCGTAGATCATTTCGATGTCGGGGTTTTCGGCGCCAAAATTATTGACCTCTGACGGCAGGTCGTTTTTTACGTGCCCGGCGGCGAACAGCATTCCGGGCAGGCAGACGATGCGCCGCGCGCCGCGTTCTTTCAGCTTATCAAGCCCGGTGCGAATCACCGGTGTGGCGAATTCAAGGAAGCCGCTTTCGACATCGAATTCGGGCAATCGCCCGGACAGATGCCCCGCCAGTTTGTTGAATTGTTCGACGGCCCCGTCGTCACGGCTGCCGTGGCCGCAAATCATTACGGCGGTAGTGTCTGTCATTTCGCCTGGTCCTTGCCTTCGAGCGTTGTTGTCGCAGTACTTAAAACCGGGGCCGCCTGGTCATTGCCTCCGGGCGGCGCGTCCGGTTTGCGATCATACAGGTTTGCAAGTCCCGGGAAAGCCTCTCTGTATGAGTTCTTCTCAAGTCTGGGGTATTTTCACTTTCGCTGCTGTTGTGCGGTTACCCGTCGATATTTTCCGGCCTGCATTTCGGCGAAAGATAACCCAAAGCGGCACAAGAGTCTGTCGGCAGTACAAACATCACCTTTAGGGCTGGGATTTGGTAAGACGAAATCTCATAAAGAGTTCACCGTTAACGATCAATTGGCCATCGTCCGTAAAACCCAAACGAGTTATAGCTTTTGAATTTGGTCGGTCTGGAGGGAATAAGATAGTTATCGAATTGAGGTTCATTTGGTTAAATGCCTGATCTTTGACTTTATTGAAAATCTTTCGTCCCCACCCCCAAAATTTAGGGTGGAGAACCAGTGCGAAATCAGCTTCCCCATGCTCCGGTTGCAATCCCCCCCAGCCGGCAAATTCACCTTTGATGAGGAAAGCCCAGGGGCCAAACCCATGTTCGTCCCAAAGCTGCTTTTTTGCTTTCAAAAAGGCTCGGCAATTTTCGGCTGAAAAACTTTCGGTAAGCAATGGCATCTGCCTGCCTACCATCTCATTGTTCATAAGATCGATAATTTGTTCTTCTTTTACTTCAAAGAGATGAACAAATTTAAGGTCGTCCATTAAATAATCCTTTGCTCATTATGCAATAAAATTCCCTCAGCCCAGGTCGCGATCATGGCCACGGACCAATGGATTTAAGTTTCCTTTCATTTATTCAGGAGCGCCACCATTCTTTCAATCATAACGCCGGGAACTCATCCATGGTATCCATCCCACCCATAACGCCATTTTCATTGACGGGGTCGGGGGCAAGCGGCGATTGTCTAACTTATGTTAATTTTCGGAATGACCGCCAAGAGCGGCTTCGACCCATTGGTGCTGTTGTTGATGGCGCTTATCGTCGAGGCCTACATCGGCGAGGCGCGGTTCATATTCAAGGCCGTGCGCCATCCGGTTCGCCTGATCGGCGACGTCATCGGCTTTTTCGACCGCAAACTCAACCGCGATGAGCGCACCGAAGTCGACCGCGCTGTTCGCGGCGCCCTGGTCGTGGTCATCGTCGTCTGTATGGCCTTTACCACCGGTTTGGGCGTGGCCTGGCTGAGCCTCAACCATCCGCTTGGCTGGATCATCGAGTTTACTGGCCTGGTGTCGTTGTTGGCGGCACGCGGACTGTACGACCATGTCCGCGCCGTCGCCAAGGGATTGCGCGTAAGCACCGAGGATGGGCGGCGCGCTGTCGCCCACATCGTCGGGCGCGACCCGGACCAGCTCGACGGACACGGCGTGGCGCGTGCCGCCATCGAATCGCTGGCCGAGAATTTCGGCGACGGCGTTGTCGCCCCGGTGTTCTGGTATGTGCTGTTCGGGTTTCCCGGTCTGCTCGTCTACAAGGCGGTCAACACCATGGACAGCATGATCGGCCATCGCTCCCCCCGTTACCGCGCCTTCGGCATGACGGCCGCAAAGCTCGACGATGTGCTCAACCTGATTCCGGCGCGGCTGGCCGGACTGTTCATCGTCTTCGCCAGCGCGTTCGTGCCGACGGCCAGGCCAGGCCAGGCGTTGAAGGTGATGTTACGGGATTCCCGGTTTCATCGTTCGCCCAACGCCGGCTGGCCGGAAGGGGCGATGGCCGGTGCGCTGGGACTATCACTGGCGGGGCCGCGTCGGTACGCCAGCCAGACTGTCAACGATCCGTGGATCGGCGACGGCAACACAAAGGCGACAGCCAAGGACATCAGCCGGGCGCTGTATCTGTTTTTCGTCGCCTGCCTGATAAACGGGATGTGGGTGGCGGCCATCGCCATGCTGCGGTTCAGCCTGTAGCGCGCAAACCCTCGATTGGCGCCGCCAGCGCTAAAAGCCCGTCCAGGTCGAGGTGCGTTTCCAAATGCGCCGCCAGCTTATCCAGGACGTCTTCGATCTGCGCGTCATAGGCAATGCCGCCGCCGGGCTTGGCGCCGAGGCGCGCAAGGAAGGCATGGCGGAAGCCATCGGCGGCGAAGATACCGTGCAGGTACGTGCCACACACGCGGCCATCTTCGGAGCGAGCGCCTTCACCCCGACCGTCGATTGTGAGAAACGGCGCCCTCAGCCCGGGGCCGGTGGTCTTGCCGATGTGCATTTCATAGCCGCGCACGGCCTCGCCGGTTTCAACATCGACGCCGACCACTTCGCTTAACGTTTTGTCGCCTTCAATAATTGTTTCGATATCGAGAAGGCCAAGGCCATCGGCCTCACTGGGCGCACCTTCGATGCCGCCAGGGTCGGAAACGCGGCGACCGAGAATCTGATAACCACCGCACAAACCGACCACCCAGCCGCCACGGCGATGGTGGGCAGCGATGTCGATGTCCCAGCCTTCGGCCCGAATTTGGGCCAAATCCCCCAGTGTTGATTTCGAACCCGGAATGATTATTACATCGGTATCGCCGGGCACAGCGGACCCCGGCTCGATGATGCGGACCTCGACATCGGGCTCGGCGGCGAGGGGGTCTAGATCGTCAAAATTAGCGATGCGCGACAAGCGCAGCGCGGCGATCTTTATGGAAGCGCCGCCGTCGGACTCAAAACCAAGTGAGACCGAGTCTTCCTGCGGCAACAGGCGGGCCAACGCGAAAAACGGCACGACGCCGAAACTCTCCATGCCGGTTTGGCCTCTGATGATTTCAAACGCACCGTCAAACAGCGACGTATCGCCTCGGAATTTGTTGACGATATATCCTTTTGTCAGCGCCCGTTCGCTTTCAGACAAAAGCGCATAGGTTCCGACGAGGCTGGCCAGCACGCCGCCGCGCTCAATATCGGCGGCCAGCACCACCGGCACCCCGGCGGCTTCGGCAAAACCCATGTTGGCGATGTCGCCGGCGCGCAGGTTAACCTCGGCCGGGCTGCCCGCGCCCTCAACGAGAACCAGATCGGCCCCTTCAGCGGTGATGCGGAAACTGTCCAGCACCCTGGGCAGCAGTTTGGGTTTCAGGGCGTGGTAATCCCGCGCATTGGCGGTGCCCTCCACCCGGCCCTGAACGACGACCTGGGCCCCGGTATCGGATTGCGGTTTCAACAGCACCGGGTTCAGATGCACGCTCAGGTCGATACCGGCGGCCCGCGCCTGCAACGCCTGGGCGCGGCCGATTTCGCCGCCATCAATGGTGACAGCGGCGTTGTTGGACATGTTTTGTGGCTTGAACGGGCGGACGCTAAGGCCCCGGTTTCGAAAGGCCCGGCACAACCCCGCAACCAGCAGGGATTTGCCGACGTCCGAGCCGGTGCCCTGAATCATCAGGGCGCGGGGGGCATCAGAACCGGGCAAGGACCGACCTCAGCCGTTCGGCCTTGGTGGTTTTAAAGCGGCCTTGGTTAATGATGGCCTCCGGCGTAGCACCCTGGCCGTACAGCGCTTCGTTAAGATCACGCCGGCGCGCCAATACCGCGCCTTCCAGCGAGGCGCCCGCGAAGGCACCTACTTTTGAATTGGTGAAAGCCAGCACGTCCAATCGCAAATTGGTCGTCGTCGAGGCCTCCATCCCGGTGCCGTATATACCCGCGGTGATACCCAAATCGGCACCGAACTTGCCCTGATCCTTGAGAATCGATTGCAGCGCGCCGTCGTTGCGAATGATCAGCACCGTTTCCGTATCCTGCACGCCGAACTGGAACCCGAAACTGGCTGCGCCCAGGGTGTAGAATGCCGGATACCCCCAGCGCCCGCCGGGGTCGCGTGCGATCAGCACACCACTGCCGACTTCGGCGCCGACGAAAAACCCGGCCTTGACGATGGCCGGCAGAATCATCACCGCACGAGCATCCGGGATGTAACGGGCGAAGTCTTTGAGTTCCGGTTTGCGAGCGAAGTTTTCTACCGTGTCGGCGGACCATTCCAACAAACGCTCGGTGCCTTCGACCGGGCTTTCATTCATTTGCTGACAAGCCGACATGCCAAAGGCGGCAAAGGCAGCGACGATCACAACAGCCAAACGTTTCATATCAAACCCTCTTAATACTCGATACCGACCTGCGCTTTGACGCCAGACCGGAAGGGATGTTTGATCATGGTCATTTCGGTGACCAGATCGGCGATGTCGATCAATTCGTCTTTGGCGTTGCGCCCCGTGACGACGACGTGCAAATCCGCGGGCTTGGCCTGCAGAGTTTCGATGACCTCGGCGATCGGCAGGTAGTCGTAGCGCAGCACGATATTGAGTTCGTCCAGGATAACCATTTTATAGCTTTCGTCGTTGATCATGTCCTGAGCCATTTTCCAGCCCTGCTGGGCGGCGGCGACGTCGCGGGCGCGGTCCTGGGTTTCCCAGGTAAATCCTTCGCCCATGGCCTTGATGGTGACCAGATCCGGGAATTTGTCGAGCACATCGCGCTCACCGGTCGCCCACACGCCCTTGACGAACTGCACGATGCCGACCTTCATGCCGTTGCCGATGGCGCGGATGGCCAGCCCCATAGCCGCCGTGGATTTTCCCTTGCCCTTGCCGGTGTGGACCATGATCAAGCCCTTCTCAATAGTCTTGGTGGCGAGAATTTTTTCCCGTGCCGCTTTTTTCTTAGCCATCTTTTCACTGTGCCGGGCGTTGATGTCTTGGTTGTTATCGTCGCTCATCTCTATGCCCCGATTATTTCAAATTTCTTTTTAACGCGTTTCCCCGTCTCCCGCCATGCCTTCAGGCGACAAGCCTTGCCAGCGCCTCATGGGTCGAGTTGAGCCTGGGTCGCCACAAGCCACGGGACTGCGCTTCCAACAGGCGTTCGCAAATTTCCCTGAGCGCCGCCGGGTTGTGGTCTTCGAGAAAGCCGCGCACCTCGTCGTCACCCAGATAGGCCTCGAACACGGCGTCGAAGTGGTGGTCTTTGACGCAATGGGCCGTGGCCGCGAAGGCGAACAGATAATCTACGGTCGCCGCCATTTCGAAAGCACCCTTGTAGCCATGGCGCATGACGCCGGCGATCCACTTCGGGTTGACGACGCGGGCGCGGACGACGCGGCCGACTTCGTCTTCCAGCGTGCGCACAACAGGGCGTTCTGGGCGCGAGTGGTCGTTGTGATAGACCTGTGGCTGGGTGCCGGAC